>NZ_JBHZAL010000031.1:0-94887 GCF_042754245.1 Nocardia sp. NPDC059228 | reverse complement strand
CATCGGACACAACGATCTCAACAGCAGAAGGCCCACGATGCGACACCGAAACAGGCTAACAACTTACGGGATGCATTTCAGGCGCGACACACTAGTGCTGCGTTCCTTAAAGGTGATAGGTAAAACGTCGGCGTAGGATTCTCGGTTTCGGTGCAGGACGTCCCCAGACCCATGGTCGGGCGCGGGCGTTGAGTGCGGCGGTGGCTTGTCGGGTGGCGTGGTCGATCTCGGTTGCGTCGGCGAAAGTCTGGCCGGCGAGGGCTTCTCGCCGGAAGATCCGCCACCACGGCTCTTGCAGGTTGAGCCAGCACGCCCCGACGGGGATGAACGCGTGTTTGATCCGTGGATGGTCTTCGAGCCATTCGCGGGTGGATTTGCTGTTGTGGCTGGAGAGGTTGTCGGTGATCACGTAGATATCGCCGACGGGGTTGGCTTGTTCGACCAGTTCCAGAAAACGCTGATAGTTGATGCTGTTGCGGGAGGAAGCGGTGAGCGTGACGGCGTGGCCGTCGCGGACGCGGATCGAGCCGTACACCCAGACCCTGTCCGGGCCGCGCGAATATTCCAGGGGTGCCTTGATCCGGTGACCGTCGACCGACCACCCCGGGGCGGGGCCGAATGTACGAGGCGACACCGGGCCCAGCTCGTCGGCGCAGACTACCGTGGCACCTTCGGGTGGCTGCGTGTACAGACCGACGATGTGGGTTCTTTTGGGACGAAGTAGGGACCCTTGCTCGTCGTCCACGACCGTGGCCGACGCCATCGAACGCCCTCTGCGACAAGGATTCTGCGAACCTGACTACGTCCTACGACGATGCCCTCGGCGCGCAGGACATCGGTCAGGGAATCCAGAGTCCAGCACGAGGCTGCCGCGTCTTTCTCGGCGTGCAGCCCACCGTCGGATTGCCGCATCAGACGCCCTGGCGGCGTTGTGGCGACCAAGGCCACGATGCGGCTTCGGTCAGCCGCGGCTTGCGCCCTGACCCGGCCTGGTCTCCCAACCCTTCCAGTCCGTGAGTGTTGAACCGGTGCAGTCGTTCTCGCACCGTCTGTGGATGGCAGCCCAGCTCGCCCGCGATCTGCGCGGTCGACTTACCATCCCAACTCGCCGCGATCATCCGCGCCCGCCGGATCCAATCCCCAGGCGCATGCCGAGCCGCGGCCAGCTTTCGAATCTTGCGCTCTTCCAACACATTACGCGCGTCTCGCGCAACCAAAAGCTTCGGCAGAACCCACCTCGACCACGCCCGAACCACCAAGACCAGCAACAAGTTACACGATCATTGAGGAACGCAGCACTAGCTCTGAGCAGCAGTGCGCCAGATAGGTGGCAGACGACAGATCTCGGGTTCGTGCCAGATTGTTGGCGCAACTTCGTGTTCGGTGTCGGTGTCAGAGGTGCATTTCCTGGGCCAGTTCGGCGAGCTGGGTGAGGAGGACATTCGGCTCGGTGGGTTCGGAGCTGACGGGCGTGGGCTTCGTCTTGGATGCCGCTGGTGGGGTTTCGACTTCGCCGGTGACCGGCAGCGGGGCTCGTGGTGCCGGGCCGCGGCGACTGCGCAGATAGGCGCGGACGGATTCGTAGGTGATGGCGCAGTGGTGTTCGTCGAGCAGGCGTTCCCAGATTTCGCGGGCGGAGATGCGCTTCTTGCCCGCCCGAGGTCGAGGCCAGGTGAACCGCCTTGCCCGAGAACGACATTCGCAGCGAGAACAGAAACCAGGTCAGCGTCTCACCACGGCGGCGCACCACGAACTCCCCGAAATCGACCTCGGCCTCCTCGCCGGGATGATGCGCCTGCGGGATGAACACCTCGGTGGGCTCGCAGCCGGCCTCGATCCGGATCTGTGGTTTGCGGTCGCGAATGTAGAGCCGGACGGTGTCGTAGCCCAGATCGGTCATCCCGTACTCGTCGAGCAGCCGGTGGTAGATCCGCATCGCGGTACGGCGCTGCTTGTGGGGCGCATCCAGATCCGACCGCAGGATCGCATCGATCACCGGCTTGAACGGGTCCAGCCGCGATTCCCGTTGCGGATACTCCTGCCGCGGCGGCGGCCACGCCGATTCCATCGCCTTGGCGACCGTCACGTGGCCCACGTGGTACTTGGCCTCGATCGTCATCTTCGGCACCCCCGCACGCAGGTCGCGGCGGATCGCCGCATACAACTCCACCCTCGGATCCCTGGCCACGACACCACACCTCCACGGTGTCGACCATCGTCAACCCATCAACGCCCCACCACGCCGGAATTCGCTCGTACCGACCCCACCGACACGCCCACCACGCCGACCTTCACCAGCAAACCCCGCCGGAGATGACCCGTGTAGCCAATGCCGCCGAACTGGCGGCGCGAGTTGCACATCGCTGCCGCCGACACTCCCAGCTCGGCGGCGATCTGCTCGCCGGGCCTGCCCCTTGGCGGCCAGCTGAGAGTCACGGGCAAAGTGCCGATGAACCGTGGAGGCGGCCGACCATATCGCAGCCGCGGCCGAGCGCAGCGAAGACGACGATTTGACCTTGCATGGCGCTTGGAGCTCCGGCATCCGCTGGAGGTCCAAGCCCGTGAACGGGAGCTTCTCGCGCGGAAGGTTTTCGATTGCTGACTGGCAGAGCCGCGACCCAAGTCGCACCTGCCATTCCGGAACCCAAATGGGTGTGACCTCACACTTCGGGCTTCGGGTGGGTGGCGTCGCAACCTCCATCAACCGTGGGTCACACCCTCGCGTCGCCAGCCCGACACTCATCAATCCCAGGCCAGTCCCCTATGATCCGACCTTTCCGGGACCTTGGCTGGGGTCCCGGACGTACACCGTCAGCACTGGTTTCTCAGCGCCTGACTCATCAGGCCCAGAAACCTGGTCCCACATGGTGTCGATCATTGGTTGCAAGAAGAGCTGGCCGAGTTGGCGGACCATGATATCGATGATCTGCGTCGAGTCGCGCCTGTGTGGGGACACGAGGCCGGCGTCGCGCGCTTTGGTGAGCTCGGTGCGGGTTAAATCCGTCAGACGCTCGAGCAGCTGCCCATTCTGCCCAGTCGGGTCCAACAATGCCCGGCGCAGGTAGTTCACCACGGCTGGATTCGACTTGAGCATTTCCTCCACGGCGGCATCGCGGGCCGAGGCGCTGTCTCTGGGGGTACCACTTGCTGGGACCCGCTCAATCGCCTGAGCGAAGTAGTCGACCACCAACTGCTCGACGGCGTCACGGATGCCGTCCTTGGTCTTGAAGTGGTGCACGAGGAGCCCGACCGTGACACCTGCGGCCGCGGCGATTGCGCGCATTGAGGTTCGTTCCTCACCGAATTCCGCGTACAGGTCCATGGCGGCGTTGCGGATGCGCGCCTTTGCGGTCAGGTCGTCCGGGCTCGCGCGCGGATCGGTTCTCGGTCCCATCTTGCTCCCTCGGTTAGAGAGGGAGCATACCGTCTGCCCAAACCACTAGACATTCGTGCAAAAGACTATACGATCGTATAGCGTGGTAGGTGAAAGGAGTCCAATGCACGACATTCTCGACGGCGTTCGCGTCGTATCGCTCGCGGTGAACCTCCCGGGACCGCTCGCGGCCGCCCGGTTGGCAAGCTTCGGCGCGACCGTGACAAAGGTCGAACCTCCGATGGGTGATCCCCTGGCCGCTGTAGTACCCGACTGGTACTCCGAGCTCACAGGCAAGCAGCACGTCACGGTTCTGGATCTGAAGGACTCGGGTGATCGCGCCAAGCTGGAGGACGAGCTGGCAGGTGCAGACCTGCTGCTGACCGCTATGCGCCCCTCAGCGCTACGCAGGCTCGGGCTCGACAACGCGCACGAGAAGTTCGCGGGGCTCTCCCACATCGAGATCGTCGGCCACGACGGCGATCTCGAGGAACGTCCCGGACATGACCTGACCTACCAGGCCGCGTACGGGACTCTGCAGCCTCCATTGATGCCGACAGTGCCGGTCGTCGACCTCCTCGGTGCCGAACGCGCGGTGTCCGCCGCCCTACTCGCGCTGCGGAACAAGTCGAACTCCACTGCTGGACGACGCTATCGGGTAGTGCTCGAGGATGCGGCTGCCGATGCCGGCGCGGCAGTGCGGTACGGGCTTTCGGGACCCGGTGATCCGCTCGGAGGAGCGATCCCGACGTACGGAATCTACGCGACCGCCGACGGCTATATCGCCTTGGGCGCAGTCGAACCGCACTTCAGCGCGCGCACGCTCGAGGCTCTCGGCGTGGCCGACACGCACGAAGATCTCGCACGGGTCTTCGCGGAAGAGAACACCAGTCATTGGGAAGAACTCGCCGAGAGGGTGGATATCCCCATCGCCGGCATTCGCACGCCAGAACGAGGAGTTGTGAAGTGAACGCTCGCGAAGCAGTGATAGTCGGGGCCGTACGCACCCCGGTCGGTAAGCGGGGCGGCGCCCTGAGCCAGTGGCACCCGGCAGACCTACTGGGTCACACGCTGCGAGAACTGGTTGAGCGCAACGGAATCGATGCCGCCGATATCGACGATGTGATAACGGGGTGCGCAATGCAGCATGAGCACCAATCCGGCAACATAGGTCGGCACGCGGTGTTGGCTTCCGGACTGCCGGAGTCGGTGCCCGCGGTGACCCTCGATCGCCAATGCGGCTCGGGTCAGCAAGCCGTCAACTTCGCGGCGTTCGGCGTCATCGCCGGCACCTACGACTTGGCGATCGCCTGCGGCGTGGAGTCGATGTCGCAGGTCCCGATTCCGGCTGCCTTCGCTCCCGGCGCCCCGTTGGGCCCGCAGTATGCGCCGCGTGAGCTGGCGCGCTACGACAACAAGATGGTCGCGCAGGGCGCGGCGTCGGAGCTGCTCAACACTCACTTCGGGTTCACTCGTGAAGAACTCGACGAATTCGCGATGCGTAGCCACCAGCGCGCCCACGCAGCCACCGAGGCGGGCAAGTTCCGAGAGCAGATGGTCGCGATTACCTCGGATCCGGCGGCCGGTACCGGCCCCGAAATCACCGAGGATGAGGGCATCCGCAAGGAGATGGACCCGGCGAAGATCGCGTCGCTGAAGACGATCTTCGCTGCGGACGGCGCCACCACCGCCGCGAACTCCTCGCAGATCAGCGATGGTGCCGCCGCCCTGCTGATCGCCAACCGTGGCTACGCGGAGCGACACGGGCTGCGCCCGCGGGCCAGGCTTCTGTCCATGTCGGTGGCCGCCGCCGATCCGATCATTCAGTTCACCGCTGTACTCGACGCCACCCATAAAGCGCTCAAGTTCGCTGGCCTGACCGCCGAAGACATCGATCTGTTCGAGGTCAACGAAGCCTTCGCCGGGGTCCCGCTGATGGTCCAACGAGAATTCGGCATCCCCGACGACAAGCTCAACGTCAACGGCGGCTCGATTGCGATCGGACATCCTCTCGGCTCGACCGGCGCGCGGATGCTCACCGACCTGCTGTGCGAGCTCGAGCGCACTGGAAAGCGATACGGCCTGCAGACCATCTGCGAGGCCGGCGGTACCGCTAACGCCACCATCATCGAACGGATCTGAGGAAGAACATGGTCCCGAACATCGTCAAGGGCCTGCCGTCGACGCACGGCGACAACTATCAGCTCAACACCACCAATCTGATCCGGCATGCGGTGCGGACCTACCCGGAGCAGGAAATCGTGTATCGCACGACAGCCGGCGGCTGGGGGCGGTACACGTACGCCGACGCGTACATCCGGGTCAAGCAGGCAGCGAACGCGCTCAAGGCTCTCGGTGTCGGCCCGGCCGACACCGTCGGACTCCTCGACTGGAACAGCAAGCGGCACTTCGAGCTCAGCTGGGCCATCCCCGGCCTTGCCGCGGTCATGCTGCAGATGAACCTGCGCCTGTCGACCGAGGACCTCAGCTACGTCACCGACCACGCCGACGCGCAGTGGATCCTGGTCGATGAAACCCTGCTGCCGATCGCCGAAGCCCTGGCACCACACGTGCCGAAGGTCAAGGGCTGGATCGTGATGACGGACAAGCCGCTCGCAGAGATCAACACCACGCTCGTGAATGTCCTACACCTCGAGGACCTCATGGCCCAGGCCGACACCGAAATCGATTGGCCCATCATCGACGAGACCTCCGCCTACAGTGCGTGCTACACGTCTGGAACGACGGGTCGCCCGAAGGGGGTCTACTACTCGCATCGGGGTAGCTACCTGCACGCGATGGCGATGGCCGCGGCCACCAACATGCGCCGCGATGACACCGCGATGCTCATCACCCCGATGTTCCACGGCCAGTCGTGGTCGCTGCCACACACCACCATGTGGGCCGCAGCGAAGATCGTTCTGCCCGGCCGCTACATGGCAGAGAACACCTCGCTGCTGGTCGACAAGATGATCGAGGAGAACGTCACCGTCGCCAACGGTGCACCGGCCATCTTCCAGCCGATGCTGGATTACATCAAGACGCTGGAAGTGAAGCCGGACTTCAGCAGGACTCGGCTGCTCTCAGGTGCGACCGAGCCTGCGCTGTCGCTGATGCGAGAGTTCTACGAGCTGACCGGCGCGGACTTCGTCCAGGGCTACGGCGCAACCGAGACAACCCCGCTGATCACCATGAATCTCGGGATCAAGCCGTCGTTGCAGGGCACGATCACCGACGACGAGAAGTGGGACCTCAAGCGTTTCCAGGGCCTACCGACGTCCGGTGTCGATATCCGAATCGTCGACGCCGCGGGCAACGACGTGCCGCACGACGGCAAGAGCGTCGGCGAGGTGCTGGTGCGCGGTCCGTGGGTCATCGAGCGGTACCACAAGCTCGAGGACGACGCCGATCGCTTCCTCGACGGGTACTGGCGCAGCGGAGATGTCGGGACGATCTACCCGAACGGGTACTTCAAGCTGACCGACCGCATCAAGGATGTGGTCAAGAGCGGCGGCGAGTGGATCTCGTCGATCGACATGGAGAACGCTATCGTCGGGCACCCGCTGGTACACGACGCGGCCGTCGTCGGCGTCGCACACCCGAAATGGCAGGAGCGCCCGCTGGCCCTCATCGTGCCCGTCGAGGGCGCTGAGCTCACCCGCGACGACATCATCGCCGTCCTCGGCGACCGCTTCGCGAACTGGCAGATGCCCGACACAGTTCTCTTCGTCGACGAGTTGCCGCGCACCAGCGTCGGCAAACTGGACAAGAAGGTCCTGCGGGTCGATTACGCCGACGTGTACAAGGATGCGGCGCCGTGAGCGAACAGCTTCTGAACTCGACTCGGCGCGGCGCGGTGGCTCTCCTCGAGATCAACCGGCCGAAGGCGAAGAACAGCCTCAACAATGAGTTGCTGGATGCGATGGCAGCGGAACTTACGGCGCTGCGAACCGACGAGAGTGTGCTGGCGGTCGTCATTTCCGGCGCCGACGGCGTGTTCTGCGCCGGCGCCGATATCACGGCGTTCGACGAGATCCGTGCCCAGCCGCTGGTCGGCGCCGGAACCGGCGAGACATTCTGGTCGATCCTCGAGGCATTCCCGAAGCCGGTCATCGCGGCCGTGGAGAGGTTCGCCCTCGGTGGGGGCTGCGAACTGGCGCTGGCCTGCGACATCGTGATCGCCGGCGAAGGTGCGCGGTTCGGTGTTCCCGAGGTAAAGATCGGAGCGATACCCGGCGCCGGCGGAACCCAGCGACTGGTCAAAGCCGTCGGCAAGTCCAAGGCGATGGCCATGCTCCTGACAGGCGACTTCATGACGGCCGAACAAGCCTGCGCGGCAGGCATTGTCGCCGAGGTGGTAGCCGATGGCGAGACGCTCGCCCACGCGACCGCGATGGGGCAGCGCATCGCGCAGAACTCACCGCTGGCGGTGGCATTGGTCAAGGATGCGGCTCTGGCCTCCTTCGAAACCTCGCTGGCTCAGGGCCTCGCACACGAAAAACGCAACTTCTACGTGGCTGTGCATTCCGCAGACAGCCTCGAGGGGCAGACCGCGTTCCTCGGCAAGCGCGCTCCCAAATTCACCGGAAGGTAGAGAACACCATGTCTGAACTGTTTCCCGAGTATGTATCTCCGTGGGAGACCGACGACCAGCGGCTCCTACGCAAGCACGCCGCGGAATTCTTCCGTAAGGAAGCCACACCCAACCAGGCCAAGTGGGCCAAGCAGCAGCAGGTCGACCGCGAATTCTGGAACAAGGCCGGCGACGCCGGACTGCTGTGCCTGAACCTGCCGGAGCAGTACGGCGGCGGCGGAGGCAGTTTCGGTCACGAAGTTGTGGTCATGCAGGAACGTGCGTACGCGCACGACACGGCATTCGGCTTCGGAGTTCATTCGGTGCTGGGTTCGCAATACATCAGCAGCTACGCCTCCGAGGAGCAGAAGCAGCGGTGGATTCCGAAACTGGTCAGCGGTGAGATGGTGATCGCGGTCGCGATGACCGAGCCCGGCACCGGATCGGACCTGCAGTCGATTCGCACCACGGCGGTCCGTGACGGTGACGAGTACGTCATCAACGGTTCGAAGACGTTCATCTCCAACGGATCCCACTGCGACCTGCTGGTGATCGTGGCGAAGACGGAGAACGGGATCTCCCTGATCGTCGCCGAGACGCACGGCCTCGCGGGGTTCGAGCGCGGCCGGGTACTCGACAAGATCGGCCAGCACGGCCAGGACACCCGTGAGCTCTCGTTCACCGGCATGCGGGTGCCGGTAGCGAACCTGCTCGGCGGTGTCGAGGGTAGGGGCTTCGCACAGTTGATGGAGCAGCTTCCTCGCGAACGGCTCACCATCGGCATCGAGGCTGTCGCGATGGCCGAGGCCGCAGTTCTCGAGACCATCAAGTACGCCAAGGAGCGCACCGCGTTCGGCAAGCCGATCCTCGACTTCCAGAACACGAAGTTCGTGCTGGCCGAATGCAAGGCGGAGGTGCTCGCCGGCAAGGCGCTCGCCGACTACTGCATTCAGCGATACCTCGACGGCACCCTCGATCCGGCAACGGCGTCGATGGTCAAGATGTGGGGATCCGACAAACAGGTCCAGATCATCGACCGATGCCTGCAGGTATTCGGTGGTTACGGATACATGATGGAGTACCCCATCGCGCAAATGTATGCCGCGGCTCGGGTGCAGAAGATCTACGGCGGCACCAACGAGATCATGAAAGTCCTGATCGCCCGCAGCCTGTAGGCCACCTTTCAATTAGTGCCGCACAACGAACTGGTGCCGCACAACGATTTTCGATAGAAGGAAGAAGCCCATGGAGATTGCAGGTACCAGCGCACTCGTGACCGGCGGTGCCTCCGGACTCGGTCTGGCCACGGTGGCTGCCCTCGCGAAGTCCGGCGCTCGCGTGGTCGCGATAGACCTCCCGTCAGCCAGCACCGACGCGTTGACCGCGCTCGGCGACGACGTCCAGTTCGTGCCCGCTGACGTCACCGACGAGGACGCGGTGACCAAGGCCGTGGAGCTCGCGAACGCCGACAACACCTTGCGCATCGTCGTCAACTGCGCCGGCATCGGCAACGGCATCAAAACCGTGAGCAAGAAGGGCCCGTTCCCACTCGATGCGTTCGAGAAGGTCATCAAGATCAACCTGATCGGAACCTTCAACGTCCTGCGCCTGGCGGCATACGCGATGTCGCAGAACGAGCCCGTCGCTGGCGAGCGCGGCGTCATCGTCAACACCTCGTCCGGCGCGGCCTTTGATGGTCAGATCGGCCAGGCGGCCTACGCGGCGTCCAAGGGCGGCGTGATGGCAGCGACCCTGCCGATCGCGCGTGACCTGGCGTCGCTGCTGATTCGCGTCAACACTATCGCCCCGGGGCTGTTCAAAACGCCGCTACTCGCCTCGCTTCCGGAAGCCGCGATGACCGCACTCGAGGCGCTGACGCTGCACCCGCACCGACTCGGCGATCCCAGAGAATTCGCACATCTGGTGGAGGCCATCGTCACCAATCCGATGCTCAACGGCGAGACCATCCGCCTCGACGGCGCCGTCCGGATGCCTCCCAAGTAATGCCGGAGAATCATTCGAGCCGCGACATCTATGCGGACGATCTGGTTGTCGGCGAGAAGTACGAGCTCGGACACCACACGGTGACCGAAGAAGAGTTGGTCGACTTCGCGTCGAGGTGGGATCCACAACCGTTCCACATCGATTCTGCGGCGGCCGAGGGCCATGGTTTCGGCGGGCTCATTGCGAGCGGTCTGCACACTCTCTCGATCTATCAGCGGCTTGCTGTGCTCCGCGTCGACGGTCGGTGGAAGGCGATCGCAGGCAGGAAGATCCAGGAGGCCGTATTCGTCCGTCCGGTCCGCCCAAACGACGTGCTAACCGGATCGATGGTGATCACCGAGGTATCGCTCGATGACCGCTCTCGCGGCCGTGTCACTACGGCGGCCGAACTGGTGAACGGCGAA
The DNA here is from genome assembly GCF_042754245.1 of Nocardia sp. NPDC059228. Taxonomy (NCBI): domain Bacteria; kingdom Bacillati; phylum Actinomycetota; class Actinomycetes; order Mycobacteriales; family Nocardiaceae; genus Nocardia; species Nocardia sp. NPDC059228. The sequence goes on along the minus strand of NZ_JBHZAL010000031.1, from coordinate 84,533 downwards.
GGCGATATTGTGCTCACCGCCACCGCAGTTGTTTTCCTGCACAGTCGTGGACGGACCGTGTAGGAGGCGCGGGTAGGCATGGAACCGTCACCATCCCCGCCGACAGGGACCAGGCCGACCACCGAATCGCGCTTTGGGTGAGCTTGAGCCACTGGGCCACGGTTTCCTGGGCCAGCGGGCGGCCGTGGAACGGGAGGTCGCCCAGCCGGGAACCGTGAGCCTGGTCGTGCGCGGAACCGCGGTGAAGGATCACAGAAGCTCCGCGGGGATCTTCAAGGTCTCGGCCCAGTAGATGAGCTTGCTGAGCCGCTGGCACGCCGCTGCGGGATTCGTCGTCGACGTTGGTTTGGATGATCAGGTTCTGGTAGCCGGACAACTCGAGGCGCAGCGCGTCCGACAGTGGTGATCCGCCCAGATTGACCAGCAGCTCAGTACCGCAGTCCCGCGCGGCCCTGACCACGCGGATCACTGCGGCCTCGATGAGCTGATACGCATCGAGATACACCATCGACGCCGTGCCGATCGGCGACAGGTCGCAGCGGCTCAACTCGTCGGTGACCTCGGGCAGGTACGCGAACCATGTCCGGGTATCCCGCCCGTCTGCGACCACGACGATCTTCGGGGTCACGACATCGGCGCTGACTACAGCAGTTGAGGGCACGTGATGCTGCTGTAGCCAGCGACCGACTCTCCCGCCCACGTCATCGTTGCCGATCCGGTTGGCCACCAAAAGAGTTGGGACATCCAGCGCAGCGAGAACGGCGGCCGTCATGGGGCCGTCCGCGGCGATGGACTCCTCGGTGGTCAGGATTTCGGCCCCGTGGTTCGGAGCGGGGAACTTCGGCACGCTCCACAGCTCGGCCGCCGCGAGGTAGCTGACGCACACTGCCGGTCTGCCTTGCGTGGTCATACGATCTACCAGCCGAAGACCGAGAACTGCTGGCCGGCGTCGATGTGCTCGAGCGCAGTCCGGCAGTAGGCGATCAGGTGATCAGGCAGAGGGTTGAGCGAAAACCATTCCAGCCCATTGCATTTGTCCGGTTCTCGGTTGACGGGGTCCTGCTCCCATTCGTCGACGAGGAAGAAGAAGGCCATCCGGCCGCCCGAGGACGAGTTGTGCATGATGTGGGCGAACTGCACATCTTCGGGCATGATGCGGACGCCTACTTCTTCGTCGGCTTCACGGATGAGAGCCTCGACGACCGATTCGCCTGCCTCGAGGTGTCCGGACGGGAGATGCCATGCCCCATCCTCGTACCCGGTGTTCTGGCGCTGACCGAAAAGCACTCGGTCAGCGCGGCGCAGCAGCAGATGCACATCGCCGGTCACCTTGTGACGCGGCGGCTTTGCGACCTGGCTCGGCTGAATAGCCGTGTCCACAACCACTCCTTTCGAAGGCTCCGCACATGCGTTGAGCTGGTTTGTTTCTGGAGGAACTGGGTCGAGCGCACCGAGCCTAGTGCCACTTGAGGTGATTGATTATGCGTCGGATGCATACCCGGCGGACGCCGCCGTGCATGGAAGCCCGGCCAGCTGTGATCCACGCTGAGAGCAGGGCAAACGCCGCCGATGTCACCCGAGGAGATGATGAAGCACGCTCTGCCGGAACGAAACCCAGGCACTCACTATCCATTCCCGGTGGCCCCGTCGATCCTCAGCCGATCGACGACATGATTCAAGTTGCTCGTGCTGTCCGCCGATGGGCCGACGACGACCTCCGCCCCGGGGGGAACACAGGATCCCGGCATGCCTAACGCCACCCGCGGCCGGCAGCGGTGCCTGCGACGTCGATGCTGGTGCTGACGCGACCGAATACTTCGGGTTGAGGTTTTGACTTTGACCTCATCTCGCGCCACGAAGGTCTGGTCGAAATCGTCGCTGCCGAGCCGAATTTGGCTGTTGCTGCTTGTCGTGTTAATGGTGATCCTCCTGCATGCCAAACAGTTCCTGGGCGCAGCGATTATGGCGGCGGTGATCGCCTCTTGGATCCGCTGTAAGGACCTGCGGGCAGAGACCGCCCAGCTTGAGCAATCGGTCGCTGCCCGGAATGCCGAATGGGATGCCCAGGGCTTACGTGAAAACATTCCCGTCGAGGTACTGAATGGGCCACGTTCGTCGTGGCGTGATCCTTCGGCCATCTTCGGGGCGAGCGCGCCGCTACTGGTGACCCTCATATGCTGCATCTGCGCCATCGCGGTGTCACTGGTCGTCGGGTATGTGGCCGGTGCACTGGTCTTCTTTCTTGGGGCCATCCCTGCTACGAACCCGCTGATTGCCACCGAGAACCGTGACAGCTGGGCATCCCGACTGCGTCGTGGCGCTGCGAAGAGGCGTTTCTCGTAGCCGCTACTGATCGCCTGTTTGCCGCTCTGTCACCCCGGCGCCGAACAAATGTCTGCAGTGGATTCAGGTCGACGCCGTATCGCGTAGTGCCCGGAAGTCTGGTCCGAATCCGAGTTCGTCAATCGGAGGATTCTCTCCCGGCGGTCCGAACCATGCCGTCGGCACAGCGTCGAAGGGAAGTCCGGGCTGGGGAACGTGCCGGGTTGGGGTGCATCGATGTAATGGCCCTTGTGCTGCATCGAGGATGACGCGCATGTGTGGGTCGATGTGCGAGACGAACAGTGTGCTCATCGCCGTGCGGTCTTCGGTGACGCGCGCGGCTTCGAACACGGCATGCAAGGCGGCCAATCGGACCGCCACTCCGTGGTGTGCCCACCATTGCCGACACCAAGTGTATTGGCCTTCACGATGATTCGCCGCCACCCGGACCGCGGACACGGGTAGGAGCCATCGGTCGACGAAGGTGGAGTAGTGCGTGAAGCGTGGTGGTTTGGTCTTGCGGTCTGCGCCGTCATCATTCGCGGGCCGGGGACGGCGCGGCGGCCCGAACCATCCTGGCGGTACCGGTTCCGCGGACAATGAAGGCAGTGCGGTGTGTTTGGCTCTGGCGCAGCGGTGCAGGGGACCGTTGGCGGCATCGAGGATAACGCGCATGTGGGCGTCGATGTGGCTGAGAAGAAGGCTCGAGATGGCGCCACCGGATTCGCTGCGGCGCGAGGCTTCGAACGCGTTGTGCAGGTGCGCGATTCGCACGGCGACAGGACGATGCCGCCACCACTGCGCACACCACGTGTATGTGTTCTCGCGGTTGGCTTCGGCCAGCCGGACGGTGACGAACGGAAACAGCCATTTCTCACCGAATGCGACGAAATCGGGAAATGCGGGGGGCTTGGGCACCTTCTTGCCGGATCCGCTCTGAGATGAGGCCGGCCCAGACGATGTCGTGGTCACTGCGGGGTACCTCCTTGCCGTCCGTTCTCGCTGGGCGTTCGCGGCTTTTTCACCAGCGAAACGGTGCGCTCGAACTCGGCCAGGGAAGCGTTGACGACCGGCGCGAGCTCTGGGTGGTCCCACCAGAAGATCTTGCGCACGAGGATCGGTTCGTGGCCCGGCAGCCGGATCAGGGCGCGGTTTTTGGGTAGTGCGCCGAGTTTGGCGACGTTGAGGATCGGCTCGGCGCGCCAGGACACGGTGTGGTTGACTCCGCCGGGGCCGATGGAGCGGGAGCGGTCGGCGACGTCGTGTTCGTCGATCATTTTCGACCATTCCTCGAGGTAGTTCACGGCGGCGATGTTGCCGCCGTAGAGTTCGATCGATTGAGCGCGCATGGTTTTCACCCCGTTGACGCCCCACAGGTCTTCGCCTTGTTCGAGGACTTGGATGATGGTCATGAGGATGATGCCGCAGCCGCCACAGTAGGTGTAGTAGCTGGGCAGTTCACCGATGCGGGCGCAGTTGGCGGCTTCGTCGAGGACCGCCAGCAGCGGCACCGCCAGCCGACCGTCCAACCGTGAACGTGCCACGGCGAGGGCGGCTTCGAGGATCTGTCCCACCAGCGCGGCGGTCAACGGTCCGGCGGAGTCGGGACCGGCCATCGACAGCGCGTAGAGGGTGTCGTTGCTGTGGACGAAGTGGGCGGGTTTGAATTCCGGTAGTGCGTGGGTGGCGGGTTCGTGGGTGATGTCGATGACGATGGTGTCTTCGCCCTCGTAGACGGTGAAGCGTTTGCGGGCCGGTGGGGTGATCATGCGGGCGTAGTCGGCGTCGCTGAGCACGTTGAGGAATCGTCTGCCCATGTCGTACAACCCATCTCGTTGCCGGGCATACAGGCTTTGCGCGTCGAGGATCCGCTGGGCGGGCCGGTGGTGGCCGTGGTGGCGCAGGATCAACGCAGGTGCTTGGTCTTGGTCGCCGGAGAGCCATTCGGCGACATGCAGCAGATCGCCGCCGGCACACGCCGCAGCGAACATGTACAGGGCCAGCAGCTCCTGCGCACCACCATCGAAGTACGAGTCGACCTTGGCGTTGGCTTGCTGGGCTGCGGAGCCGGAGGATCCGCTGACGAAGAAGGCCGCCAGCTTCCGTGCGGCGGGCAGGCTGTTGACCTTGGCGAGCAGATCGACCCAGAACTCGCATTCCGCGCGTCCGGTGACGGCTTGCAGGTCACACAGCCACACACGGCCACGCTGCGCGCGCCCGAATCTGGTGTGCCGGTAGAGATCGGGTTTGTTGCTGGTGGCCAGCGCTGGTCCCCAGGCCGAGAGCAGCGCGGGGATGGCCCAGGCCATGGTTTTGCCGGTCCGTTGGCCGGCGGCGATGAACACCCCCAGCTCGGCGGGCACGAACAGGTCGACATCGCCGATCACGGTGCGTCCCAGCGGCGGCCCCGGGCGCTGGCGTATGTCGGCGGGTGCGTCTTTGAGCAGGCGGGTCGCGGCAGTGCGGTTGTCTCGAGCTCGGGCGAGCGTGATGGCGCGTGGTGGGGCCATCGTTCGCGCGGCCGAGTCGAGACCGGCACGCGCGGGCAGCCGCCGCCGAGTCGCGAGCGCGCCAGCCGCGCCGCCGCCAGCGAAAACGATGGCGACGCAGGTGGATTGCCACGGCCAGGTCCGTCGTCCGAGAGCGATCTCGAGCAGCGCGGCGACCGGATTCGCCGTCACCGGCAGCCCTGCCATCAAGCTCCCCGCGGACAAGGCAGCCCAGCCGAGAAGCGCGACGAAGACAGCAGCGAGGAACAGTAGTAGCAGCCATGCTTCCTCGCCGAGGCCGCCGGTCTTGCGGCGGCGAGTCTCTCTCACCGGCATGACACCAACTCCGCTTCGCGCGTCAGGTGCCGTGGGATCGTTTGCTGTGCATTCGCTTTCATGGCTGCACCCCGAGCTCGGTCTCCGCACTCGATGAGGTGGGGTCGTGCGTGGCGGGATCGGTTTCGGTCCAGTTCTCGGCGTCCGCGTCGGCGAGAACGGCGTCGATGGCTTCGACGATCCGAGCGCCGCCCTCAGCGGATGCTGGGTTTGGGACGTCGGTGGAAACTGTTGTGCCGTTGGTTGTTTCAGAGGATAGATGGATGATGACGTCGGTGCGCTGTGGCGGGCTGGTTTGTCGGCTGCGTAGGGCGGCGGCCTCGGCGCGGGCGCGGTCGCGTTCGTCGGACAGTTGCGCGATGCGGCCCAGACGCGGGTGGGAGGGTTCGGTGCTCCAGTAGGTGCCGTCCCGGCCGAGGACATAGGCGCGGTCGACATCGGGGGCGGGCACGCCGGCGCGCAGCGCGTCCCGGCGCGCCGAGGCCAGCCCGTCGCGTAAGGCTTCGAGTCTGGTGATGCGGGCTTGATCGTCGTTTCCGTCGAAGGCGTCGGCGAGGCTGCTGTGTTCGCAGGCGAGGTCTTGGACCTCGCGCAGCAGCGCGGCCTGGCGTAGCTCCCACACCTCGGATTGGGCGTAGTTGTAGCTGATCGGCGCCTCACGCACAGCCCTGGGCAGCAGCATTGCGCGGGCGTCGCGGCCGGTATCGAGATCACCGGCCTCTTCCTCAGCGTCAAGGGCAGCATCGGTCGCGGTGATCACAGCCTCGATCTGATCGAGAGTCGTCGCGGTCGCGTCGGCGGATCTGTCACGGGGTGCGCCGAGGGTGCGCTCCACGGCAGTGCGCGAATCGGATTCGGGTCCGGCTCGGTGCGCGTGGTCGGTGAGTGCGGGCTCGAGCTCCAGATTCGGGAATCGGTGCACCGCGTCCTGGGTGGAACCGGCGACGGGGAAATCGGTGCCGTGGCCGGTGATTGCGCGGGCCTGCTGCAGGCTGCGCCACAAGGTGTCGTCGACATCGAGATCTCCGGCCTGGCGTGCGCGAGCAAGTTGGTCGAAGTTGCGGCGCGCGAGGTCGGGGCGGACTTCCCAGCCCATTACCGCGGCCTGCAGCGTCTCCCACATCCGGCGGCGTTGCGGTGATTCGTGGCGTCCCCACCGCGTCGCGAGATCGTCTGCCTGCTGGGTCATGTCGGCGGTGTCATCTGGTGTGTCACCGAAGGGTGCGATCTCGCGCAACTGGTAGTACTTGGCGAAATCGGCGCGCAGTTGCCGTTCGATGCGGTCGGCCGAGTCGGAGTAGTAAGCAGGGTTGGCGTACCCGACCGGTTCAGCGATCCAGGTCATGGCTCGACCTCCGGTGCGGGCGCGGCGGACGGGTGCGGTGCGACCGGTGGCGCTGGGTGGGCCGGATCCTCGTTGGTGGTCGGATCGGCGCCTGCCAGAGCGACCTCGACCGCAGTGCCGATGTCGGTGCCCGCCGGTGGGCCACTGTCGGGAGATTCCGCTACGTTCAGGGCGGCGTCGACGGTGTTGGCGGCGGCAAGGATCGTGTTGGCCTCACGCAACCTCGCCAGCGATTGCGGCGCGTTCACCGTCTCGGGGCGGCTGGTGTTCCAGTGGTGGTCGACGATTTCGCCTAGCAGTTCGCGGAGCGAGACCTCCTGCTGGGCCACGGTGTCGCCGAGGGCGTCGATAGCGGCCTCGGCGGTGTCCAGCCGCTGAGTGAGGTGTCGGATCCGTTCGGCTTGTTCGGCGTTGTGGCTGCCGAGGTGATACAGCTCGTGGCTGAGGTCTTCGAGACGGCCCAACAGCCGGTGAGCGGGCTGCTGTTCCCAGGCGAGTCCGCTGGCACCGACCTTGTCGGCATGCTCGATATCGGCGGAATCGACTCCTGCCTGCGCGGCGTCGAGGCGTGCCGCGTGCAGGTCTTCGGCGATCCCGTTGACGAACATCGCCCAGCGGGGTCGGGGATCGCCGATGTCGAGATCGTTGGCGACGGCGTTGGTCATCCATGCCGCGCGCAGGAATGCGGCGTTCTGGACGGCTTTGAGTTTCGCGGCGTGGACGGCGTCGATGTCGTCGGCGCCGAATCGGTGAGCGATCGCGCCCTCGCGCAACGCTTGGGGCACATCGAATTTCGATCCATACATCCGACGCACAGCCGCCAACCGATCCCCCGCCGGCGTAGTCGTCGGGGTCGGGTCCTGTGCACGTAAGGGCCGGGCCGATCCGGATGTGCGTGGGAGCTTTCCAGATGCTGGCTCGTCAGCAGAATTGTCGAAGTATTTGTCGGACACCATGTTTCCGCCTTCGCGGTCGCCTAATGTCCCTCGCGGAGAAGTTGCTGAGTAGTTCTCGCAGTGGTCGGCGCCAGCGCGCCACAACGAGTCCGATATCCCGCGGTGTTCTCATGCGACGTGCATGGTCACCTGTGCAGGAGACCACGGTCGAGTCAGGGTTCGGGCCCGGGCGTAGGTGGTTTTTGACTCGCGGCGGTGTCGGGCGGAGGCGGTTGCGGATCCCAATGCCAGCCGACGTCGGCCGGCAGCGCCACGTCGACGGCGATTTCGATGTCCCAGTGTGGGGCCGGCGGCTGGAAGGGGTGCTCGCGCAAGGCGTGCGCGGCGTCGGCGATGAGCTGCTCGGGCGTCGGTGGGCTCACGGCGCTGCGCGCGAGCCGACGTCGGGCGTGTTCGTCACCACTGAGGTAGGGCGGGACCGCGGAAGAGGGGTTGGGTCGCGTGTACTGCCGCCACGCGAATTCCAGGGTCAGGTTGTCCCAGCTGTTCACCGCGACCGCTGTCACCTGCCGCAGTCCAGCGGTTTCCGTTGCACCCCACAGCTTCTCGGCGTCGTGATGGTTCAGTTGCGCGGCGTCGGCCAGTGCGCGGACCCGCAGGTGCAGCAGGTGCATGTTGTTGCGGTATGCGGTGCCGGAGACCGGGTCTGTCCCGAATTCGTAGGCGCCCTCGCGGGTGCGGAGTTCCCGGGCGGCGGCCACGTACGCCATGCGTTGAAGGTTCCACACCTCGACGCTGAGCATGTCGAGATAGAACTGTTTGGCTTCGCCCACCGGCTCCAGGGACATCTCCGGTGCGGGCGTCGGCGAGTATTCGCCACCGACGGTGCGGGCTCGTTCGATCCAGGGTTGCGGGATCCCGACCGACAGTGCGATGCGTTCGGTCGCTTCCCTCGCGGCGGACAACGCGTCGAGGTGATCGAGCCAATCTTTCTCGGCATCGCCGTCGGTGCCGTCGTAGCCTTGGGGCCCGAGAGCGTCGATCCGCCGGAACTCCGCGGCGAAGTCGTGGACCTGCCGGAGCAGATCGATCTTCCACCGCTCGATCGCCACCGCCGGCGGCTCCCGATCGGGGCCGGTCAACGCGAGCACCCCACGCCACCACAAGTGTTACACGACAACATAATTCGCATCACATATGTCATGGCTCGAGCTCGCTGTTCACGTGTGGCTCGCTCCCATGCCCAGATGTGCCAGGCAGTGGGTGGTCCTGAGTGGGCCAGTCGGCCGTCAGGTCCTTCGGCAGTGCGGCCTCGACGGCGGTGGTGATCGCGGTGTTCTCCGCGCTGCCCGGGGAGTCGAGGTCGGCGACGGTGGCGTGGGCTTCGTGCAGCATCTGAGGCGGGCGCATCGGCATGTCCGGTAGCGGAATATCGGGGCCGTGTTCGCCCGCGCGCCGCAACTTGCCCAGGGACTTGCGGGCAGCGGTCGCGATGGCGGCATCGCCGTATCGGCGCCACCGCGTGTGGAGTTCACCGAGGTCCTCACCGCCGAGGTAGTGGCCTACCCGCTGCGCCCACTCCTCGGGCGCCACCTTCCACAACACGGCCCGTTCACCTGCGCTCATGCCGATCGATTCGGCGGTACGTCCGGCACGCATCCACAACGCGGCCATGTTGCGATGCAACTGCTGCATCACCGCCTGCTCCATCTCCGAGACAGGCTCCCCGACAGGTCGGGTGTGCAGGTAGGCGGTGTGGACGGCAGCCATGTCCTTGAGCTGTTCGACATCGTCGGCGACCCGCCGAATCGTGCGCCGCCACCCGCGGGGCGCGGGATCGGGCAAGGCCTGGTCTTCGCGCCACGGGTAACCGCGTTGCCCCAGAGTCCGGACCCGATCGATCCACTCGACCGGGACACCCGCAGCGCGAGCCTTGATCTCGGTCAGATCCCGGTCACGATCGACAGCATTGATTTCCGCGATCGCCCGCATCGATGTTCGCGCGTCACCGCCACCTTCGTACATCGCCTGCAGCAACCGGCCGCTGTGCAGTGCCAGCCCTTGGATGCGTTGCAGCAGCGCGATCTGGTCCGCGGGGATCTCCCGCCCGCGGGGCTGCGGGTTCGGCTCCGTCATCGCTTCCCACCCCCTGCGTTCACAGGCGGTGTGGCCCGGCGCGGGGCGCACCGGCTCATGGCTCGGCCCCAGGGGAGGGATCCACAGGTGGCGCCGATCCGCCGGAACCCTCGGCCGGTTCGGTGGTCCACGCCAGTTCGGCCTCGGTGGGCAGGGCCGTGTCGATGGCATGATCGATCACTTGGGCCATGACGGTATGGCCGGCGGCATCGATCGCGGCTGAGGCCTGCTCATACATGGTGTGCGGCAAGGGAATAGGGTCTGGGGCGAACGCCTCGGCGGGGTCGATGCCGAGCGCGCGCAGGTCTCGGTGCGCTTCCTCGGCCAGACCGGGCCAGGCGTAGATCCGCCAGCGTTCTTCCAACCCCGCGTGGTCGAAGGTGTCGACAGTGGCGGCCAGCACCCGCTGCCAGCCGGGCACGTCGGTGGCCCACATTCCCGCGTATTCCTCGGCGGTCAAGCTGATGGCGTGCGAGACCGCGGTCGCGCGCATCCACACCGCCGCCATGTTGCGTTCGAATTGAGCGGCCACCTGCGAACCCGCCCCAGCGCCGATGGGACTGGGCCACAGCGCACCGACCATGTGGATGGCGGCCATATGCTGCAGCTGCCAGGTATCGTCGGCGACACCGTCGATCATCTTGTCACGCACCGGATTTCCGGCATGCGCATCGGAATACACGCGAAACCCTCGATGCCCCAATAACCGGGCATCCTCGATGTGCGCGTCGGCGATGCCCACCGCGCGGGCGTGGGCTTCCACCTCTGCACGGGCGTCGGCCAGCAGGTGCAGCTGGGTCCGCCACGCCAGCACCTGAGCATCCCCGTTCATGCCGGTGATCTGATATCCCTGCTGAAGAACACGCACACGATCCGCGGCAAGGTTCTGAATCCGATCGAGCACACGCAGCCGCCAGCGCGGCTCCCCCGTCATCGCCGTAGGCGGATTCGGTTCGGTCATGAGAAGTCCTCTCGACTTGTACTGCCATGCAATGCACTGGTTTTCATCGATCGATCACCCCAGAGCGCCCGGGAAGTCAGGGGTCCGGTCCCTGCGTTTCCAGCGATGGGCGCACACACTCACCTGACTGTGTGGCGATCTCGTCGAGCCCCGAAGCCGCGGGCCGTTGCCGATCCAGGGCCGCCGCAGCAACGGCGTCAGCGATGACCTGCCCGTGCACCGATGTGATCGGGCCGGCGTGGACGGGCCTGTCGGCGACGAAGTGCTCGGTGGGGTGGCCCAGGCTCCGGTGCGCGGCCCCGGCGAGGTCGGCCAGCTCCGACAAGGGCGCCACGATCAGCTCGTGGTCGGTCAACACCAACCCGGCCAGGTCCGAGATAGGCGTTGGTTGCTCTGAAGCCGTTGCGTACCTGCTGAATTCGGTGTCACGCCAGTGCTCGAGCGATCGGTCGTCCCAGTCGTGTACCGCGGTGACGGTGGTGTATGCCCATTCAGGGCCGCTCGGCCAGATTTGTTCTCGTTCCGCCGCGCTGGGATCGAGCAGCAACCCGACACCGGCGATGCGTTCCCAGGACGCGGCCATCACGCGGCTCAATTGACCGACAGGCCAGAGCCGTTCACCGCTGGCACCGAAAATCCTGCCGGTGGCCGCGACCGCGAGCGCGGTCTGCAATGCCCGCGCCTCCGCACTCAGCGCGGCGATCAACGCGTCGCGGTCGACAGGCTGCGGGGCCGGCCAGTACTTGCGGGCATCGTGCCAGCTGATCGATTGTTCGCCCTTGCCGCGCACATGCGCGATCCAATTCTGCGGCACGCCACCGGCCCGCGCGATGGCCTCCAGTTCCCGGCCACGTTCCACGTGACGCTGATAGACGGAGTAGAAGGATTGGGGTGCGAGGGTGCCGGTGACCTCACCGACGATGCGGTGGGCCTCGAGCAGGTCCGCGCACTGTTTGGCGGTGTTCTGAATTTCCCGCAACAGCACCTTCTGCGTGGCGCTCGGAGCAGCCAGTTCTGCTGGCGCCGTGCGGATCTGGTCTGGAGGCTCGTTCATGGTTCGATTCCCGGCGTTGTTTCGGCCGCCGGGGCCGGCGCCGGGATGGTGTCGAGTTCGAGCGAGGTGCTCGCGTCGCTACGGATTCCCGCGGCGTCGATCGCTTCGCCGATCTGCGCGCCGGGTTGCGGCTCCGCCCCCGGCTCGCGGGGAGTCGCTGACAGCCGTGTTCGGACCTCCTCGATCATGTGGGCCGGAGTCAGCCGCTCCCACACGCCGCGCTCCGGTGGCAGGCCGACGCCACCGAGCGCTTTGACCTGCAGGGCGAAATCGGTTGTGTCGGCACTAGCGTGGGCTCGCCACCGCTTCACGAGCGCGGCGGCATCGAGATCCCGCACAGCTGCGGTGGCTGATGCCCAGCTGCGTTCTCCCCACAGCCGGTCGGCTTCCTCGGCTGAAAGGTCGAGCACGCTGGCCATGGCGCGGGCGTGCTGGGCCAGCACCCGCAACTTGCGGTCGAACAGTTGCGCGGTGCCGACCTCGGCGCCCGCGCCACGCTCCCCGTACATGGCAGCCACAGCCGCCATCTCCTGTACACGCCGGACCTGCTGTTCGAGCTCGGCCAACGACTGTTCTCGGTCGACCCGCTCCGGGTCACGCCAGTGCACATCGGCTCGCCATCGCATCCCGAGATCACCGCGATGGCGGCACTGCTGGACCCACGCCGTCGGGATCGCCGCTGCTGCGGCGGCATTTTCGAGTTGTTGACGCAGCAGCGCATGTCCGTGGAAATCCTCATACCACGAACTCGGCGGCGGGTTGCCCGTCGCCTGCTGCCGGGCCTTCGCGCGATCCTGCATCACCCGCGCCATCGCGGCCTGACCATGAACGGCCTTGAGGACTTTCATCTGCATCCGGGTCGGCTTGCTCATCGCCTGCTCCCGACCGACGAAGCCCTCGCATACGGCTGGCGCGCGGCCCTTGGACTCGTGGTCATGGCTCGATCCCCTGGTCCGGCGCTGTCGGCGGCGTCGCCGTCACCTCGGGCGGCACAACCGGGTCCGGGTCCGCACCGGGTTCTTCGACGACCGCGACATCGATGACGTCGGCCGCCTCGATCGCTGCTCCGATCACGCTGCCGTCCACGATCTCGTCGGCCGGACTGTTGGTGTCGGGTTGCGCGGCGTGGTTGACGACGATGTAGAAGTTCAGCTCGTCGGTCAGGCCGCGAGTCGCCTGCAAAACCGCAGGGGTCATCTCGGTACCCGGACCGATATCGTCTGGCTGTGCGTCGAGGATGTCGGTCGCGCTCACGCCGGTGTCTTCGGTGAGTCGCTCGTCGAAGGCGTCGGCATGCGAGCGGTGTGTCTCGGACAGATCGGCGGAACTGTGGGCGGCAGCGTAGGCCGCGGCCGAACGCATTCCGGCCGCGTGGTCACGGTCCTGGGCGTTGAGGGTCTCGGTGAAACCCGCTGCACGACGCCGGATCTCGATCAGCAGCTGCTTGTACTCGACGTCGAGATCGTGGCGTTGTTCTTCCCAGGCGCCGCGGTTGATCAGATTCTGGCGCTGGAGTTGATGGAGTTCATCCATGTTCGCGCGTTCGGCCGCGCTGTCAGCGGCACGACGGTCCAGGTCGGCATCGCCACGTTCGATGATCCGCTCCTTGATCCGGCGTTCCAGGATGTGCAGTTCTTCGGCGCGTTCGATCTGGCGTGTCTTGAATTGTGTTTCCAGCGTGTGGAGTTCGGACTCGTTGGTGTGACGAGTCTGGTAGCCGGCCACCTTCAGGTCATGGACCTCCCGGTTCTGCTGCAGCCGGGTGTCAGCTTCCTCAGCACGGCGCTCGAACTCGGCGGCCGATCGCGATTCGACGCCGCGGCGTTGCAGCAGGTTCATCGTCATCGCCGCGGTTTGCATGGCTTGCACGAACCCGGTCCGGACCGCCTGCCCGCCCTCATCGACAGGGTCGCCGCCACTCACGTCCTCACCTCCAATGCCGAAATGCGCCATCCCGCTGAGGAATCCGGTCGACTGGCTCGGACGAAGGCTGCGAGCAGGATCGTTTCGGTCTCGTCTCCGGGATGCAGGGTGACGCCGGCTACCCTCGCGAACGTGGTGTGGGTATCGATCAGGTGGTCGTCCTCGCCGAGTCGGACCGAGGCGACGACCGCGATGCCCAGGCTGCGCCACCGTTGCCATTGAGAACCGGTGATCGGGGTCAGGACCGTACCGCTGGTCACCGAGCGGGCCGCGAGTCCGACGTCCAACAGCGGTGCCGCCGCCTTGACAGAAGACCCCTGGTCGGCCTGTTCGCTGGGCCGGTAGGTGAATACCGTCTCCACCGCGGCAACGGCCACCTGCTCCGCCGAGCACGGATCCACATGATCGAACGGCGGATCGAAAAATGTTGCTGTACAGGGCAGATCACCTGATTCACGTTCGGCGAATCGGCTCTGTCCGCACGCCTCGAGCGCAACGAGAAGGATGCATCCACCTGCGGTGACCGCCACCCTGCCAGCGGTCCCGGGCATCATCTGAGCCCCTGGGGATTGTGAATGAGCGTGCCGAGATCACGGGTCCACCAGTTGACCCACCGTTCGGGCGGATGACCCAGCGCGGGATTACCGATCGCGTCGACAGCGAGATCCAGAATCAGACCGCTAGCGATCGCCGCGGCGTCGACAGCACTTCGGTCGAAGCCGGCCCGCGCCACGGTGAGCCGCAGCGTGGCTACGTCCGCACCCCACTCTTCACGCGCCCGCGCTGCGATCGAGATCGCTTGTAGTGCACCGACTTTCGCCGCTTCGACCTCGTTGTCGATGACCAGATCGGCGTGGAATCGAGAATGCCAGATGACCGTTCTGTCCGGCCGGCACACTGTGAAGGTTCGCAGCGTCGCCGCGGTCCAGAGCACAAGATACGGTCCCCGGGCAGCGAGGGCCGCCATTCGCTCTTCGGGGGTCGTGATCTTCCCTCCCCGAACGACCAGGTTGCCGTCTTCCGGGTCGGCGGGCCCAGACCCGAACTGCTCACCTTCGCCGCGGTCGGGTCCGCCGGATCGATGTATGTTGTCTTGTGTCACAGGCTTTTCCCTTCGCTGGTACCCGAGTCGGACGGGAGCGAGTAGCGGCGGACGTCGAGGTGATCGCCGCCCCACAGCGGCGCGATGGTGACGGTCTGCCCGCTCTGTGGTGCGTGCAGGACCAGGTCTTGGCCTTGGTTGTTGCGGCCGTAGTAGATGGCGACGTGGTGAGAGCTGGTCTCGCCCGGCGAGGTGAAGAAGATCAGGTCTCCGGGCTGGCGCTGGTCGAACGGCACGGCTTGCGCGTCGGGGTGATCTTGCTGGCCTTGCGTGAAGTGCGGCAGCCGCAGCCGGCCGCCCGATGCCTGATAGACGGCGTAGAGCGTCAGTCCGGAACAGTCGAATCCGCCGTCGGTCGGCCCGGCTTGGTCGCCACCACCCCACACATACGGTGTGCCGATCCATTTCTCCGCCGCCCGGATGATCGCTGCACCGAATTCGCTGGCCCCAGCGGCCAGTGGCGCACCGGCTCCGTTCGATCCGCATCCTGTCGCTGGTTGCCCGGCCTGAGCTGCCGGCATCGATGCCGGGTCGATGTTCGCGAATTCCGTGTAGAGCCGTCGGGCGAGATCCAGTTGTGCGGCGTAGGCGTTGACGTTGGCCACCTCGACGGCCTGCGCCAGGTCGGCGGGCGAGATCCGGTCGCGGCCGATGATTCGGTCGGTCCGGTCGTAGAACCAGTTGATTTGGTAGATCGGGTTCATCAGCGTCGCGATCCCGACCGATCCCCAGACGCTGACGCGAAGCTGGTGTGGGCCTACTGAGTCGCCGTCGTGTCCGAGCCCGTCGTTGCCGTAATTCAACGATTCCGGTACTGCCGGATTCGCCAGATTGCGCAGCGTCGACTCGGTCGCCTGGGCCGCCAGTTCGGCGAGGATGACCGTGTCCGGCTCGCCGCGTTGTGTGCCGATCGCGACGCCGTTGCGCGCCAATTGCAGCTGTGCTTCGGTCAGTCCGTCGATCGAGGCACCGGTCGCACCCTGCAACCCACTCCCTGACAGCGAGCCAGCACACGTCGACGTGGGTACCGCGCCGATCAGCACCACGAACAACAGGATCAGGAACACAGGAAGCGAAAGAACCACCGCTACTGTTGATTTCGACAGGTTCATAAATCACTGCCCAACCCCCCGGGATTCGGTGGTGAGGTGATCGAAACGCTTGTTGGTGTTGTGGATGTCGGATTGTCGTTCGGTCGGGGTGAAGGTCATCCGGAACGCGATGCCCGGCTCGGCGGCCTCGCCTGTCTTGAGCAGGAAACAGCCAGTGCCCGGCGGTGTTTCGCGCACTGTCGAACCGTCGAGGCCGTCGTCGGTCGGTGGTCGCGGCGCGGCCCAGGAGGTGACCAGCAGCTTCTCGGTCTCGGTGATCGACACCGTGGATCGGATGCGTTCTATTTCGTCCGGGCCGACGGGTCCGATGATCTTGGCGCGTGCGCGTTCGAAGAACCCGAGGGCTTTCAAACTGGCGAGGTCTTTGATGGTGTGGCTGCACATGATCAGCCAGCAGGCCAGGACACGGTTGAGTCTGGTGAGTGCGTCGACCCGGTCGACCATGAATTCACCGACGCCCAGCACCCGCCAGATCTCGTCCATCACGACGCCGAAGGTGCGCGCCGGCGCCAGCCCGGCGTCTGCGAGGGCGTGCGCGGCGGCGACCGCGCCGAATCCTTCGCTCCAGCACGTCATGAGCACGGCGGCAAGGAGTTTGGTGTCGCCTTCCGGGATGCGCGATACGTCCACACACACCGCTGGGCTGTTCAGGTTGATCGGCGTGCTGGTGTGGCGATCGAAGATCTCGCCCCATGGCCCCTCGATCAGGGCACGCAGCGAACGCCTCAGCATCTTGGTACTCGCCCGGTAGGAGGCGTTGTCGTCCTCCTCGGCGAACTGCCGTAGTCGATCGGCTCCGTCGGAGATGACAGCCAGCAAATCCGACAGCAAAGGCGGATGCGCGGCTGTGAATCCTCCTGCAGGGCTATAAAGTTCGCGCAGTCCCGCGGCGATGAGGGTCTCCTCGTAGTCCGCGATCCGGGAGCCGCGGACGAGTTCGACGAGGCCTGCAACGATGGTGATCTGGCCGGCCTCGACGCGGGCGGCGACGCGGCGACGCAAGTCGGTGGCAGGTAGGCGATCGATCACCGACCCGAGTGCGCCGACCGCGAGGGGGTTGATGCTGCTGTATCCGTAGCCGAGTTCGATGATCTGTCCGCCGAGCCTTTCGACGAGGTCGCGGTAGTCGGGCTTTGTGTCGCCCATGCACAGCACGGTCTCCCCCGTTGCGACCGACCCGGTGACGAGTCGGCGGATCAGGGAGCTTTTTCCGAATCCGTTGAGCGCCAGAACGAAGGCGATGGGGGCGGTGATGTAGCCGCGCAGGAACCAGGACATCGGGTCGAAATGCACTGGGGCGCCGGTGATGTAATGCGTGCCGACCGGCGTGCCCACGGTGGGTGCGGCGGCACCGACGGAGAACGGCCACAGCCCAGCGACCTGCACGGTAGTGGACCGCCATTCGGGCATCGCAGGCACCACCGACGCCCGTCCACCACCAAGACCCTCATATCCGCGGTCGGTGAGGGTCGCCAATGGCCGGTGGTAGTCGGTGTCCTGCTCATCACCGACCCGGCGTTGGGCGTTCGCGCGGCGGTGGTCGTCAGACGAGAGCGCCCATCGTGCCGGTAGTCCGCGCAATCCGCGCTGCGCTGCAGCAGCTTCGGCACGCAGCCGGGCCTGCGGTGTCAGGATCCGGATCCCACCTATCGTCATCGTCCTCGGGGCGCGGACTGTCCGGCCTGTTTGGTCGGTGTGTTTGCGTGCGGTCATGCCGACATCCGTTTGGAGATGGAGACGTGTTCGGGAAGGATCAGGCCGATGCCCAGGCTGGCGGCGAAGGTGGCGGCTTGGGCTGCGTAGCAGCGGCGCACTCGCAGTCGAGCCGCTGCCGACATCGCTCGCACCGACGCCTCGATGCCAGGCAGATCTCCGTCGAGTGAATCGGTGATGGTGATCAGGGCACCGAATCTGGTCAGACCGGCACCGCGGGCCTGTTCTTGGCGTGCGGCGCGGGTGTTGTCGACCCGGATCGACGCTGACGCCGAAGCGATCCCGCGTTCGGTCTGCTCGGCGGCCAGCGCGTCCTTGTAGTCGGAGTCGACGAGGTCTGCCGCTTCGGCTGCCGAGTGCAGCCGGTAGATGACCGCGACGCGTTTGCGTGGCACGTCGGGGCGCGGACGCAGAAGTTCCTCGAGACCCGTCTCCAGCACCGCACCCCGCGGTGGTGCGTCCATTTCCCAGGTGATCGACCGTGCACCGTCGTGCACGTAATGGTCCCAGCGGTCGGCGTGGGCGACGGGGCCAACACTGTCCCATGATTGGGTTCGCAGAATCTCGCGCCCGGCGGCCTCGATATCGCGTTGCGAGGCCACGTCGTAGCGTGACCGCACCAGGCCCAGGACTTCCCACCCTTCCAGGGGTGTCGCGGGAAGCCCGGCGCGTGCGAGTTGGGACAGCACTCCTTGTAGGCGTTGCCCGATCTCGCGAGCTTGTTCGGCCGTGTCGCGTCGGATGCGTCCTTTGCCGATGGCGCGGTAGGTGATCGCGATCCTGGCTTCGATGCGGACTCCCAGACCGCCGATATCGGTGGCGGCTTCGCGCATCACCGTTTTCGCGAACTGGGGTGCTTGGGGACGGACGAGCCGAGCGACTTCACGGCGTTGTTTGAGCCGGGTTTCGACGATGTTGTCCAGCACGGAGGTCACCGCCACGACTTCCCCGCCGCGTGACTGCGCAGCCAGGAATTGCCCGTAGTCCTCGACCCACGCGTCGATCTGGGCTTGATCGACGAGCTCTTTGCCGCGCGGCAGGACCCGCAGCACCACGCAGTAGTGATCGGTGCGGCGAATATGAATCAGCGCGAACCGTCGACCACCCGGGGTCTCGTACTCCGACAGCCGCGAGTCCGCCAGCAAGCCAGGTAATTTCGCGATCCCGGGAATCCGAGAGAATCGACCCGCCCGGTACTCCAGCTCGCCGCGCATGCGTGCCCGCGCGAACTGCGCACGCAGAACGACAAATTCCCACCCGGTCCGACCATTGATCGTTATCACCAAGGGAGTGAAAACCGCTACGCTGTACCCGATAGCCGCCCCGGTGAGGGCCAGTGAGCGGGTGAGCATGAAGGTCAGCATGATCACGATCACCAATCCGAGGCCCAGCATGCTCACCCCCCACGTCATCCCGAAGAATCCGGCCGAGCGGGGCTTCTCCCATCGCCCGTACATGCGCGCGGACGTCATCGCCGCACCTCCTGGGGCCCTGGTGCGTCAGCATCCCAGCCGGACTCGGTGGCCTCACGGAACGTGTCGTCGACAGCCGTACCGGCTTGCTGCACGGCCTGTTTCACTCCCTGCGCTGCCATCACTGCCGCTCCGGCGGGACCTGCTGCGGCGGCACCTCCAGCCGCGGTCGAACCACCGGTTTGGCCAGCGGCTGGCGCCTGGTCTCCGGATGCTCCGGTCGAGGCCCCACCATTTGGCGACGCACCCGCTCCATCTCTGCCCCCGGACCCTCCCCCGCCTCCTGGCATCGGCCTACCGCCTCCACCGGCGGGCGGAGATGGGGGCGGTGGTCCGCCACCGGGACCACCACCTGCGGGTCCCCCACCGGCGTCGTTGTCTCCTTCGGAGACTTTGCGGGCGTTCGATCCCCCGCCGCCGAGCGATCCCATCGCCACGCCGAACGCGCCGCCGGCCAGTGCGGCCGCCGCGCCTCCGCCGCCTCCCAAGGTCGCTACCGCGGGCGCGATCAGCCGCATCAGCGCGGGCAGCACGATAGGTACCGACAGCAGCAAGAGCATGCCCAGCAGAACCAGCTGCGTGTCCTGCTGATCGCCGTTGCCGCTGCCCGCGGCGGTGAAGGCGATGGCATAGACCAGTGCCCCTACCGGCTTCCACAGGACAAATGCCAACGCCCAGGACAACATTCGCTTGTAGGCCTGCGAGCCGGGACCAGTTCCAGCGGCCGCGCCGGCCAAGGGGATAGCCGCCACGACGAGGATCAGGACGGCTTGCCGGACGACCAGCATCACCAGCTGTGCGAGCATGCTGATCAAGCCCAGCAGACCGAGCAACAGCAGGACGGCAGAACCCAATCCGGTATCAGTGCGAAGGTCGTGGTCCACCAGCCGCGACACCGCACCATTGAGGTCGTTCCTGGTCGCGTCGAAGATCACCCAATTACTGAAGGCATCGCCTGCCTTGGTCCCCATGGTGATCAGGGCCGAGAACATCATCGAGGCGAACACTGCGCGGGCGAAGATCAAGAAGCTCTCTTGCGCTTCACCGGCCACTGCGCCCCGTTTGGCCATCGCCAGTCGCGCGGCGGCGAAGAAGATGCCTGCGATCATCAACAGCACTTGCAGTCCGCTGGTGTAGTCGCGGATCGAAGTCAGTGCCGGTCCTGGTTCACCGGTGCTCGACGCCAGTTGCGACGAAGGCAGATTGACCCACCAGGTCAGCGCCATTCGGATAAAGAGGGCCAGCGCATCGCCGAAGTTGTTGGCGATGTTGTCGAACACCGAGTTTGCCGCAGACCCTGCGGCCTTCTCTCCAAGGTTCTTCAGCTGGCATACCGCGCCGATAACATTCGGCAGGTTGCACAGGATCTGGCCAGGTGAATCACGCAGCGGCCCGGTCTCGGCGGCGGGTGCCGCGAGGGTGACCCAGTGGTTCATGACGGTGCTCCTTTCCAGTTTCCGAACTCGGTGAGTGAACTGATGGGAACCGCTGACTGCCAAAGGGATTCGACGTCATCAGGCACCCGCACGCGCCAGTCGCCGTCGCTCCACACCATGGGCCAGTTGGCAAATGCCCAGCCGGTGCTGGCTCGGACTGCGATTTGCACCACCGCGAAATCCGAGCGATAGCCCGGCAGAACCCGTATGCCCTCGGGGACGACGAGATAGGTGGCCGCATTCAGTGTTTCGAGGCGACTCTTGCCGATTCGGGCAATAAGGGCGGCCTCGCCGCCGCGGAAGCGGGATCGAATGACGTTTTGCCACACGCCATCTGGTGCAGCGAAGGCGCGAGCGATGGCGTCGCAGGCCGAGAGAGCGGCACCTTGCGGTGTTTCGGCAAACCCTGACGCCACGCCGCTATCGACGGCGGCAGGGCCATCGCTGCCAGAGACCGGCAACGCTGCGCCTCCCCACCCACGCTGCCATTGCAAGCGATTGGGGGCGACCGTGAGATAGTCGCTTTGGCCTGGGTTAGGTCGCGACGTCGGGTCCTGCGCGAGCGGCACGCCGGCCGGATCGGCCGGCACCTCGAGCCGGTTTCCGAAAATGTCGGTTGTCGGCAATCCCGAGACGATTGATGTGGTGACGGCGCTGCCCGCTGACGACGCGGCTACCTCACCTGGAGGCGACGAGGCGTGGCTGGCGTGGCTGCGGTGGTGGGTGGCGGCGAGAACAGTGGCGGTCACGATCACGACGGCGATGCTGATCGGCAGCAGCGGCCCTAGGCGTTGGAGGTTCACGGCAGACGCGTCCTGAATGTCATTGGAGCGGCAGGGCAATGAGATTGGTCGGCAGCTCGGCGACGGTGGTCACGGGCGAGGATTGAGGTTGCGTGGGAAGGAGCAGCTTCCAGTCGCCGATCTGCCAGACGACGGTGGCGGTGTTGCGGGTTATCGAGTGGTCCGACTCGATGGTGTAGATGGCGATCTCGGCGTGATCTGGGGTGTAGTTCACGACGCGGTAGCCAGCGATCTTCGGTGCGTTGACGGCGATGGGGTCCGTAATGGAGATTTGAGATCGGGCTGTAGCCCAGGCGTCACGTCCGAGGCCCGGCGCCAGCATCTGCTGGCCGACTAGAACCCATTGGCTGTCGGTCGCTACCGACATTCGAACTGTCGTCTGGACGGCCGCGAGGGAAGCCCCGATCGGATTGCGATCGAATCCGCTGGCCACTGCGCCTGACGCACTATGCGGCCCCTGATCGGCAACGGGAAGTGAAATCCCCTGGAACAGGGTTGTTTTGAGATTGGTTGGCCGCGATTCCAGATTGACGATCTCAGACGGGGGTTGAACGACACTGGTCGTCGTGGGCTGGCTGCAACCTGCCAGCAGGATGCACCGTCCGAGGAGACCCGCCCAGAGGGTGGCTCTCGAGGTGAGTGTCGATGGTGGATGGTTCATCCGAACTCCCGGTGGTGTGATCAATGGGTCGGGAATAGCGCCGCGGCGATCCCGCTGGCCGAGCCGACCAGGGCTGCGGCGAGGAGTGAGCCGGCCAGTCCTTCGGTCGCTTCGTCGCGATATACGCGGATTCCCAGCAGGCCGGCGAGGAAGATGGTGCGGGCGATGCACACGAGCAGCACCATCCACGCGAGCCACCCCAGCATCGGATAGAGGTACTGAGTGACTTGTGGGGGAAGAGATTTCGCGCTCACCATGGCCCTTCAGCTCCCTGGGTTGCAGGTTCGGTGACGGTTCGGTCGACCTCGTTTCTGTAGGCGATCTCGAGGGCGTGCAGAATCGCCTCCGCAGCGTGGTCCGGCTCTGCATGTGGGAAGGAGTGCCCCGCGTCGGGCACGAGTTCGTAATCAGCCCAGATCTTGTCGGCCAGGCGTACCGATTGGGCCGGTGGAACGATTCGATCGCGCTCCCCCGCGATCACGAACGTTGGGACGCTGCGCAGGACCGCGGCCGCCTCGCTGTCGAGAGCGAAATTGCTGTAGGCGGCCATCACGTCGGCGATCACTCGCGGATCACCGCGGCGCGCGCCGCACATCAGGTGCGCTCTGGATCCGAGGCGTCGGCTCATTCTCCGGAATCGCTGTTCTGCAAGAGCAATCGCTGCCGCCACCATGCTGTCCAAACAGGTGTGCCGGATCCGTTGCATATGCCGCGGCAGGTCACGGTAACGCCGTGGCAGACCGGGGAATTCGGGAAATTCAGCAGCTCCGCCGAAGATCACCAGCGCGGACAGGGCCGCGGCCTGAGCGGGGTGGTGTTGGGCGTAGGCGGCGGCGATGAGTGATCCCGCGGAATGGGTGACTAACACGACTTCGCCGGTGGCGTGGGCGAGGACGGCGTCGAGGTCGTCGACCAGGTGGCGCAGGGTGGTGGCGGTGCGGCGGTCGGGTCGGTCCGAGAGGCCGTGGCCACGCTGGTCGTAGGTGATCTGGGTGATTTCGCCGCCGAGGCGGCTGTGCAGGCTTTCGTTGACCGGTTCCCAGTAGGTGCCGTCGCACAGTAGCCCGTGAACGTAGATGACGGTTGCTGGTGCCGTCGGCGCACCCAACCGGGTGGCAGCAAGTCGTAGGTCGTCGGATGTCGAGATGGTTAGGGTTTGACGATCGATCGCAGTCATAGGGGGTTGGTCCTCATTGATCGGGGTCGAGAAGAAGGCTGACCGGGCGGGAAACCTGTGCGACGCAACCTGGGCGACGGCTCGCTGACGAGATGCGCTGGCCGCCAACTGTCTTCACGAGTTGTCGTCATTTGGCACTGGTGATTTGAGTCATGATCGTTCCGGCGCTGGTGGCGATGATGCCGCCGACCAAGGCGCCGAGGACGATCTTGGGAGCTTCCACCGCACCGCCATGCCAGCGCTCCCACGCGAATTTGCCGCCCGCGTAGATGAGCGCGGCGATTCCGGCCAGCATCACGAACCATGACAGCCAGTTCACGATCTTGATCAGGCCATTGGCACCGGGTGGCTGCTCCGGGGTGATGTTCACCTGCTGCGCGAGTGGGGCGATGGTGTCGGTGAGCAATTGTGAAGTCGTCATCGTCAGGTTCCCGACGGTTCGGGCGAGAGCGGATGTCGGGACGCGGCGATCCGAGCGGTGATTGCGGTGCCTGCTCGGTGCACATCTATCGGTACGGCTGTGGTCAGGTGGGCTCGTCGGGGCGGTGGAGGGTCGGTGGGCGCGAATTGTGCGAGTTCGTCGAGTTCGCAGACGATTAGTTCCTCATGCCACTCGATCGACCAGATCGCACCGTCCACCAGATCCTCGACGATGCGTCGGTAGCGGCGGACCGCAGCGGGGACTCGGCCGGGGCGGGCGGCGGTCACCACCAGACCCAGGACGGTGACCCCTGCTGGGGCGAGTCCCGCGTGCCATTCGCGTAGCCGGTCCGCGGCCGCAGCCAGCCCCGGAATGCAGTCGCGCGCAGCGACGATCACTCGCTGGGTGGTGCGAGCCGACGCGGGCCACGCCACCCCAGAATCGGCGGAATGCGCCCACCAATGCGCCAGTGTGGAGGCGCCGGCGCCGCCATGCGCGCCTAGAACCGCGAACAAGGGCGGATAGGGCCCCGTTGTGGGCAGGGGAGCCAGCCGAACCGAAGCCTGCTGTTCAGGAGCAGGTGTGGTGATCGTTTCCGGATCCAGTCGGCTGGGTTCGGCACGGTCGGTGTCGTGGAGGCGAATAACGTTGGCGTGCATGGTGTTATCCCTGCTTCTGGATGTTGTAGATCAGCGGTCCGGTCCCGGTGCGGCGGAGGTTGATCACCTGTAGGTAGTCGGTGCGAGTCCGGTCGAGGTGGAGCTCCACCAGGTGGACGTCGGCCGTGTTGTCAGTGATCGGTGTGATCCCCACGCAATGCGTGGTTCCGGCGGGGATGGATGCAATGCCAGCTGTCAGTGGTTCGAGCGCGATCCCGGCGTCCGGTGCCAGCAGCCGCATTGCCGCGTCGGCCGAACGCTGGTGGTAGTACGCGAATTCGAAGGCCGCGATGACCCCCGCGACACTGGTTGTGTCACCTGCTCCATCGGTGATCGTCGGCGCGGACAGTCCGGTGCAGGCATCGCTGCGCACCGCGGCCGGGGTGGTGGTCGGCCCGACCGTCTGCGAAACCGCTGCTGACGGCTCCATCGGGGAGTGCAGCGCGAGGACAGCCGTCGCGATCACGATCGCTGCGACAGCGGCACTCAGGACTGGTCCGATCCACCGGCGAGCCGATCTGCCCGGCCTTCCTCGCTCCATCGCGCTGGACGCCCCGCTATTCGAGTCACCATCGAGCCAGCTCCATTCGGCTTCGCGGTCAGATCGTTGAGCCTCTGTGGTGGTGGGCAACGGGATGGGTGGTTTGTCGTCGAGCCAGCCCCACTCGTCGTCAATTCGCTTGGGGGTATCGGTGGAATTGTCGTGGGGCATCGAGGTTCACCTCCTGCGAGTTCGTGGAATGGAACGGGTGGGGCCCTTCGGGGAGACGGCCCGCGAGGGACGGATCTGGTGTCTCTCTGGCGCAGAGACCGCCGTCCGCCCCGAAGGGGTCTAAGGAACCGGCGTACCGGTTCGGGTCGGTGGGGTCGTCGACACGGTCGAAGAGCCGGAGAACGGGGCAGGTCCGGGCGACGGCGGTCCAGGTGAAGGAGTGGTCGCGCTGGTAGTCGGCCTTGGTAGCGAGGTAGCGGGGTTCGTCGCGGCGATATCGCGGGCCAGCGCTGTGAACCACGTGGCGGCAGCTGAGAGCGGAGCGGTGCCAGAAGAATCGGTGGAGGCGCTGGTGTAGGAGTTGTGACGTCCGGCGGTGTCGCTGTATTGGGTGTAGGTCGCCAGGTTGTACAGATCGCTGGTGCTGGTGACGGTGGAGGTGATGGCGGTGAACGCCTGGTTCACCCACCCCAATGCGGTCTGTGGAGGGATCAGCTCCGCGACGGCGCCGACGATCTTGGTACCCAGGGTTGCCAGGGCGGCGACCGGATCGGTCAGCCCTACTGTGGCCAGTTCGCTGATGGTTGTGGTCGTGAATACCTTCTGTGCGATCGACACCACGGTGTTGAGCCCGATCGTGCCGAGCCGGAACAGAACCGACAGTGCGTCGCTGATTCCCGGCATCTGCGTGCTGGGGTCGGATGCTTCGGCCAGCCGCTGCCCCAGAGTTTTCGTCGGCTGGTAGGACAGTTGGTCCAGGCTGGTGCCGGACAGATCTTCGGTGACCACACCGACCGTCGTTTTCCAGATCGTCGCGGCCAGCGCTTGCGCGATCATGGAGATCGCCGAAATGGGATCTTTCGTATCTGACTGTGCTGCAATATTTTTCACGGTCTTCGTCAATGGCGTATCTGTCGAGGAGTCGCACGTGAGATCGCCAGGTGTGCAGAAGTCGGCGACCCTGCCGGCCAGTGCGCCGTAATCGACTGCAGTGCTGCTATCGATGCCCGATCCCCCGCTGCCGGTATCGGTCAGCGCGATCTTGGAAACGGCGGCACCCGAGGTACCGGGTGCGGCAGTGGGCGTGTATTGCCCTGGACGACCGGGCAGCACGGATTGGTCGCCGCGGGTGGGATTAGCGAACAGAGCGATCCCGGCCACCTTGTCGGCGTCCACGGTGCCCGTGCCTGCGCCGACGGTGTGTGCGAAGGCCGAGACTACCGCGGCACCTTGCCCGTATCCGGCGGCGGCCACGCGTGTGGCTGGGCATCGCGCGATGACTTCTGCGGCATCCTTGTCGAGAAGTTGTGTCGCATCAGTCACGGCCTGCGGGTAGGCGATTTCGGTGCCGTCGTCGGCGAAGCCGTATCGGATGTACGAGCGCTGCACGGTGTCGCCGGCCTGGGCCAGTAGCGGAGTGAAGAACTGCCCGAGTGCTCCGGTGTCGGTGGTGGGCGCAGCATCGGCGGGGCCTTCGTCGGTTCCTTGGACGCCGAATACGTACAAGGCCGGGCAGTCGCCGTTCAGTGGCACGTCGGCTTGCGATGTCGTCATCTCACCGCGGGTCCCACACAGCGCCGCCAGCAGGAATGCGACTGCGGTGGCAGCCACACTCCTGCCCGAAGTCGGCAGGTGGGGTGTCTTGTGCAGCATGGCAATTCACCTCGGTTCTTGGTCTATCGGCGGGTTGCTGGATGGCTCTCGGTGTTAGCGAAGATCGGTCGGCGACCGGTCGGCCGGATTGGCGCGTCGACTCGGCGCAGGGCGCCCCAGGAATCCGCTGAGATGTGCGACCACGTCGGACGTGCTGTCGGTGGCTGTGCGGAAGTGGTTGGTGTCGTATTCGCGCCAGGTGACGTCCACACCGCGCCTGCGGTACTCGGTGAACAATCCACCGCCCGATTCGACCGGGACAACCCGATCGTGGGTGCCGTGATAGAGGTGAACCGGCACCGAGGGCGCTGCGGCGTGGGCTCGGCTTTCGCGGGTCAGGACGTAGCGCCAGATGGCGTCGTTCCAGGGATCCGGACGCTGACACCAGCGTTCCAATGGCTGTCGATACTGTTCGAGAAGCTGTGCTGCGCTGAGGTTTTCAGCGTGCCGCACAACATGGAGGCCGTCTTCTGTCAGTACATGGCGCAGCGGGAGATGGTGGTAGGCCCGCGAGAGCCCGATCATCCCGGCCAATGTGAGCGCCAACCACGGACCACGGTGTGCGGACCGGACCAGCGCGCCCGGATCGGTCACCACGGCGCCGGCTGCGATTCCGCGCAGGTCGAGCTCCGGTGCGTACTCCTGGTGCAGTTCTGCTGCCCACACTGCACCACGCCCACCATCGGCATACCCCCACAAGACAATCGGCGCTTGCCCCGGATTCGACTGCGCCACTTCCGGTATCGCCTGGGATGCCCGTGCCAGATCGAGAGTGACCTGACCGGCTGCGCGGGCGGCGAGGAAGGTGTGCGGTCCGAGCCCGGTGATGCCGAGGTTCTCGCCGTCGGGGACAGCCACCGTCCACCCGCGATCCAGAGCTGCCTGAATGTGGTCGAGGGGTTCGTCCCCGGTCAGCAATTGTTGCGACGGCGCGCACTGGCCGCCGAGTCCGTGGAAGCTTGGGTAATACACCACCAGCGGATGCGGAGTCGACGAGGCGGCCGTGCCCGCCGCGATCACGATCCCCGAGACCGGGATCGGCTCACCGCGAGAGTCGCTGGACACGTAGACGATTCGCCACGCGTTTGTCGCATCGGGCAAATGTCGGACAGCAGTCCTCTCGATCCGCACGAGCTCACCCGGGCGTCGATCGCCCGCCACAACCAGCGGTGCATAGAACTCAGTCATGACCGGCTCCCTGCAATGTCACGGGCGAGAGCAATGAACCAGGCGATGCCCGAGGTCATCTGGCCGGTCACGGCGTAACCGTTGTGACGAGAGACAGTGTCGCCGAATCGAATCCACACAGCCGGGTTCACGAGGTCGCTGTTATTAGCTATCAACTGCCCCCAGGCCGCTGATAGCTGAGCTGCCAGCTTCGGCAAGAGGGCAACCGGGTCCACCGTGACAGCCGTCGTGATCTCACCCCAGCGCCCGGCGGCTGCTGCGACATCGTCGGATGATGGGCGGGGAACGCGTGGGTCGGCCGCGTCGATTAGCCGTTGGGACAAACTCTCGGCCGGCAGGTAGTCGACGGCCTCGGGCTGGACACGAAAGTCGTTGAGTACAAATTCTGTCCAGGCGTCTCCAAGGGCTGCCGAGAGCAGAGACTGAATCGACCCGACTGCTGCGATCGGATCGCGAAGGTCGGCCTGGGCGGCGAGTTCGGCACCGGCACGAAGTAAGGCCGCGTTATCCGGTGCCGAGCACGCCAAGTCACCGTCGACGCAGATGTCAGCGACACGGCCTGCCAGCGCGCCATAGGTCGCGTCATCATCGGCAATCCCCCCACCGACAAAGGCGGAACTGGTGACTTGGACTCCAGACACTGCCGCACCGCTGGTGCCAGGGGCAGGGTCCGGAACCGATTGCCCTGGTCGCCCAGGGAACACGGGAGCGCCGGAAGGGCGAGTCGGGTTGGAGTACAGCGCGATTCCAGCGATCCGCTCCGCCGGGACAGGACCATTGCCTGAACCGACCGATCGCGCAAACTCTGCGACAGCCTGCGCGCCTTGTGAATACCCGACCGCTGCCAGCATCGTAGCCGGGCACGTCGCCACGACCTGGACTGCGGCACTATCAAGCCCAGCCAGCGCATCGTTGACCGAAGTCACGTAGGGGTCCACGCCGCCGCCGGGCACCGCACCACCGAAAGCCGCGTCGTACGGAATGTAACTGCGCTGCACCAGCGTTGGAACCGTCGCAATCACCGGCCCGAGTAACGCACCGACCACTCCACTGTCCGCGGTCGGATCCGCGGTTGGCGACGATTGGCCTGTCCCCTGGATGCCGAGCATGTACAGGGCCGGGCAGCCAGGTCCTATCGGGACTGCCTGCACCACCGCGGTTTCCGATCCACCGACCAGCACGGCGCCACACACCAAGGTCATTGCGCCGCCTGCCATGCGCAATGCGCGTTTGCTCATGGCTGCCCCACTCCGACTCCGGCCCCGAATCCCGCTCCGACGCTGCCGCCAGCGATCGCCGCGACCACGGCCACAGGGATGCCCGCCACGGCGGCACCGACTGCGGCACCCGCCGCCGCTCCGATCGCGGTCCCTAAAACACCGGAAGTGACCGTTCCCACGACGGGAACCGGCACGAGGGTTCCGACTGCGGCACCAGCGATTCCGCCGACTGTGCCACCGACCAGGCCACCCACGACCGCGCCGATCGCGGCAACTGGGCCTCCGGCAATGACCGCCCCTGCCGCACCCCCGATGCCCGCACCGGCCAGTGTTGCGCCGCTGACCCGGTCGGAGCGTCCGGCAGGCACTCCGACGGAGTCCAAAGCTGTCGCGACCTGCGCCTCGCCATCAGCGGCTGTCGTGTTGATCCAGTCCCGCACGTCTGTGGGCATCCAGTCGGGCGAGGGGGTCTGCCACTCACCGACACGAATTGTGTTGTCCGGCGGCTGAATAGGCGCTACCGGCGGTACCGGCTCCGGCAGGTGCAGATCCTGCAGATCAACCTGCGGCGCAGGGTCCGAGGACGGCTGAGGCCTCAGCGACGGACCATTGCGCACCTCTGGAGGTTGCTCAGGATATTGCTGGGCACCCCGGTCGGGCTGGGCCTGCTGGTCACTGGATGGTGCGGGTGGGGCGGCCGGGGCCACCGTCCCTGGCTGCGAAGGACTGGTGACACCGGGTTGATCAGAGATTTGTTCGGGCGCGGCGCCGACGGCGTGGCTGGACCCAGTCAGCATTATCGAGACCGGTACGACGCCTGCGATAACGATGCGCCCGCAGCGGACGATGATCGGCCTCGCCGACGTAGACACCGCACGGATGCGCTCCCCACGGGCTCGGCGCATCCTTGACCACCGATCGCACGCGTCGTGATTCTCGGGAATTTGCATTCCGAATAGACCCTTCATCAGGAGAAGAGATGACTTCGCGCCAAATCGCGCATTGCTCGAAATCCCTCATGCCGGGCATCCTGGCTGCAGCTTTGCAGCCAGGACCGCCGTCAGGCAGAGTCGGGAATTACAGGAACGACGCCACGATCGAAACAAGCTGAGTCAAGAGGCTCAGACCATTCGACGCGATCGACGAGCCGAGATTCAGATAGGACAGAATAGACATCGGATCCACGAGGTTCCCTTTCTCAACGGTTGCACTTGCAACCTCATCAAAACCTCGAAAACAGCGTCGCGCCACACCTGAAGATGGTAAGGGATTTACCAAATAACATTCTTACCATCGAGCTCGCGACCAATACGCAGGCAATGTTGATCCAACTGGTAAGGAAATTATTCGTTCGACGCAACGGATGGATCGGACACGGTTAGACGACCCCCAACACTGCTGCCACAATCGCAAACGCCCCGCAATCCAGATGGCGAAATCCTCGTTGCCGGGACCACCCCGCCCTGGTAGGAACGGTCCCGACTCAAGGGGGAGTTGAGCCATTCAAAACGCAGTTCGCCTTGCGATGAACCACGACCGCAGAACGGGGGGAGAGGACATGAGTCCAGCTCCTGGAAGAAATCTCCGCCGGCAACCGCCTACCACACACGACAAGAAGCCAGTCGACATCCAGATGCCCAGCCTGGGCGCCTGGCTACAACGGGTCAGGGAAGACCGCCACCTCACCCGAGAGGAAGCGGCAGAACTCACCCACATCAGCAAGGACTACATCGCCAAGATCGATCGCGGGTACATCCCCGGACGAGACATGATTCATCGATTGATCGCCGGCTACGGCATGAACGCCATGCAGGCTCGCCACACCCTCGAGCTCTGGCAGCCTCCAGCTACGCTCCCCTCAGTAGGTGAGCTCCGCGACCGAGTCAACACGCCAAGCAGGATCAAGACGCTCGACCAGCTGGATAGAACAGGTGTGATCTGCGTTTACACAGATCCGCTATGGAATGTCCTGTCCGCCAACGAATCATTCCGTCGCGCCCTGCCGGGTGTCGATCAGGCGAATAGCAACGTCGCCCAGTGGTTCTTCGGCACCCACAAGAATGCCCGCCCGGCGATGAACGTGACACTCCAATGGGAGCAGGAGGCTCTCTTCCACGTCGCGATGCTCCGCGGCGCCTTCGGCCGCTACCGCACCAACCCCCGTGTCAAAGCTTTCTTCGACTACCTCAAACGCGATCGCGACTTCCGTCGTATATGGAGCAGCAGTATCCGTGTCGACTACGCGCGCCATCCCAACGAACTGGCCCACCTGCGCGACCTCGACACAGGCGATCCGTACTCCATCAGTATCGATATCGCCGAGATCTCAGACACCCGCGATATCCGCGTCTGCTATGCGTACAGGCAAAACGTCACCGACCCGCTTTAGCCCAGTCCGCGATAGCGCCCGATGCACAATAGACATTAATGTGTCGAGCGCCACAAGGGCTACCCCAGGCTCAGGGGCTGCCGGACATTTATGCCGCTAGCAAAAGCTCGCGATAACAAACTTCGCAAGGGCGATTCGCACTCGAGCTTGGGTAACCGTCGCTTGGGTGCGACTTGATCAGCCCGCGGTGGATCCCCACCCCAATCGCAGGCGATACCCAGTGCGCTATCAACCGGCTGAGACAATTGTGTCGGGATTTTGCCGACCAGCACGTCGGTCGTGACCACTATTGCCGACGTGCTGGTCGACACAGTGCAGCGCCGCAGCGCCGCCGAGGGGCAGACCCGATACCGGACCTGCCCACGGAACCCCGCGCCGAATTGCTAACCAGCACAACCGAGAACGAGATCGTGCACCCCCAACCGGTTCGTCCTCGGTCGCGGGCGTCTCGTCCCGACCTTCCGGTACGAGCTATAACAGGACGATCCCCGGCCATCGTCTCCCGTGGTGAGAATGCGACCCAGCGCGACCTTGTCCAAGCGATCTACGATTCGACGAGAACCGTTGCACACCACCAAGCACCGTCTGACACGCGGAGCGACCCGGCCCGTTGGAACCCCCGTTCACTGTCGCGTGACATACCCAATCGAGCCCCAGGACCGAAGTGCATCAGCCTGGGGCTCGCTCGGGGGTAATCGCCCATGTTGATCACACTCAGCATGTTTGACGGCCAGACACTACATTCGCCACCCCAGTTGTGGCGCCAGCAGTGATCTGCGACACGCACACCGTCCAGTGTCGATTGGCGGCTGCGGGTGTAGTGCACCCCGCAGGCATGGCCACATGGTCGATGCATCAGGCCCATCGAGCGAAGGAATCCGTCACGTCCGCGGATTGGGGCCTGCGGGAGGGATTTTGGCCAGGAAGCCCGCCAGCGCTCAGCAACAGGTTCCCGTCGCATAGCTGAGTCACCCAGAGCCTGCGGTCAGATCGCTGTGGGACTGGACAATGCCGACCCCGAATCGAAGAGCGATTTCGGACGATCTATCAGCGCAGCCTTCTGAGGTTCCTGAAGCTGGAAGAGAAGAACCTACAACCAACTTCAACACGCACAACACATTTCAGCATACGGCTGGCGCATCAAGTCCTCAGCTCTGTTCCATGAACCCATGACAATCAAGCCTGGTGCGCCCAACGTCTATTCCACCGGCGGTCGTCGCAGGCTCGGGTTTCGCGCATACGAGCGTCACCGAGAAGGCGGAGGACAGACCAACGCCGCCAGGATGTGTCCGTGGCACAGCAAATGCGATGAATGGCAAGTGATCCCATGGCCAGGCTTGCCCTTTCCCGACACCGCGACCGCTGGGCGTTCGTGCGCAGGTCATGAACCCCATTGCCATCCATGGCTATCTTTTAGCGAACCGAATCCTCTTGCAATGCAAGACGAAAACAAGAATCTTGGAGGGCGCTCCGGTCAACAGCTAGGCCGTAGCAACACCAAAGCGCCCAGCAGGCGAGTACGGAATGTCTAGGCGCGGTGAGACTCCGATCGGAGACAGACGTGAGCACCGCCTGGTCGTGGACAGCGACAGGCGTGAGCCACCGGATCTTCGCAGGCTCAGCCGCGCCGTCATCGCGCTGGCGAAGGAATCCGAATCAGCTGAGGAGGAACAGTGAAAGCTGCCGTGACCGCCGATCCGGCTGTCGCGTACCTGCGAGTCTCGGACAAGAAGCAGTTGAACACCGCCATCGACATCGACCCGGACGGCAATTCGATTGCGACCCAACGCAGCGTCGTCGAAAAGCGTGCCGACAATCTTCCTACCCGGATCGTCAAGGAGTTCGTCGAGCCAGGAGTATCGGCCAAGTCCGTCGAGAACCGGCCCGTGTTCCAAGAGATGCTGGCCTACCTGAACGAGCACCCCGAGATCAAGTACGTCATCGTCTATGCCCGGTCCCGTGCCTTCCGCAACTACATCGACGCCGCGGTCACCAAGCGCCAGCTCGACAAGATGGGCGTGAAGCTGATCTCGGCTCGGGAAGACTTCGGCGAAGGTATCTACGCCGACATGATGGCCGCCATCACTGACATCTTCAACGACACCCAGAACAGGCTGTCCGGCCAGGACATCAGCATCAAAATGCTGAACAAGGCCATGAGCGGTGGCACCTGCAGCCGAGCCAAAGTCGGGTACGTCAACACCCGCATACTGTTCGAAGGCCGCCAGGTCAACACCATCAAGATCGACGAAGACCGTGCACCGCTCGTCGTGCAGGCTTGGGAACTCTACGCAACCGGCGAGTACGGCCTCGACGATCTCGAAGCGGCAATGGCCGACTTGGGGCTGACTTCTCCTCCGACCAGCCGCTACCCGGCACAACGACCAGTATCGGCCTCAACCCTGCACAACATGCTGCGCGACCCGTACTACGTCGGCTACGTCACGTGGAAGGGCCAGATCTATCCCGGGCGCCACGAACCGCTGATCAGCCATGAACTGTTCGACCGCGTTCAGGATATGCTCCGGCAGCGCAGCGCCAATGGGAACCGCGACCGGGTTCACAACCACTACCTCAAAGGGTTCCTGTTCTGCACTCGCTGCCGCGACCAGGGGCATACCTCACGGCTGGTGTTCAACCAGTCGACCAGCCGCAACGGCAGCAAGTACACATACTTCAAGTGCCGCAGAAGCAAAGAGGGGTTATGCGATCTTCCCTACGTCCCAGTCGAAATGGTCGAAGAGGCCGTGGCCGAGCACTATCGCACACTGCAGCTCTCGACATCCTTCGCCACCGAGACCCGAAGGCTCCTCCAAGAAGTCGTCGCCGACGAACACACCACCGTCCGCGACCGACACGCCAGCCTCAACCGTCAACTGAAACAGCTCGACGCCAAGGAAAACCGCCTGATCGACCTGCTCGCCGACGGCTCGATGCCCCAAGCAAAAGTCCGCATGAAGCTGATCGACATCAAGACCCAACGCAAACGCCTCGAAGCCGGGCTCACGAACACCTCCGAAGAGCTCACCATCGGCGCGGGAGTGCTCCGGCACGCCTTGGACCTCGTTGCCGACCCTTACGTCCTGTACCGCGACGCCAGCACCGACATCCGCCGCCTGCTCAACGAGACCTTCTACCAACGCTTCTACATCGACGACCATCACGACACCATCGAACCGACGATCAGCGACGAGAAAACCGACCTGTTCGCCGCCCTCCATCAAGCCGGCCGCGCCTGCACCAGCCCCCCACCGCACAGAAAGCAGAAAGGGGCTTACTCGAACCAGCGAGCGGACGCCGGTTGGAATAAGCCCCTCATGGTGGTTCTAGCTGGGATCGAACCAGCGACCCCTCGCGTGTGAAGCGAGTGCTCTCCCGCTGAGCTATAGAACCGTAGCTCGTCGCTCGAGGCGACTGTCCGGTTCGGGTCTCCCCTGCTCCGGCTGAGAGAACATTAGCGCGTCCACCCACCGTCATGCCAAATCGGGTGCACCATCGCTCGCTGCGGCGCAGCGTAGCCGACTCGGTCGGTGTCGGCCAGGACGTCGAATTCCGCTGCGGTGATGGCGATTTCAGCGTCAGCAATGGTGCCTTCGACATGGGCGACCATGGCCGGATCCGCAGGAGCGAGCC
This sequence comes from Nocardia sp. NPDC059228, assembly GCF_042754245.1. Taxonomy (NCBI): domain Bacteria; kingdom Bacillati; phylum Actinomycetota; class Actinomycetes; order Mycobacteriales; family Nocardiaceae; genus Nocardia; species Nocardia sp. NPDC059228. The sequence goes on along the minus strand of NZ_JBHZAL010000031.1, from coordinate 49,720 downwards.
GGCGCTACGGCTGATCGAACAGCTCGGCGACCGCGGCCACCGTGACAGCCCGGGTCAGCCAATCCGACAGCCGCTCCAGATCACCGCATGCCAGAATCCGCTCACGGGCGGCCCCGTCAACCTCGATCCCCCGAGCGGCCAGAACCGTGAGAATCGCCGAAGCCTCACCCTCGGCCCGGCCTTCGGCCACGCCCTCGGCCTTGCCTTCCGCTCGACCTTCCGCCACGCCTTCGGCGTGACCGATCGCCTGGTGGCGCCGAGCGAATTCGCTCTCCCACTGGTAGTTCTCGACCGAAATCGACATGATGGCCTCCAGCTCGATGCGGGCTGCCTCGGGCAGTCGGGCGCTGATGTAGTCATAGTCGATGAGGCCCCTCTCGGGCCCGAAGGTCTCGAGCGCCCGCAGCACCATCTCGAGTACTGGGTGCCGCGACTCGTCTTCCACATGACCGGGAGCCGACAGCAGCACCAGCTCGGGCCATTCTCGCGCTTGGTCCGGGTCGGTGACCGGTCCCAACCGCCCCGGCCAGTACGTGATCGGCGTGAAGACGAAACCCGGATGGCCAGTCTGGATCGGTTGTCCGACAGCCGCCGCGACTCGCTCGATCGGGCGGTAAGTGAAAGCCCGGCGCCAAGGTAATCGTCTGCAGTGGCGGGGCATTCGCGGGCAGCGGTCCGGGCGCGTGCCGAAACACGGCCGTATTTTTCTGGATACATGGCGGCGCCTTCGGCCGGTGTAGTTTGCCAGGGTTACGGTGCCCGAGCGATCGGGTGCAGATTCACCACGGAGGATCCAATGAAGTTGCGTATTGCTGGAGTACTCGGCGCTGCCGCGGTGGCCGGGATGGTGGCGGTGCTGGCGCCCGCGACCGCGGGCGCGTCGACCGGCACCCTGGTCTCGAACGGCAGGGTTCTCGTGAACCCGTCCGGTTGCGTCCGGATCCTGCTCACCGACCTGGACACGACCACCGTGACGAACTCGACCGACCAGGACGCCACCTTCTACGCCAGCATCGACTGCTCGGGCGATCCGATCGGCACCGTGGCGGCCGGAGCGGCCGGCACGCCCCCGATGGCGGGCAGCTTCTCCATCAACTGACGACTGCGCACCTGGCCAGAGTGCATCGCGCCCTGGCCAGGCTGCGGTTTCCCATGACCCTCACCGCTCGAGCAGGGGCGCCGAGGCATGAAGACGAGCTGGTGCCGTTTGACCGGCGCCGAGGCGGGTACGCGAATACGAAACAGATCGCGGCATACACCCGGAGGTCGAGAACCGTGGAAATCGCAAAAGGAACCCGTCTGGTCCCCATTCACGACACCGCGCTCGGTGCTTCCATTCAGGTCACAGCGGTGCGACACAACCCGATTCCGTACGCGGAGGTTCGACCGATCGGCGGCGGCCGGGTGTGTGCGGTATCGCTCACCGACCTGCAGCGGGATTTCCGCATCCTGCGCAAAAGCGTTTCGGCCGAAGATGATTCGACCGAGGGGTAGCGTCTCGCCTCTGGATCAGCCCGCCATCTCGACACCACATCGCTGCGCCGGGTCGGGCTCAGTACCGCGGCGGCCCGGCTGGACGCCAGACGATCGGCTCGTCGATGTCGGTCGTCATCGTCGTTCGCCTGCGTCGTTCCAGGACGATGAGCGCGGTGCCGCCGACGAGGCCGACGGCGGCCAGGATCGCGCCTACCAGGCCCAGGGTCGGCTGATGCAGCCAGAGGGCCAGGAACGCGACGGCAGTGGCGAGGACGCCGAAGAACATCAACGCGAAGCCCGCCCAGTTCCGGCTGTCGGCCAGCACCTCTCCCTGCTGCACCTGCGTTGCGCGGGAAAGATCCGCAGCGCCATCGAGCGGCGGAAACTCCGACGCTCCTTCTGTGGTCATTGTCGACACCTCCCATCCGGCCCGGGCGACGCGCCCGACGCCTGCTCTTCGGGGTTACCCGCGCCCAGGGATCCAAACGATGAACGCGGGAATCCCAGGAAGTACGGCGGGAAGGAATCCCTTGCGAGACTTCACGTGCGGTCGGTGCGGACAGCGATTGTCGTTCGAGAATTCGGTCTGCCTGAGGTGCGGCGGGGCGCTGGGGTTTCACCTGCCCAGTCGCACCCTGCTCGTCCTCGATACGCGCGGGACGACCACTGTCGACGGTCGTCAATGGCGGACATGCGGCAATCTGCAGCGCGCCCGGTGCAATTGGCTGGTCCCAGCGGCCGGCGGTGAATTGTGCCGTTCGTGCCGGTTGACCCGAACCCGGCCCGCGGACGACGACTCCCAAGGGCTGGCGCAATTCGCCGAAGCCGAGACGAGCAAGCGGCGGGTGATCTTCGAGCTGAACGAACTCGGGTTGCCGATCGTCGGGCGAGACGAGGATCTCGACCACGGCCTGGCTTTCGACCTGTTGTCCAGCGCGTGTGAGGCGGTGACGACCGGCCACCACAGCGGGCTGATCACGCTGGACCTCGCCGAAAGCGACGATGTGCACCGCGAACGACTCCGCGTATCGATGGACGAGCCATACCGGACACTCGTGGGCCACTTCCGCCACGAGCTCGGCCACCACTACCAGCAGGTCCTGGTGGGCGACGGCCTGCGGGAGCCGAGATTCCGAGCACTGTTCGGCGACCCCGACGAGGACTATGCGGCCGCGCTGGACCGGAACTATCGGATCGGCCCGCCACCGGACTGGCCGGATCGGTTCGTGTCCGCGTATGCCGCGACGCATCCCGTCGAGGATTGGGCCGAGACCTTCGCCCACTACCTCCATATCCGTGAAACCCTCGACACCGCAGCAGCATTCGCGATGACCCCGGCAAGCACCCGATCCGAAGTGCGGCTACGCGCCGACACCGGTTTCGATCGCCTCATCGAGCAGTGGCTGCCACTGTCATGGGCCCTCAACCAGGTCAACCGGTCGATGGGCCACCCCGACCTCTATCCCTTCGTCCTGGCCCCGGCGGCATTGGACAAGATGCGATTCATCCACGAGCTGATCGGCCGCGCAACAGCTTCGGCAACGCGGAAATAGCCGTTCAGTCGCGAACACGGCACCACGGGTAGGACCGGTCCCGCCTGGTCTGTGAAGAAACCGCAATTCGCGGGCACCCGTACTCATGATGATTCGGCAGCGAAGTGGTCCGCGGGGGCTTCGTCGCCGACGTAGGCCGACCACAACCGGCGGTAGGGGCCGTCGATCTCGAGCAGCTCGGCGTGGCGGCCGGTTTGCAGCAGACGGCCGTCACCCATCACGATGATCAGATCGGCATCGGCGGCGGTGGCCAGGCGGTGGGCCACGACGATGGTGGTGCGGCCCGCGGTGAGGACCTCGACGGCCGCGCGGACGCGGGCGTCGGTCGCCAGGTCCAGGGAAGCGGTGGCCTCGTCGAGGATGAGTATGTCGGGCTCCACCAGTTGAGCGCGGGCCAGCGCCAGCAGTTGGCGCTGACCGGCGGACAGAGCGGCGCCGTGCGCGCCGATCGGCTGCCGGTAACCGTGCTCGAGAGCGGCGATCATCTCGTGGGCGCCGACCGCGCGTGCCGCCCATTCGATGTCGGCGGGTGTGGCATCGGGTTTTCCGTAGGCGATGGTGGCATGCACCGTGTCGCCGAACAGGAACGGTTCCTGCGGAACCACGCCCAGCCGTTTGCGGTAGTCGCGCAACCGGTAGCGGCGGATGTCGACGCCGTCGACGAGCACGGCTCCGTCGGTCGTGTCGTACAGGCGCGCAAGCAGTTTCACCAGGGTGGATTTGCCGGCTCCGGTTTCGCCGACGACGGCGACCTGCTGGCCGGGCGCGATTCGCAGATCGATGCCGGACAGTACGCGCCGATCGGCCCCCTGGTAGGCGAAACCGACACCGCGGAACTCGATCTCGCCCGCGAGCCGCTCGACCGGACGCGCATCCGGCGCGTCCGGGGTGGACACGGGCTCGCGCATCAGCACACCGAGGCGCTCGATGCCGACGACCGCCTGCTGGTAGCTGTCGAAAACCTGCGACAACTGCTGGATGGGGGCGAACAGCAGATCGATGTAGAGCAGGAACGCGATCAATGTCCCTGCGGTGAGCGCACTCTCGCGCACCTGGTGCACCCCGACCGCCAGCACGGCGGCCGTGGCGATCACCGACATGATCTCGATGAACGGGAAGAACAACGCCATCAGCGTCTGACTGCGCAGCCGCGCATCGCGGTAACCCCATGAGCGACGCTCGAATTCGCGCTGATTGATCGCCTCGCGGCGGTAGGCCTGGGTCACCGCGATGGTGTCGACGTTCTCCTGCAGGTAGGCGTTCGCGGCGCTGACCTGCTCGCGCGCCAGGTTGTAGGCGGGCACCGACGCCCGGCGGAACGCGACCGTCGCGATCACCAGCACCGGCAGTAGCGCGAGCACCACCAGCGCCAGGCGGCCGTCGATCACGATCAGCGCCACCACCACGCCGCTGATGGTCAGCGTGCTGGTCAGCGCGACCGCCAGTCCCGTCTGCAGGAAGGTCGACAACCCGTCCACGTCGGTGATCATCCGGGTCATGATGCGGCCCGCCAGTTCCCGCTCGTAGAACTGCAATCCCAGCCGTTGCAGCTGGGCGAAGACCTTCACCCGCAGGCCGTAGAGCAGCCGCTCCCCCGCCTGTCCGGTCACGCGGACCTGGGCGACGGTGATCACCCAGTCCACGACCACCACGACCAGCGCGGACGCGGCGGCCAGCAGCAGCACGTCGCGGGCTCCGGCCAGCACGCCGTGGTCGATGCCGTAGCGCACCAGGAACGGAATCAGGATCTGTGCCAGGGCGTCCAGGGCGACCAGCCCCAGTCCGGCCAGCAGCGGCAACGCGAACGGCCGCAGCAAGCGCGTCAAATCGAAGTTCGGGTCCGGTGTGTGCGAAAAATGCTCGGGCACATCGGGTTCACCGGTGGCTGCGGGCAACCGCCCGATCAGGGCGCGCACGTCGCCGCTCGGCGGGGCGCTCGACATCATGCCCCCGCCCAGGTGACCGCCCATCGCCCCCGGCGAGCCGGCGGCACGCCGGGCGAACGCTCTGGCCATCTGCTCCAGCGCACGTGACTCGTCACCGTCGGTCTCGGTGCCCGTCCACAGTCCGGCGGTGGGCACGGTGTCGGTCACCGCGCTTAGATCGGCGGCGATACTCACCGGGTCCGGCGCGGTGAACAGGGTGTGGAACAGCTCTCCGGAGGTCTGCAGATCGTGCAGAGTGCCGAGTTCGGCGACCCGGCCGCCGTCCAGCACGGCCACCCGGTCGGCCAGTGCGAGAGTGGAGATCCGGTGTGCCACCACGATGGTGGTGCGCCGGCGCACCTCGGCGGCGACGCGGGCGAAGATCTGCTCCTCCACCTGTGCGTCGATGGCGGAGGTAGCGTCGTCGAGCACCAGGATCGGGGCGTCGGTGATCAAGGCGCGGGCCAGGGCCAGGCGCTGACGCTGTCCGCCGGACAACCGCTGTCCACGCTCGCCGATGTGCGTGTCCAGGCCCTCGGGCAGCGCGGCGACGAATTCGTCGGCGGCAGCCAGATACAGTGCGTGCCACACCTGTTCGTCGGTGGCGTCACGACGGCCGTAGGACACATTGGCCCGCACCGTGTCCGCCATCAGCGAGGTGTCCTCGAAGACCATTGCGATCCGGCCGCGCAGGTCCGGTAGATCCCGGATATCGATGCCGTCCACCAGAATTCGGCCCGCATCGGGATCGAACAGGCGGGGCAGCAGTTGCACCAGAATCGATTTGCCCGAACCGGCCGCACCGGCAACGGCCACCGTCTCCCCTGGCCCGACAATGAGGTCGAGCCCGTTCAACACCGGTGGCTGTGCCTCGAACGCGAAACGCACGCCATGGAACTCGATCCGAGGCGCACTGCCGGAGTCGCCCGCCACCTCGGCGGCCGACTGCGCCGCGGCCGCCTCACGCGGCACGGGCGTCTCGATCACCTCACGGACCCGCTCGAGCGAGGCCCTGCCCTGCTGGCTCACCGTGAGCAGCATGGAGAACATGCGGATCGGGGTGACGAACGAGCCCAGGTACGTCATGAAGGCCAGGAAGGTGCCCAGCGTGATGGACTGCCGAAGCGCCAGCAGCCCGCCCACGACCAGAATCAGCGCCTGCCCCGCGGCCGGCACCGCCTGCATGGCGGGGGTGAACCGGCTGGTGATCCGCGTGATGCGCAACCGCGACCGGTACAGGTCCCGGGCCGAGCCCGCCAGTTCCTCGAGCTCGTGCGATTCCTGCCCGAAACCCTTCACCACCCGCACGCCCGTCACCGCCGCCTCCACTCGCATGGCGACCTCGGCGGCGCGGGCCTGCGCGTCCCAGTTGGCGGGGAACAGCTCTCGCTGACTGCGGGAGGTGATCAGCCACAGCGCCGGAACCACCAGCAGCGCAATGACACTCAGCATCGGCGACATCGACGCCATCAGGATCAGTGAAACAGCCAGCAGCACCACATTGCCCGCGACCAGCGGAAGCAGTTGCAGGAACATCTGAATCAGCGTCACGTCGGTGATGGCACGGCTAACGACCTGTCCGGTGTAGAGCCCCGACCGCTGCCGGCCGTTCAGCCGCAGCAACGCCGCGAACAGGTCACGCCGCAGATCGTGCTGCACGTCCAGCGACAGCCGTGAGGACCCGGTGCGCCGCCCGTACCCCGCCACGAACCGGGTGGTCCCGACCGTGAGCAGCACCAGCACCCACGGCAGCACCGAGGCTGCCGTGGTGGTCACGGTGTCGACCACATGCCGTACCAGCAGCGGCAGCACGGCCGTGCAGACGTTGGATACCAACGCACCGGCGCACGCGAGCAATACGGTGCGGCGATGCTGTGCGCAACGCCGCAGCAGATAGCGAATCCACCCGTCGGCGCGGGTATTCGAGGCCGCGTCCGCGGAACAGCCGGAGCCCCAGCTCATCCCGCGACCACGAGCGCGCCGGCTCCGGAGAACTGATTGGCGGGCCGCTGCAGACCGTAGTGCCCACGCAGCGTCGTCTCGGTGTACTCGGCGCGGAACAGCCCGCGCCGCTGCAGGATCGGCACCACCTCGTCCACGAAACGCTCCAGGCCCGAGGGCAGCACGGCGGGCATGATGTTGAACCCGTCCGCGGCGCCGCGAGTGAACCACTCCTCGATGGTGTCGGCGACCTGATCAGCGGTGCCGGCGAAGGTGTGGTGGCCGCGTCCGCCCCCGAGCCGGGCGATCAGCTGGCGCAGCGTGAGCCGTTCGCGCCGAGCGAGATTCACGATGAGGGTGAATCGGCTCTTGGCGCCCTGGATCTCGTCCTCGGTGGGCAGGTCGTCGGGCAGTTCGCTGTCCAGGTCGAGGTCCTCCACCGGAATGCCCCAGGTACGGGCCAGCTGGCGCTTGGCGTACTCGGGTGAGATCAGCCGCTCCAGTTCGGCATCCAGTTCCCTGGCGTGCTCCTCGGTATCGCCGATGACGGGCACGATGCCCGGCAGGATTTTGATGGTCTCCGGGTCGCGGCCGAGAGCGATCGCGCGACCCTTCAGATCGGTGTAGAACGCGAGCCCGTCCTCGATGGTCTGCTGTGCGGTGAACACCGCCTCGGCGTAGCGGGCGGCGAAGTCCTTGCCGTCCTCGGAGGAACCCGCCTGCACCAGCACCGGATACCCCTGCGGCGGCCGCGCCACGTTCAGCGGACCCGCGACCTTGAAGAACCGGCCCTCGTGGTCGATCCTGCGGACCCGGTCCGGATCCGTGTGTATACCCGATTCCTTGTCCGCCAGCACGGCGTCGTCCTGCCAGCTGTCCCACAGTTTCGTTGCCACATCGACGAATTCGGCGGCCTTCTCGTAGCGCAGCCTGTGGTCGGGGACGTCGTCGAGTCCGAAGTTGCGTGCGGCGTCGGCGCCGGCGGTGGTGACGATGTTCCAGCCGACGCGCCCGCCCGATACCCAGTCCACCGAGGCGAAGCGGCGCGCCAGGTTGAACGGCGAGTTGTAGCTGGTGGACGCGGTGGCGATGAGACCGATCCGCGAGGTCTGCACCGCGATGGCCGTGAGCAGGACCGTCGGCTCCAGCTTGCCGGCGGGGCGGCGCCCGGTATCGCCGTAGAGCACCGGGCTGTCGGCGAAGAAGATCGAGTCGAGCTTCCCGCGTTCGGCGATGCGGGCCAGCTGCACATAGTGATCGATCTTGGTGTTCGCGTGCGGATCGGACTCCGGCAGCCGCCACGAGGCCTCGTGGTGTCCGGTCGACATGAGAAATGCGTTGAGGTGCAGCTGTTTCGATGGCATGAAGGGTTCCTTATCGGATTGCGGCGGGGACGACGCCCAGCGCGGACAACAGGGTGCGGCGGATGCGCTGGAACTCCGGTTCGCCCGGATCGCGCTCGGCCGGCAGGTCGAGGGGCAGGTCGAGGGTGAGGCGGCCGGCATCGAGCACCAGCACGCGCTGCGCCAGGGTGATCGCCTCGTCCACATCGTGGGTGACCAGCAGGACGGTCGGGGTGTGCCGCTGGACCAGATCACGGAGCAACGCGTGCATCCTGATCCGGGTGAGCGCGTCCAGCGCGCCGAACGGCTCATCGGCCAGCAGCAGATCGGGAGCTCCGACCAGGGCCCGCGCCAGCGCCACCCGCTGTTGCTCGCCGCCGGACAGTTCCGAGGGCCACGCGCGCTCCCGCCCGGCCAGTCCGACCTCCGACAGCAGGGCCCGGCCCGCCGCGCCGCGGGCGCGCGGCTGCCCGTACAGCACGTTGGTCAGCACCCGCTGCCAGGGCAGCAGTCTCGAATCCTGGAAGACCACGGCGGTTTTCGCCGGCACCCGCAGCACGCCTGAACCCTCGACATCGTGATCGAGCCCGGCCAGCGCCCGCAGCAGGGTGCTCTTGCCGGAGCCGCTGCGGCCGAGCAGGGCGACGAACTGGCCCGGCGGGATGGTCAGCGTTATGCGGTCCAGGATGGTCCGCTCCCCGAACGACCGGACCAGGTCGCGGGTCCGGACGCCTAGGTCGAGATCGTTCGACGCCATGACAGCACCTTGCGTTCGAGCAGCCGGATTCCGGCATCGGAGACGAGTCCGAAGGCGCCGTAGATGACCAGGCAGACCAGGATGACATCGGCCTGCCCGTAGTTCTGGGCGCTGGTCATGAGCTTGCCCAATCCGTCTGTGGCATTGACGGATTCGACGACGACCAGAGAGAGCCAGGCGCCGGTGACCGACAATCGCAGCCCGAGGAAGAAGCCCGGCAGCGAGCCCGGTATCACCACGCGGGCGATGAACTCCCAGCGCGAAACACCCTGCACCTCCGACAGTTCCACGAACCGCTTGTCGATGGCGGTGAGCGAGGCGTGCGTCTGCAGATACATGGCCAGCGCCACGCCCAGAGTGATCAGCACGATCTTGAACGTCTCACCGATGCCCAGCCACAGGATCATCAGCGGAATCAGCCCGAGGCTGGGAACAGCGCGCTTGACCTGCACCGGTCCGTCGATCAGCGATTCACCCAGCCGCGAAAGTCCCGCCACCAGAGCGAGTGTCGTGCCGATCAGGATGCCCAGCCCGAGACCGATCGCCGCCCGGTGCAGCGAGGCGAGCACGTTGTCCCCGAGCGTGCCGTCGCGGACGAGGTCCCAGCCGGTGCCGAGCACGGTCCATGGCGCGGACAGCTTGCGGTGGTCCAGCAGCCCGTAATGGCTGCCCGCCGACCAGGCCGCGAGCACCACGACCACGCCGAGCAGGCGTGCGAACGGCACCGGTTTCCGCAGTCCGAGGCGACGCAGGCGAGGCCGGTCCACGAACTCCTCGCCCGTCCGGGGCGCGAGCACCACGATACGGGGCAGCGCGAGTGTCATTGTGACTCCTTGATCCGGTACTGCGCGGGCACCGCGTCCGAGGCCAGCGATTCGAAACGACGGTCGAACAGTTCACCGGCATCGAAGCTCTTACCGAAGTAGCCGGAGCGGGTTACGAGGTCGATGGTTTCCTGTTCCCATTTGATGGCGTCATCCCATTTCGCCGGGTAATAGGGCTTGTCGACGGTGCCCTGAATCCGGCGGGCGTCCTCCGCCGAAACCTTCTGATCCTTCACGTAATACGCGTCGAGCCATTGATCCTGATGCTCCCAGGACCAGATGTCGGCCCGCGCCCAGACCTTCACGAATGCCGTGACCGCGGCCAGTTTCGCGGAATCCTGCAGCACCGCGGTCGGCGTCCACAGGATGGTCAGGGCGTCCACGGCCGGCGTTGCCACCGCACGTGCACCCTGATCGCCGTACTGGGCCAGGTATTTGGTGGTCTGCGGCTCGGCGAGCGGAGCGACATCGATTTGCCTGCCCTGCAATGCGGTGAGGAATTGCGGACTGTTCAACTCGACGAGTTCGACCTCTTTCAGGCCGATGCCGGCGGCCTGCAGAGTGCGCAGCACCACCACGCCCTGCGCCTGGCCGGGCGAAAATCCGATCCGCTTACCGCGCAGGTCGGCCAGGCTGTTGATGCTCGAGTTCGGTGCCGTCGCCAGTTGATACAGCGGCGTCGAGCGCACCTTGACACCGACGATCTTCGCGTCCACACCCGTGGCATGGGCGTGGATCGGCGGAATTCCCGCATTGCTCGCCACATCCAGGGCGCCGCCGCGAAAAGCTTGAATCACATCCGGCCCGGCGGAGACCACCGGCCAGTCGGAAACGGTGAACGGCAAGGTGTTCAACTGCCCGGCGGCATCCAGCGCGACCCGGGTCGTATTCACCGAAATGGACAGTTTGGTGTTCGGCGGCACACTGGTCGGCAGCGCCGCCGAAAGATCGGTATCCCCGGCGCGGGTGGCGCAGCCGGCCACCAGTACAACGGCCGCTACGGCAACGCCTAACCCGGATATCGCGTATCGCATTCTTTTCTCCTGATTCGACTGCGGCGGAGAGCATCAGGGAAATCCGGGGAACGATGACAAGCGAGATTCTCGGACCGGTCCGCGAGGACGTAACTTTCCATGTACAGACTCTCGCCGAAACCATTGCGACCGAGCAACATTCGTTCGACTTAAAATAAATGCGAATCAAACTCGGGCATCCGTCGCGGCCGGCTCGGCGGTGGACACCACCGACAATGGATCGGTGAACAGCCGCTGCAGCACCACGGCGCCGGCGGCGGTCTCCAGCACGCGCCCGAAGAACGACGATCCCGTGATGACCTCCTCGGGCCGTTCACAGGCCGAGAACCGGCGCACCACATCGAGATACGCCGCACGCACGCTCGGCACCCTGACCAGCGCCGGATCCACGATCACCACCGCGTCCGGATCCAGTAGGTCGATCACGACCGCGACCACCCGTCCCAGTACCCGGGCCCGCTCCGCGAACAACGTCTGCGCCGTCGTGTCCTGACCCGCGAGGGCGATGAGATCCGGAATCCGCTGTACCGGCAGCCCTGCCCGCCGGGCATGAGCCACCATCGCGCGGTCGGTGCACTCGGCCAGCGCCGACTCCGCCGCGTCGCCCCCGACCAGACGCGTGATCGCACCCGCCGCCGACCGTGGGCCGTAGTGCACCCGCCCGTGCACAGCGAACGCCACATCGATCACATTGCCCGCGAACAGCAGCACCGTCGCCGCCGCACTCCGCGCATGCCCGAACAACTGCTCCGCGTGCACGAGCGCCCGGCTGTGACTGTCCAGCGTCACCGGCAGCCCGGTCTGCTCCGAGAGATACTGCCGCACAGCCACATTGCGCCAGGGCAGGGTGCCGTGCTCGACCACGGACCCGGCGGAGCTGTCCACCCAGCCGCCGATCGCGACACCCAGCCCGATGACGCGTTCGGTCAGCTCACCCCGCAGCCGCCGCACCTCGGCGGCGGCGGACGCCAGGATCACATCTGGATCCAGGCCGAGGTGCGGCACCCGATGCGAAAGCCGCACGGTTCCGGCGATATCCAGCACCGCGACCGTGCAATGGTCCGCGGCGATGTGCAGCCCGATCACCACATTGCCCGCGACGTTCAGCACCAGCGGCGAATGTGGGCGGCCCATCCCGCCCGGCCCGGCCGTCTCCGGCAGTTCGGTCAGCAATCCCGCCGCGGCCAGCGCCCGCACCTGCGAGGTCACGGTCGCCGGCGACAATCCGGCCACGCGCGCGATGACGCTGCGCGGCGCCGTGCCCTCGGCGAGCACGGCGCGCAGCACCGCCCCCGCGCTCTTGTCCCCGGCCATCAGCGCAGCGGGAAACCCTGCGCCGCAAGCTGGTCACGCAGCCGGTCGCGGCCTTTGAGCGCGGCGGCCGAGCCGAGCCGGGTCAGTACCCGGTCGATCCAGGAGTGCTCGAGGTTCTGCTCGGCGTAGAACGCTGCGATCCGGCTCTCGTACTCGGCCAGATGCGCGCCGAGCCCGGTCGTGTCGTAGGTCTCCTCGTGCAGCACCGCGGCCTGCGGTAGCCGCGGCTTGACGCGGGCATCCTCGCTCGGGTCCGGGGTGCCGACCACGAGGCCGACGACCGCGAACACGCCTGGTGGCAGGGATAATTCAGCCGCAACCTGCTCGGGGTTGTTGCGGATGGCGCCGATGTAGACGGTGCCCAGTCCCAGCGATTCGGCCGCTGTCGCCGCGTTCTGCGCGGCCAGCGCCGCGTCCAGGAACGCCACATAGCTGGACTCCAGGTAGTCGGCTCCATCGAGCGGGGCCCCGCGCTCCGCGGCCAGTGCTCGCAGCCGGGCCAGATCCGCCGTCCAGACCAGCAGTACCGGCGCCTGCCGGATATGGTCCTGATCCCCGGCGAGCGTGGCCAGTCGTGCCTTGCGTTCCGGATCTCGGACCGCGATCACGCTCCACGCTTGGAGATTGGAGGATGTCGGCGCCGACTGGGCTGCCGAGACGAGCAGGCGCAAGATGGCGTCCGGCACCGGATCGGCCAGATAGCGACGGATCGAGCGGTGCTCGTGCAGCACCTGCAGTACCGGGTTCCATTCCGGCGCCGGGGTCGGCGCGGGGTCGCGGTAGCGCTGTGCCACCAGCTGATCCGCAAAAGCAGAGATCTGGGTCATGGACCGTATCGTGACCGCCGCGCGGGGCCAAGTCAGGTATTGACCGCAGCTCGAGCCGAATACTACGCAAACCGGCGACGAGGACTGAACGATCGTCGTATCCCCCGGTAGCGGCAACAGCTGATTCCCCTGACGTTCGATCTCGGGCAGATACGAGGTATCGGAGAGCACGAATTGCGTGATGCAATTCCTGCCGATTCCAGCGCTGTACAACAGCCTGCTGCCTTGACCGTAGCGCGAGCCGAGCTGTGCCCAATTTTATTGTGCTCCAAGATATTTCCGCAGGATCAGCCTGATCTCAACCGTTGACCATCACCACCGCGAAGGACGAAGGTGCCTGAGAGGAGCGCACGCCGATCCGGCGTGACACGAGGGCAGGAACGGAAACCGAGGATTATGGCATCGACACCATTGCACCTGGGCGCGGCGCTGGACGGTGCGGGCTGGCATCCGGCGGCCTGGCGGGAACCGAACTCCCGGCCCGCGGAGCTCTTCGGAGCCCGCTACTGGACCGATCTCGCCGCCACAGCCGAACGGGGACTGCTGGATTTCGTGACCATCGAGGACAGTCTGACGGTGCCGCAGGCTCCCGACCGCGCCGTCGACCGGGTGCGTGCCCGGCTCGACGCCGAATTGATCGCCGCACGCCTCGCACCGGTCACCCGCCACCTCGGACTCGTCCCGGTGGTGACCACCACCCACACCGAGCCGTTCCATGTCGCCACGGCGATAGCCACGCTCGACTACACCTCGCATGGCCGGGCCGGCTGGCAGACCCGAGTGTCGGGAACTGCCTCCGAGGCGGCCCATTTCGGACGGCGCACCATCGATGAGCTCACCACCGCGGAGTTGGCCGAAGCCGTGACCTCGGGCCGATTCCCGCCCGCCGCGCACGAGTTGTTCGACGAGGCCGCCGATGCCGTCGAGGTGGTGCGCCGATTGTGGGATAGCTGGGAGGATGACGCGGAGATTCGCGACGTCGCCACCCGGCGCTTCATCGATCGAGACAAGTTGCACTACATCGACTTCCGGGGGCGCTTCTTCAGCGTGCGCGGCCCGTCCATCACTCCGCGCCCGCCACAGGGGCAACCGGTGGTGACGGCGCTGGCACACGCGCCGCTGATCTACGAATTCGCCGCCCGTGGTGCGGATCTGGTGTTCGTCACCCCGACGCACGACGAGGGTCCCGCACCGATCGTGCGCAGGGTGGCGGAGGCGGCCGACCGGGTCGGGCGGGTCGGCGAACCGCTGCGGGTCTACGCCGACCTGGTCGTCTTCCTCGACACCGCCGACGCCACCGGAGCGAAACGTCTGGCCCGCCTCAACGATCTCGCCGGTGCCGAATTCGTCTCCGACGCAGCAATTTTCACCGGCAGCGCGGATGCCCTGGCCGATCTGCTCGCCGCCTGGCACGACGCCGGGGTCGATGGCGTGCGCTTGCGGCCGGGTGTGGCCGTCGACGACCTGAGCGCCATCGCCGATGTCCTGGTGCCGGTCCTGCAACGCCGCGGCCTGTTCCGAACCGGCTACGCCGAGACCACCCTGCGTGGGCTGCTCGGCCTGCCCACCGCCGTCCCCAATCGATACGCGAACGCCTGAGCGAGGCCACCCATGAGCACATCCCGTAAGCAGGTCATCCTGGGCGCCTACCTCGGCGGCGTGAACCATCACACCGCCTGGTGGCATCCGCGAGCCGGCAGCCAGATCGATTTCGGCACCTTCGAACACACCGCGCGCACCGCCGAGCGGGGAAAGTTCGACTTCTTCTTCCTCGCAGAGGGACTCATCCTGCGCGAGCGCGCCGGTCGGATCTTCGATCAGGACATCATCGGCCGTCCCGACACGTTCACCGTGCTGGCCTCGATCGCCGCGGTCACCGAGCACCTCGGGCTGGCGGGCACGATCAACGCCACCTTCAACGAGCCCTATGAACTGGCCCGCCGGTTCGCCAGCCTGGATCACCTCTCCGGCGGCCGCGCCGCCTGGAATGTGGTCACCTCCTTCGACGCGTTCACCGGGCAGAACTTCCGGCGCGGCGGTTTCCTCGATCCCGCCGACCGCTATGCGCGTGCCGAGGAAACCCTGAATGTCGTGCGCGCACTGTGGGATTCGTGGGACGAGGACGACCTGGTGGCGGACAAGAGCACCGGCCGGTTCCTGGGCCGCGCCGACGCCGGGACGTTCTCCTTCCACGGCAGCCAGTTCGACATCGAAGGCCGGTTCACCGTTCCGCGCAGCCCCCAGGGGCGGCCGGTGATCCTGCAGGCGGGTGTCTCACCGCAGGGCCGGGCCTTCGCCGCCGCGAACGCCGACGCCATCTTCTCCCCCTACGGCAAGCTGCCGGAGGCGGCCGAGTTCTATCGCGACATCAAGGCACGCGCCGTGGCCGCCGGCCGCTCGGCCGACGACATCAAGATCCTGCCGTCGGCGAGCTTCGTGCTCGGCGACACCGAGGCCGAGGCGGTCGAGAAGTATCACGCCATCCGGAACGAACAGGTCACCGGTCAGACCGCACTGATCCTGCTGGAACAGATCTGGAACCGCGACCTGTCCGGCTACGATCCGGACGGCCCGGTACCCGCCATCGATCCGGATCCCGATGCCCCGCCGATCATCCAGGGCCGCGCGTTCGTTCATCAGGACCGTTTCGCGACCGTACGACGACTGCGCGAGGTCGCCGAGGCGAAGAAGCTGAGCCTGCGCGAGGTGGTCATCGACCAGTTCGAACGCGGACCGCTGGTCGGCACGCCGGCACAGGTGGCGCAGCAGATCGATGATTTCGTGAGCAACGACGGCTCCGACGGGTTCATCCTCGGTTCGCATCTGGTGCCGTGGGGCCTCGACGAATTCGTCGACCGGGTGGTGCCCCTGCTGCAGGACCGCGGCGTGCTGCGCGCCGACTACACCGGAACCACCCTGCGCGACAACCTCGGTCTCGCACCCGCAGCTCTCACACCTCGGGCAGCGGCGGCGAAGGTGTGAAGACGACCGGGAGGGCGGCCAGGGCGCGATGGAAAGGTCCTGGCCGCCAAGACAATTCGGGGCTCGGGATCGCCAGCTGGATTTCCGGGAGGGCGTCGAGCAACTGGTCGACGGCCTCCTGGGCGATCAGATAGGCCAGCGAATTGGCGGGGCAGGAGTGCGGGCCCGCACCCCAGGCGAGATGCGAGCGGTTGCCGGCCAGCTCCTTGTCACGGATGGCCGGATCGGTGTTGCAGGCCGCCATGCTGATGACGACCGGTTGGTGCGCGGGGAGCCAGTAGTCGTCCAGGAGAACGGGCCGGGGCGGGAAGCTGATGCAGAAGTTCGCCATCGGGGGATCGTCGAAGAGCACCGCGTCGAGCGCGTCCCGGGTGGACAGACTGCCGCCCAGCGCGCTGCCACGGAACCGGTCGTCCACCAGGAGCAGCAGCAGCGTATTGGCGATCAGATTCTGCTGCGGCTCGATACCCGCACCGTAGAGCGTGGCCAGCTGGTGCACCATTTCGGTCTCGCTCAGCTCGGCGGGATGGCGGAGCATGCGGGTGGTGACGTCGTCGCCCGGGTGCGCTCGTTTGTACAGGGTCAGCCGCAGCAGCGCGTCCACGAGCAGCTTGTTGCCCTGCTCCGCGCCGACACCCTCGAAGATGGCGCGGAAACCCTCCGCCGCCTGCCCCGCGATGTCCACCGGACAGCCGAGCAGGTGGTTGAGCACCCGGAATGCCAGCGGAAAAGCGTAGTCGCGCACCAGATCTGCCGACCCGGACGTACAGAACGTATTGATCAGCGACACCGCGACCCGTTCCACCGTGCCCTGCAGACCGTACTGATCGATTCCGGCCAGCCCCGCGGTATTGATCCGCCGGTACCGCGCGTGCTCGATTCCCGCACTACGCAAGGCATTCGGCCGCCACTGCATCATCGGCAGGACCGGACAGTCGGCGGGAACCCCTGCCTGCCACTCCCGCGGATCGGCGGGAAAACGGTCCGGATCGTTGAGAATCCTTACCGCCGTGCGATATCCGAGCACCAGTGTGGCCGGCACCCCGGGCGCCAACTCCACCGGGGCCAACGCCCCGAACTTGTCGCGCATCTCCCGATAGACCCGGTGTGGATCGGCCGCGAACTCCGGCGTGTAGATGGGCACCCGCGCACCGGCGGCATCGACCGCCGCGCCATACCGGCCGCCGGCGATCGGCACTGACTCTGACATCGAACCCACTCCACATACTGCGCAGCACTCCACCGACGCCCGACACCGCACGTCCCGGACCCGGACCGAGGTGTCACCCTACCGACGCGCGCGCTCCCCCGTGTGCCCATCGCGATCTTTTCCGCACGGGGGGTGCGACCGGGGGAATCCGGCCGGGTTCGACGAAATCATTGACAAGGGTGATCCGGCGTCGCAGGCTTTACGAGGCGCAATTGTTGTCTCGACAGTTGCTGCCGTTATCCGGTTGTCGGTGATCGTCGCCGAAGCGGCGGGGAGAGCCGCACAGCGCACGGAGATTCGGCGGACGCGGTGTCATCCGCGTCCGATCTCATAGTTCGGACGGAACCTACCGATGCGGAGGTTGAAATGTCTGATCGCAAGGGCCGAAAACCCAGCCAGATGGCAAACAAGGCCAAGCAGGGCATGAAGGACCAGGGCCAGCGCATGGAACGTGACGTGGACCGGCTGGCCGACGACGCCAAGCGCGATATGGACCGGGTGGGTGACGGCATGAAGCGAGAGGGCCAGCGGGCGCGGTCGGACATGGAGGACCGAACCAAGGAGATGAAGCGGAAGCTGCAGCACCACTAGCTCTTCCGTTCGGCGACGGCCGGTCCATCGGAGATCTCCGATGGACCGGCTGTTCCACCAGCTCTAAGACGAAATCGCCGGTGCCGATGCGGATTTCGCCACCGTCGGACAGCACCGCGGTGTCGCCGATCCGCTCACCGTGCACGAACACTCCGTTGGACGATCGCAGGTCGCGGATCACGAAGCTCGGGCCGGTGTCCACGATGACCGCGTGATGGCGGCTGACCTTGCCGTGTGAGAGCACCGGGTCGTTGTCCGGCAGACGCCCGATGCACAGCGCCGTGGACCCGAGACGGATGACCTTCCCGGTGTCGTCGCGAAGCTGCGCGGTTGCCGACGGCGAACGCTCGTCGATGATCGTGACCGCCACCGCGGCGGTCGCGGCGGCGGCCTCCTGCGCGGGCAGCGGCTCCTGCCGGAGCCGACTTCTTACGAAGTTCTCCGGGCTCGCTCACCTCGAGGAAACCTGCTGCCACCAGGCGAACAACTGCTGCGCCCGGTCGGAGTGACCAACCGCGAATCCCAGGACGCGATCGGGCTCCGAGGTCCAGAAAACCCCGGCCATCGGCGGATTGTCGGTGGATAGGTAGCATCCGACCTGTCCTGTCGGCTCGGCTCGACCGGGCGCCGTAAAGGAGTGCGGCCGACTGCCGTCCGGGCAATCGACGATCTGAAGATGGTCGGCGTACAACGTATAGGCGTCGCGCAGCGAGGTGACATCGGCGAAGGAAAGATAGCGAGCCGACGGGACCGATCCCGGAGGATCGCCGCCCGCACAATGCAACTGCGCCAAGGCTATCCGGGGAGTCGGCGGCCATTCGGGCGTGCACGTGTCCTGGGAGTACCCGGGAGGCAACAGCTTCAGCAAAGCGACCTCTGCGGCGGACAGCTTCGAAGTCCCCGCCCACGGGGGGCTCGGCGGGCGAGCGGCGATCCACACCCCGAGGCCGGCCGCCGATACGACCACGGCCGCGGAAACCATCAACCACCTGCGCCGTTTCGATCGACCGCGCCGGGTGGGCAGCTCGCTGCCCACGGGTGGAGCCGCGGTACTGTCCCGGACCGTGCACTCCTTTCGCTGATCCCCGCCGTGCAACGCGCGCCGAGCAGCGTGTGCCAATTCCGCGGCCGTCTCGAAACGATCGTCGGGATCCTTCGCCATGCCCCGCGCGATCACCTCGTCGAATGCAATCGGAACCCCTGGATACACCACGCTGGGACGCGGAATCCGGCCGAACAAATGGGCGCTGATCACCCGTTCGATAACGTCGCCGGCGTAAGGGCAAGTGCCGGTGAGGCACTCGTACAGAACACACGCGAGCGAATAGATATCTGTCCGGGGGGTGACCTCTTCACTCTGGAATCGTTCGGGTGCCATGTAGGCGCAGGTCCCGATCGCGGTGCCGGTGCTGGTCAATCCGGGACCGGTCGGCGAGCGGGCGATACCGAAGTCGACGAGGTAAGCGAAGTCGTCGTCGGTGACGAGAATATTGGCCGGCTTGATATCTCGGTGGATCAGTCCGTCGGCGTGCGCGGCGTCCAATGCCGCCGCGATCTGGCTGATGATGGTCACTGCCCGTTCCGGTGGCAGCGGACCGTCATCGGATAGCAAACCGCCGAGGTCCGCACCGCGGATGAGGCGCATATCGATGTAGAGCAGCCCGTCGATCTCGCCGTAGTCGTGGATCGGAATGATATGCGGCTCCGACAACCTTGCGGCAGTGTGTGATTCGCGGCGGAACCGCTGCCGGAAGCGGTTGTCCGCCGCCAGATCTTCGGGCAGCAACTTGAGTGCCACCGTGCGGTCCTTGATCGTGTCGTAGGCCTCGTAGACCTCGCCCATACCGCCGCGGCCGAGCAACTTCACGAGCCGGTAGTGCCCGAATACCGTGCCCACCCGCGAATTTCGCGCCGCCTGGCTCATGTCTCCGCTCACCGGTGTCTCCGCTACGTGGATCCGACCTGCTGTTGCCACCAGGTGAACAGCTGCGGCAGGTCCCCGGTGCCGTTGCCGAAGACGATGCTCAGGACGAGATCGGGCTCAGTGGTCCAGACGATTGCGGCGAGTGTCGGCAGACAAGCGACCTGACCGGTCGCCTGGTCCTGGCCGTGCGCCGTGTACGGGCCCGGTGTGCTTCCGTCCGGGCACTTTTCGTCTCCGGCGGAGTACCCGGAGGTCCATTGGGTGTAGCCGTCGCGAAGCGCGCCGACGGTGCCGTACTGAGAGAAGAAGGCGTCCCGGACAAACGGTTTCCCGCCCGGCACGCAATACAGCTTGGCTGTGCCACCCGGAGGCGGATCGACGTGCGCGCAGGTGTGCTCGTCGTTTCCCGGCGGCACGAGCTTCACCAGCGCGAGCTCCGCAGGCGTGAACTGCTTGGCCGATGTAGGTGCCGTGGACCCGGTGATCGCTGCCGTGGGGCCGTTTCGGTTCGAACGATTCGCAAGCCATATCCCGGCCGCGACGGAAATCACCAGCAGCACCGCCACCACGGCCGTCCCGATGCGCCACCGCTTCCGCGGCCGCAGCGGTTCGGACGGCTGTCGCGGTGCGCTGAGGATCGGGGCACGGTTCCTGCCCAGGATGGTGGCCGCAGTGTGCCGGTCGGTGTCACCGAGGGCGTCATGTGCGGCGCGGAACAGGTCCCCGGCGCGGGCGTAACGATCGGCGGGGTCTTTGGCCATGCCCCGCGCGATCACGTCATCGAAAGCGGCGGGGATGTCCCGGCGGGCCCGGCTGGGATGCGGGATCGGATCGAACAGATGGGCCTTGATCACGACCTGGATGCTGTTTCCTGGGAAAGGCCTTGTCCCGGTGAGACATTCGTGTAGCACACAGGCCAGTGAATAGACATCGGTGCGAGAAGTGATCTCCCCTTTACGGAATCGTTCGGGCGCCATGTAGGCATAGGTTCCGATCGCGGTGCCCGTGCTGGTCAGTCCCGGACCGGTCACGGAGCGGGCGATACCGAAGTCGACGAGATAAGAAAAGTCGTCGTCGGCGACGAGAATGTTGGCCGGCTTGATATCCCGATGGATCAGTCCGTCGGCGTGCGCGGCGTCCAATGCCGCCGCGATCTGGCCGATGATGCCCACCGCCCGACTCGGCAGCAGCGGTCCATCGCGGGACAAGATGCTGCCGAGATCCGCGCCACGGATCAAGCGCATATCGATATAGAGCAGCCCGTCGATCTCGCCGAAGTCGTGGATCGGAATGATATGCGGCTCCAACAGCCGTGCGGCGGTGTGAGATTCGCGGCGAAACCGTTCCCGATAGCGGGCATCGGCCGCCAGGTTTTCCGGCAGGAGCTTGAGCGCCACCGTGCGGTCCTTGGTCGTGTCGTAGGCCTCGTAGACCTCGCCCATACCGCCCCGGCCGAGCAACTTCACAAGCTGGTAGTGCCCGAATGCCGTGCCTACCCGCGAATTTCGCGCCGTCTCGCTCATTGGAAGCCACCCCGGCTCTTCCACCAGCCGAGCAATTCCTGCGCGTCGCCCGGCTTGTCCGCGTACGCGATCCCCACGGCGAGATCGGGTTCGTTGCTCCAGATGATCCCCGGAACCGAGGGATCGTCATCGGAGGCGAAGCAGCCGAACTGGCCGACGACGTCGCGCTCGGGTCGGGTGCCGTTGTAGTAGTCGCCCCCTTGTGAACCATCCGCGCACCGCGCGGGATGTACTTGCTGATTGACGACCTTGTAGAACGCGCGAACGAGATCCACGGTGGGAAACAGAAAGAATCGGGCCGCCGGGACTCCGGCCGCCGGTTGGCAATTCAAGGCATCCATCTGTACCGAAGCATTCGAATGCCCGGCATCGTGTAGACAATTCGCTCGGGTGTATCCGGTGGGGACGAGCTCGAGCAGCCGCTGGTCCGCGGCCGAGTATCGATTCGGTACTGGCGCACCGTCTCCCGCCAGCGCTAGGGCGGCAGCCACCACGACCGCCGCCAGAACGACGATCGCCGCGCGCCGTTTCGACAGAGCGGGCCGGGCCGGCTGCGGCTGCGGCTGCGGCTGCGGCTGCGGAACTAGGGTCGCTGATGGACCGCTCACTTCGGTCGCCTCGAACTCCGGCGCCCGTGTCGCGTCGGTGGCGGTGGGCGCGGCCGCGGTGGCGGTGGCAGCGGGCATTGCTTCGGTAGCGCTGGGCGGCCCGGCCTCGGTATCGCCCAGGATCGTGGCTGCCGACTGCTGCTCGGTGCTGTCGAGCGCATCGCGGGCGGCGCGGGCCAGCTCGCCCGCTGTCCGGTAACGGTCGGCAGGCTCCGCAGCCATGCCGCGCGCGATCACCGCATCGAACGCCGCCGGAGTTCCCGGATGCACCACGCTGGGACGCGGAATCGTTTCGAGCAGATCGTCACCGATCCCCGCCTCGGCACTGCCACCGGGATGCGGGCGGCTGCCGGTGAGGCATTCGTGGAGAACACACGCCAATGAATAGATATCAGCTCGACTGGTGATCTCTTTGTCCTGCAAGACTTCTGGAGCCTCGTAGCCAGAGACTCCGGCCCGGGCGTCCCTGTCGGTCGATCCGGAACCACGGACCGAGCGGCCGATACCGAAGTCGACCAGATAGGCGAAGTCGTCGTCGCCGACGAGGATATTGGCGGGCTCGACGTCGCCATGGATCAGCCCGTCGGCATGCGCCGCATCCAGCGCCGCCGCAACCTGACCGACCACGGCCACCGCGGTGGCCGCATCCATCGGACCGCGCCGGGCGAGCCGCGTTCCGAGGTCATCACCGCGAACCAGCCGCCGGTCGATGTAGAGCAATCCGTCGATCTCGCCGAAGTCGTGAATCGGGACGATATGCGGTTCCTGCAAACGCGCCGCGAGACGCGATTCGCGGCGGAATTGCTCCCGGTAGTGGGAATCGGCGGCCAGGTCTCCAGGCACCAGCTCGAGCGCAACCGTGCGGTCTTTGACCGTGTCATACGCCTCGTAGACGTCCCCCACACCACCGAGCCCGAGCAGCCTTTTCAGCTGGTAGTGCCCGAATGTCGTGCCTACCCGCGAGTCCGCCGCCGACTGGCTCATGCCGGTATACCTGCCTCCCGGAAGGTTGCAGGGACGTCACCGCTTCTTGCAATACCCGACGATAGCCCGCCGACGCCGCCTGAGGCGACGATCCGTACAGCCGGGGGAACGTCCCTTCCAGCCGCTTTCGGATGCCTGACCTCCGCTCACCAGCGATGGGCGGACGCGCGCATCGCCGTCGCCGACTCGCCCCAGTTCCACCTCCGGTATCGGCGGGCTCGATCGGGCCCGCAGCTAGCGGTCGGGCGGGTCCGCGTCGAGGTCGGCGACCATCCGGAACCCGGCCGCGATGCAGTCGGTCAGGACCTCCGGATCGGGGACAGCCCCGATGTCGGAGTTGATTCCGATGCAGCAGGTGGCGACGTGAGAGATCAGGGTGATATTGAACGCGGTACCGGTGGTGGGGCCGAAGGGATAGATCCGATCGACCTTCGCGCCGGCGAGGTAGAGGTCCACCGGGGAGCCCCGGACGTCGGAGGCGACGAAGTCGACGTGTTTGAACATTTCGGTGAGCAATCCGACCGGTAGCCGGTTGAAGGTCGCCGCGACGGCATTCGATAACGGGATCGCCGGTTCGTGCTTCCACCCCTCGACCGTGGCGTCGAGCGCGTGCATGAGGTCGACGGCCGCGGCCTTGTCGACCGGAACAGCGAAGCGCGCCAGAGTGATCCGGTTTCCACCGATCGGATCCGCAGCCCGCCGCAGACTGATCGGCATGGCCATCCGCAGTTGATCCACCTTCGCGCCGTGGCGGTCGTGATAGGCGCGCAGACCGATCAGCACTCCGGCCAGGAAGGCATCGTTGACCGTGCAGCCGGCGAGGTGCGCGCCGTGCCGCAGGGCATCGAGCGGCACATCCAATACCGTCAGCTTCCGGCCCAGGGTTCGTTCGGTCATCAGTGGCGACAGGGTGCTGGTGATGGGGTACGCGAGACGCAGCAGCGAACCCGCCAGCGCCGCACCGTCTTTGATCGCAGCGACCGGTTCGGTGACCGTCCGCCGGAGTGCCGGTAGGACGATCGACAGCCCACCGCGCACCAGTTCCGCGCCAACCGTCCAGTTCCATGCCACGATATCGCCGAGAACACCGCGCCCGTTCGCATGCGCGGTCTCCGGAATCTGCGCGCGCTCGGTGCCCGCGCGGTCGAAATCGAGTATCTCGCCGGCGATCTGGATACCACCGAGACCATCGGTGAGGCTGTGGTGCACCTTCAGGACAACGGCGCTCTTGCCATCGGCGAGACCGCTGAGCACGGTGAATCGCCACAGCGGCCGAGCGGGATCGAACGCTGCCATCGCCTCGGTGCGCGCGAACTCCAGCACCGACGACAGATCAGCGGGGGCCGCAACGTCGAAATGCCGCACATGCCACGACAGGTCGAAATCCGGATCCAGCGTCCACCGCGGGGGTACGAGACCAAACGGCACCGAAACCAACCGATGCCGGAATCGCGGTACCGCGCGCGTCCCCCGATCGATCATGCACAGCAACCGATTCCAGTCCGGTTCGGTGTCCAGCAACAGCACCGACACGATCGTGGAACGAAGGCTCGGGTCCTGCTCCATGCTCCACGTGAAGAGGTCCGACTGTGTCATATGGGAGTCGAGTGAAGCCATTGTCCGCGCCATCCGTAGTAACTGCCCGCGCCGTCGGCCGGTCCTTCCGATCCGAGACCCTGGAACCGCTCGGCGCACCCGAATCCCGTACCCGCAGAGCATGTCCTCAGTTCACTGTGACTCCACCGAACTGGTGATCGGGAGGGCAGAAGGTCACCGGACCGTCCTCGAACTGCAGAGAGCCGAATCGCCGCGCCCCGCCGGCGGCGTAGTTGCACGTATGTTGCACGGAAAAACGGCCGGTCATCGACAAACATCGATGACCGGCCGTCTTCTGCAGACCTGGCCGGGCGTTATTCAAACCGCACTGACCTGTTAAGACAGCGCCTCTGCCAACGATGGCCGAAGAACTCGTCCACGCCTACCGCGGCGGGGACGTTGCGGCGCTGCAGCCAGCTTGCCCGATACCCGGTATGTCGGCCGGCAGTCGGACCATGCGACACCGACTATGCCTGCAGCGCCGGCTGATCGGCGGGCAGGTTCGGTGTCGCGGGCTCCAGCGCGCCTACAACGGCACCCACCCCCGCCCCGATTGCGGAACCGACCACGGCCGCGGGGATCGCGAACACTGCGGCACCGATGGCAGCACCGATTACCGGTACGACCACCAAGCCCGCCGGGAGGAAGGGAATACCGGCAATGAAACCGGCGACGGCACCGACCATCGCACCGGTCGAGGTCAACGGGCTGGAAACGATCCCCGCCACCACATTGCCCGCAAGTGCACCGGCGAGAGCGTCGGCGGCCATGCGGTCCGACCGCGTCGGCGAGAATCCGACCGAGTCGAATCCCTGGGCCAGCATGGCCTCCGTCTGCCCGTAGGAGTCGTTGATCCCGTCGACGAACCCGGGGTCGACCCAGTCCGGCCGTCCGACCGAAACAGAGCCGATGCGAATGGTCCCGTCCGGCGCCTGGATCGGCGCGACGGGCGGGGCGAGGGCCGTTGGCAGGTGCAGACTGGACGGATCGACCGGGGCGAGGCGGCCGTCAGGAGCGGGCCGCTTCCCGCTCATATCGTTGCGACTGGTCGCCGTTGGAGGATTGGCCGCATCCGCCAACGCCGGGGAGACCTCCAACAGCGTCACCGACAACGGAACCGTCGCGAGGACCAGTAGTGATCCAGCACGCCCGAACCGCCTGGTCGAACGAGCGAGATGCTGTCCTGCCATGAATGACCTCTCTGTCGACTTCTGATGAGTTGTGCAAGAGATTCGAACGGCACGCCGGGCGGATACGGACGCCCACGAGCTGCTTGCGCCGATCGGCCATGCCTTGATCCCGCTTCATCACCAGAACGGGGCATGACTATGGCGAATTGGCGACGCAAGACTCCCGTGGCCTGCGCCGACTGCCATGGCGCTATCGTCTTATCGCACGTATGCGCTGATTCGACCTCAGGTCAAGCCTCGGCGACCCGAGCTGCTGCGGAATTGGCAGATATCGACTGTCTCAGGTATTTCGGACGCATATCAGTCCAGTTCGTCGTTGATCAGAACGGAGAACCGGCCGTCTTCGTCATCGAATGGGTTAGTGCTCATACTCGCCTCACAATTGCAGCATTGATTGCGTCGTGTAGCAGGTGGCCAGGAGCAAGACAATCATCCCTGGCGCGTACATGGCCTGTACGCACCAGGGATGACTAGATCAACACCATCGTCATCTCTGTCCGCGCGAGTCGATACTTCCCGCAGATCTTGCCTGCGAACTGCACGGTGTTCCGTACCGCGCGATGCACGGATGGGAACCGACCGGAAACCTAACCACCGTGGGCCAGGACGTCAAGTACTTCCACACGGCTGGCGTGTCACCTGGCTTGTTCGTGCAAAACGGACAAAATCCGAACATTGGACATAGGGTGCGCGCCAGAGGGATTGGCGCGACGAGAATCGCCACCAAGCGCGAAGCCGGCCACGCTGTGTTCAACGCACTCCTTGCGATCACCGGGGCCTATGTAGCTGGTTCACCGAGGGCGCGCAGCAATATGGCCACCATTCAGCTAACACAATGAGATGGGTCTGACACTTGTCGATCCATCCCGGACGCAGGGCGACTGACAGGTTTGCCGGAATCCCAGGACCGAGGCTGTGGGTGTTTCGTCCGAATAGAGACGGTCACCAATCCGGCAAACAGGAAAGCTTTCCTCTTTATCCATCGATTATCGCCCAATAGCTGTAATGTGGCGAACGATCCGCTACCCCCTCAGGCGGATCCTGATGTTGTGGAACGAACGCCCTTCTGCGCTCCGCAACGCCGCGGTGGTGTCGTCTATCCACGACACCACCGCTCGGGGGAAACATGTTCACCGATCGGGAGGCGTTGGACTTGGGAGGGCGTTGGACTGCCGCAATGGGAGAGTGGCGGCCGAGGCTCGAGTCGCCTGCTCCACCGATTCACACGTCAACTCGAGGGTAAATGTTTGGGCAAGTCTAGGTGCCGATTGCATGGATGGAGCGCAGTGTACGCCGAGCACGTAACATTCAACGATTTTCGGGTTGTCTGGGTTACCGAAAGATCTACCTTCATTGCCTACTGTGAACGCTATCCGGGATTGTTCGCCAAAGACCCCTGGTCAGCGGTGCGCGCTAGACGGAGCCTGGAGGACCTGGCGCGCAATGTGCTGGTGTGCAGCGACATTTCGTGAGTTCCGCAGGGTAGTGCGCTCGAGTCCGTAGAAATACACCGAAGGGCACTTCATGCGGAGAAGGATTCCGATGCCACACCGTCGAAGTCGTCGACATATCCCCTGGGCAGCTTCGGCTCGTGTTCGAAGGCCGCTCGATGAAAGCTGTGATCGCATGAGCATCGTGATGATCGTCGAGGTGATTTCCATCTGGACGCTTCTAGGCCTGTTTTTCGGCTGGGTCATGATGGGTGGCAAACGCTGACCGCTTTTGAGGACGGTCCTCAATCGGACAATTCGATCGAAACAACCAGGCTGGGTCGGATTCGCATCGAGATCGCGTCAGCCGCCGCCTCGAGGTTCTGCCACAGAGCGCCGAGGCGGCGGCTGGACTCGCCCAGTCCGCCCGCTCCCGAGTCCCGCCAGGAATTTCAAGGATTTGATGCGGCTTAATCCTGCAAACCCATGGCCAGCCACGACCGAACGGCTAGAGTCACCTGCTATGAATCCTGAGGGTGCGAACACGCGGGCCCGGCGACGTGTGCGGACGGACCGGGGGAACGGCAGCACGTGGGTGACAGCGAGGACACAGACGGTCACAGATCTGATGTCGGCGCGCCTGCGGAAGCGCCAGAGCTACCCGTCAGCCACCACGGTGATCTGCGACGGGTGTTGGTATTGCTCGGCGAGATCCGAGGCATCGGGGCGCGTGCGGTCCGGATCCGTGACAGAGCTGAACACACTCGACGGTTCCCGGTGGCCTGGAGAACTCGCCACAGTAATACCCTTTCGTCGCCCGATGCCGATGAACGATTGCCGATGAACGACGGAGCAGCAGAGGGGTCGCCACCGCCGGCCGTGGCAGCGCACAGCTCACCTGGTACACGCGAGTATCAGCGAACTCCGGTATCTACGCAGATCGACAAGCCGACGATCGGGCCACCGAACGATCGAACAACCGCCCGGCCCGAATTTGTGACCTTCCAGGTTCGAAGGGACTTCTCATACAAAGATGTCAAGATCAGATCCTGACCGGAACCGAATTGCATGAGGTCTTCGAGGTCAGAGATTGCCTTTGAACTTCGCAATCGGGTGGTGGCATCCCTAGCCGAATCGCCCCCTGGCGTACATCCTGACCAATATTCGCATTTTGCCCGTTTTGCACGAATAAGCCAGGTGACACGCCAGCATGTGGCAATGCTTGACGTCCTAGTCTGCGGTGGATAGGTTTCCGGTCGATTCCCACCCGCGCGTCGCTTACGGCCGCGATTTCAGCGGTTACCGAATCGCGCGGTTCGCGGGCCTGATCTGCGGGGGTGTCGACTCACAGTCTGAACTTCCATAGCACAGAGCGGATGTAGGTATTCCATACAGGCGTTTCGGCCGTCCCCGCCGAGCGCTCGCAAGTTAATGAGGCTCGACTCGAGATCGAATTAGAACGTACGCGCGAGAATTACACCGGCAGTTGTGGCGTAGCAGCTGAAATTCTCTTTCCATATGAAAGGCGTTCAATGAGCACAGGCAAACATAGAGTTCCCCACCAGCCCCGATACAAATTGGCGTCCTTGGCCGTCGTGGGGGTAGTTCCAGTGACGTTAGGGCTGGCGGGAACCGAGCCTGCGAACGCCGCGCCGACTGACAGCACCGAAGTGTCACAGTCCGACCGGTCTCAACGGGACCAGCGTCTGGCCGACCCGTCTGGGCCCGGCCGAACTCAGCCTGACGGATCGCAGCCTGACCGGCTCCAGGGCGACCAGCCTCGATCCGACCAGCCCGTGCAGTGGCCCGCGGCTGAAGCACCCAATGTGCATCCGTACCAAGGCCTTCGGATTCCAGATGACACGCTGAGCTCGCTGCAGTGGGCGCGTCCGATGCCGGAAAACAAGTACCTCGCTCCCTTGGGAGAATTGCATGCGCCCGTGCCGGTAGCCCCGGTGCCGCCAATTGCGCCCCCGCCTGGCAAATTGCGCTTCGGTGACGTGCAAGTCGATTCACCGGAGTGGCTGAATCGTGAACAGGCAATCCAGCTGAACGATGGCGCCGCCCAGGCCGAGGCGGCCACGGCAACCTTCCTCGACTCGATCGGAATGGAGCGCAGCCGGTCCGACCGCGTCGCAGGAGAAATTATTGGCGGCGCTGCGGTCGGCGTAACGGCAGGGGCAGTGGCGGCGAGCCCCTTCGGGCTGTTCGGTGGGGTCGTCGGCGGCATGATGGGCACGGCGATCGGCCTGCCGTTTGCGCCCATCGGCCTTGCGGCGGTTCCCGTAGGCGCTGCTTACGGTATGGCCCTCATGGAGGTTCCCATTGCGGCCATCGGTGCCGGCATCGGCGCATCTCTCGGTGCGATGCATGCCCTCAGCGCACCGCCGCGGGCGGTCGGCGATTGACACTCGGTAGACGGCCCGTGGGACGGATGTCATACGAGGATCGAACCGCCTCGAGCACGGCCTGGTAGGGATAGGCCACGTCGAAACCGCACCCGCGGATGCATTCACACCGTCCTGGCCTCCCAAAACTGGGGCCCGACCTCGGGCGGGTCGGCATTCGCGGGTGACGTTTCGGTGCGCCTGCGTGCGCAGCAAGTTCACGAACCGAACCTTCGAGGCACCAGTGTCCTCACTCGCGCCGCCCACGACGCGGCCGCCTACGGCTCGTACTCCAGGGCGAAGCCGTCACCGCCGCGAAATTCCTGATCACCGCATACGACCTGCGTGCAGGATCTCCAATCCGCAATCGACGCATCCAGTTGGACCCCGCCTGCGCCTGGCCAGGACGCACGACTGTGGGTGTGTCCAGCAGAACGTGCAGGCGGGCGATGAAGGCGTCGATGCCGCCGTAGCGCACGAGGACCTGCGCGAGCAGTTCGTGCACGGTCGATCACGTAGCTAATCCCGAGATATCGGTGACCTTCCGTGCCTTAGCACTCTCGATTCGTGCCACCAGCGCGGCATTCGGGCCGGTCCAGCACAGGATCTCGATACGGTGCGGTGCGGGTGAGCCGATCGTGGAGTGTGGCGAGAATCAGGGTGCGGTTATCGCGCCGCATTCTCACTTCGGATCATCCGCCCGGGGTCACAGTGGACGACTCCGGAATCGATGCCCCGCTTCGCCGACTCCGAGCGGTGCATCGTGCTCGGCGGCCGGGTGGATCGGCCCGCAGACTCTTTCGATCCACTCGGCCTGAGCAGCAATTGGACAGTCACGGTGGAAATGGTCGTTCGAGGGGAAGTGCTGGAGTGCAGATGTTCATCACCGGCCGGGTCAGCCGCCGCGGCGGTGAAGCCCACATCGTCATCGGTGCACCGCGGCCGGTCGCGGGGTCCGCCCAGGGTGACAAGGTCTGCCGCGTCGAAATCCGCCACGCGGGCACCACTGTCCGGCTGCATCCCCAGCCGGGATCCATGCGGGCGGCACTCGACAACGCGCTGTGTGAAGTCACCCAGCATCTGGGCATCGACCTACCGGTGTTGCTCGCACACGTCGCGATCGGGCCCGCGGTGCCCGAGCCCCAGGTCGCACGGCGCCGGCACGGGCAGCGTCGAAGCACGTCTGCATGAACCTCTCGAACTCCTCGGACGATTCCAGTCGATGACCACCACCGACCACGCGGAACGGCTGAGGGTGCGTTGAACGCAGTCTGTGTGGGGTCGGGTCGGCTCGACCAGGCCGAGATCATCGTGTTTCGTCGTGCCGGACTGCTGCCGAAATCCTCGATACAGTCCGAGCCGCCGGCGCCGAGGCCGTATTCGTGTCCGGCGCAGTGCATTTCGAGGGCGGCAAGGTGCCTGCACGGCATGTCAGGTGACAACCGCCCGATACGCTCTGGCAGGGCAGGCCACTGAGAGATAGCCGCATCTCGGCGTTGACCCGAAGTCGCGTTTGGGTTTGCTGGACAGGTCCGAAGCGTCGCCCGGTGCAGTGAATCGTGACATGCTTGCTTACGAGGCTTCGTATCGGTGACCCTCGTCGGCGGGAATTCCGGAAGTCGGTGCGGTAATGCGATATCCGATCGGACGATCCTGGGAGCCGGGCACATGCCCGACCGCGCCCGGCACGGTGCCGCAGCGACCGATCTGCCCAGGTCACCTGCAATACACACGGGGCGGGCGTGAATAGCCCACGGCTACCGCTGACGCCCGGGTCGACGTTCGGGAAGTATCGGCTGCGGCGGTTGATCGGTTCCGGCGGAATGGGCAGAGTGTTCGAGGCGCTCGACACCACCAAGGGCCGGGTGGTTGCCTTGAAAGTGCTGCCCGAACAACTGGCCGACGACCCGGTCTATCGGGCCCGGTTCCGGCGCGAATCCCACATCGCAGCAGTGCTGCAGGAGCCCCACGTCATCCCTATCCATGACTACGGCGAGATCGACGGGCTGCTCTACATCGACATGCGGCTGGTGCGCGGCGAAAGCCTGGGCACCGTGCTGAGAACCGCAGGCCCCCTGCCACCCGAGCAAGCCGTCGCGGTGATCGGACAGATCGCCGCCGCGCTCGATGCCGCACACCACGAAGGCCTGATCCACCGCGACGTCAAGCCCGACAACATCCTGCTCACCCACGACGGGTTCGCCTACCTGGTCGACTTCGGCCTGGCCAACACGAACACCGACGAACGCCTGACCAAGACCGGTTCGGCGATCGGGTCGTTCAACTACATGGCACCCGAGCGTTTCCAATCCGGCCCGACCACGGCGGCTGTCGACGTGTATGCGCTGGCGTGCGTGTTGCACGAATGCCTGACCGGCACCCGCCCCTACCCGAACGACGGCAGCGACGCCGCTGTCATGCACGCACACATATTCGAACCTCCACCCCGACCGAGCACCCGCGCACCGGGAGTACCGGTCGCGATCGACGCTGTCGTTGCTCGCGGCATGGCGAAGTCGGCCGATCAGCGCTACGCCAGCGCCGGCGAACTCGCCGCCGACGCCCGCGCCGCACTGGCATCCCCGCCCAGCGACGCCGAAGACGGCAGTCCCACTGTCACAGTCGACGGCGAGCCCACCGTTACGGCGCGTTCCACACCTGTGGCGACATCCACACCCGAGGCCCGAGCTGTGCCGGCGGGCAGGCGCCGACCGCGCCGCCTCTGGATCGCCGCTGCCGCTGCCGCGGTCGTGGTCGCCGCGGCCTTCGGCGCCTGGCCGCTGCTCCACAAGTCCGGACCAGGGACAGGGCCGGCGAAAGCCGAATTCACCGACGACGATGTCACCCTGCTGAAATTCCTGCCCGCGGCGTACAGCCGCAGCACTTGTCATCACCAGAACCCGGGGACCTACGGGGACAAAGCCCATCTCGCATGCGACGGGCTTGCCGAAATCAGTTCGGCCAGCGGCGATTTCCATCTGTTTCCCAATACCGATGCACTACACCTGACCTACCGCCGCGTGACCCGCGATCTACACGCCAGCAGCTGTCCGGGCGATCCACCCGGCCCCGACGGCCCCGTGACGAAGGCCGGCAGGGAGGTCGGGCGGATGGCCTGCTTCACGAGTGCGACGACGACCCCGCCGACACCGGCGCTGATCCAAACAGACGAGGCGGCCTTCGTCATAGCGGTTTTCTTCTTCGACGAGTCGGCCGGCGGCAGCGCCGCATTGGCCTATCAGGTGCGCGACAAGGGAGACGGGAATTCGCTTTTCAAGACCACTCCGGCGGACCCTGACTTCTACACTCCGGCCGACCGCGTTCTGCTCGCCAAACTCCCCGCCTCCTACAACCCACGGTACTGCCGACACGTCGAACCGCCCTCCAACAATGTGAGCGCGGCCGCTTTCTGCTTCGGTAACGAGTCCGGTGCACCGTTTGCAGCTTTCTCGCAGTCTCCCGACCATGCGGCCGCGAGCCGGGTTTTCGATTTCTTCAGGACCCTGCTCGACGGCCACGCGTGCGACGATGCGACGGTTCCCGACCAATCGTGGATTCGCAAGGGCACGACGGTCGGCCGGTTCGCCTGCGCCACCGATCGATCTACCGGGCAGCCCTTTCCTTCGCTCCTCGCTGTGGATCAGAGCGCTGATACCGTCGTCGGCTTCCTATCCGACCGTCCCGATTCTCCCTACAACCGTCCCAAGTCCGAACAGGAATTGGTCGACTGGTTCAAGAGGAACTTTCAGTAGACGCCGGTGTCCGGGGCCGCGGCATGACGGCTCCCGATCCCGGTCCGTTCGGCCCGGCAGCCGCCGACACGATGCACGCGTGTCCGGCTCGCGTGCCAGCCGATCCTCGATCACCCCACGTCGCAGGAGCTGCTCGTCCACCGTATCGGTCTCGACATGCCAAAGGGGCCTACCCGAACCAGCGGGCGAACGCCGGTTTGAATAAGCCCCTTATGGTGGTTCTAGCTGGGATCGAACCAGCGACCCCTCGCGTGTGAAGCGAGTGCTCTCCCGCTGAGCTATAGAACCGCGGGTGTCGCCGAGGCGACTGTCCGGACCGGCGTTTGCGGTGCCGCTCGAACGAGAATGAAGACTACACACCCGGTTGCTGTCACACCAAATCGCGTGCACAACAGCGTAAAACTGAGGTTTCTGAGGGTGGTGTGGTGGGTGAGGCTTCACCGGCACGTTGCCGAAGCGACACGGGCCCGTCGCCCGGGCGCGGTGGGATGGACCGCGATTCGCGCTCTTCCGGTTCCCTCCGCCCCGGACGACCGGCGGAACTACACGCCTGTAGTTCAGATTTACCCCCTCCTACCAGGCGATTTGTTACCTGCGCAGATCGTCGGCTAATGTTCTCTCTCGTCAGCGGGACAGCCGAAAGGCGCCCGGGACGAAATGCGGATGTAGCGCAGCTGGTAGCGCATCACCTTGCCAAGGTGAGGGTCGCGGGTTCGAATCCCGTCATCCGCTCGAGAGGCCAACACGGCCTGCTTGGCGGTGTGGCCGAGTGGTGAGGCAACGGCCTGCAAAGCCGTGCACACGGGTTCGATTCCCGTCGCCGCCTCTTCTTTTTGAAGAGCAAAAGACCCGCGCGATTAGCTCAGCGGGAGAGCGCTTCCCTGACACGGAAGAGGTCACTGGTTCAATCCCAGTATCGCGCACCATGTTTCATACAGATCAGGCCCGGCTCACGCCGGGCCTTTCTGCTGTCTCGGGCAAGATCGGCGGGGCGCCCGCGCGCGGTGATCGGCGAGATCTATCGTTGGTTTGTTGATGCGTCTTGGACGTCATCGGCGAGCAGTGGCGAGGATGAGGACAGTTTCGGGCCCGGCCCGGTCGGATCATCGAATCGTCGAAGGGATACGTGATGGCGACGGTTTCACCCGAGAGCGTCGGCGCGAGCGACGAGCACGAACCCGTTTTCCACCCCTACCATCACCCCGCGGCCGGCTGGGGTGCGGCCAAGAGCGTGACCGGTTTCCTGGCCCGCGAGGGCGAGCCCATCATCGGGCCGCGCGCGATCCTGAAGATGAACCATGAGAACGGCGGCTTCGACTGTCCCGGGTGCGCATGGCCCGACGACATGAAGGGCCTGCATCTCGACATCTGCGAGAACGGCATCAAGCACGTCACCTGGGAGATGACCCACAAGCGCGTCGGGCGCGAATTCTTTGCGGCCCATACCGTCGCGGAGCTGTCGGGGTGGAGCGAGTTCGACCTGGAGAATCAGGGCCGGCTGACGGAACCGATGAGCTACGACCCCGATACCGACCGCTACGTCCCCATCTCCTGGCCGGACGCGTTCGAGACGGCCGGGCGCGCGCTGCGAGAGCTCGACGACCCGAATCGGGCGGCGTTCTACACGTCCGGCCGGCTCGGTAACGAGGCCACGTTCCTGTATCAGCTGCTCGCGCGGGAGCTCGGCACCAACAATCTGCCGGACTGCTCGAACATGTGCCACGAAGCCAGTGGCCGCGCGTTGCAGGCCTCGCTCGGAACCGGCAAGGGCACAGTCGATCTGAAGGATTGGGAAGCAGCGGACGCGCTGTTCATCCTGGGGGTCAACGCGGCCTCGAACGCGCCGCGCATGCTGACGGCGCTGGTCGAGGCCCACAAGCGGGGCGCGCGGATCGTGCACATCAATCCGCTGGTCGAGGCCGCGGCGCGCAAGGCGATCATCCCGCACGAATTCCTCGCGATGGCCACCTTCCGGGCGACGCCGACCAGCAACCTGAACCTGCAGCCCCACATCGGCGGCGATATGGCCCTGCTCCGGGGCATGGCCAAAGCCGTTCTGGAGCAATCGAAGTCGGACCCGAAGGCGCTGGACCACGAATTCATCGACCGCTACACCAGCGGGTTCGACGCCTATCGCGCGGTGTGCGAGGCGACCTCGTGGGCCGAGATCGAACAGCTGTCCGGAGTCAGCGAAGCGCGAATCCGCGCGGCGGTGGACATCTACCGTGCCGCCGACCGCACCATCGTCAGCTGGTGTCTGGGAGTCACGCAGCACGAACACGGCGTCGATACGGTGCGCGAGATCGTGAACCTGCTGCTGCTCCGCGGCAATCTGGGCCGCGAGGGCGCGGGTCCGTCCCCGGTGCGCGGGCACAGCAATGTGCAGGGCAACCGCACCTGCGGCATCGACCACCGGCCCACCGAGGCGTTCCTGGAACGGCTCGGCCAGGTGTGCGGCATCGAGCCGCCGCGCGCGCACGGCCTGGACACGGTCGCCACCATCGAGGCGATGACGGCCGGGCGGGTGAAGGTGTTCATCGGGATGGGCGGGAATTTCGCACTCGCCGCGCCGGACACCGCCTACACCTTCGAGGCATTGCGCAACTGCGAGTTGACGGTTCACGTCAGCACCAAACTCAATCGCAGCCATCTGGTGCACGGACGCCGTGCGCTCATCCTCCCCTGCCTGGGCCGCACCGAGAAGGACATGCAGCGCAACGGGATCCAGTCCACCTCGGTGGAGGACTCGATGAGCATGGTGCACCTGTCGACCGGCATGAAGAAGCCCGCGTCCCCGCATCTGCTCTCAGAGCCGGCGATCATCGCCGGGATCGCGCGGGCCGCGCTGCCCGACAGCCGCACCCCCTGGCAGGACTACGTCGGCGACTATGACCGCATCCGCGACACCATGGCCGCCGTCCTGGACGGATTCGAGGACTTCAACCGCCGGGTGCGGTTGCCGCTCGGGTTCCGGATCCGCCAGCCCGCACGCGAACTCGTCTTCCGCACGCCGTCGGGGCGCGCGGAGTTCTCCGCGGCCCCCTTGCCGCAACTGGCACAGAACGCGGATGTGCTGACGCTGGCGACCATGCGCTCACACGACCAATGGAACACCACCATCTATTCGGACAACGATCGCTACCGGGGCATCAAGAATCTGCGCACCCTGATCTTCATGAACACCGACGATATGCGCGAGCGTGGGCTCGGCGAGTTCGACGAGGTCGACATCACCAGCATCGCCCGGGACGGCAGCACGCGGAAGCTGAGCGGCTACAAGGTCATTCCCTATGACATTCCGCGAGGTTGCGCGGCCGGGTACATGCCGGAGATGAATGTGCTGTGCGCGATCGGCGACCACAGCACCCAGAGCGACCAGCCGATCATGAAGAACGTCAATGTACGGGTCGAGGCCTCGGGTCGCTGACCGGGCCTCGCGAATACAGAGCTTTCGACACTCGGCTCACGGGCGAGGTTCGGGCGTCGGCGCCGCCCCGATCCTCGGCCGGGAGTTCGGGCTGCGACGGCCCGGGAGTCGTCCGCGGTCGGGTGGCGACGGCTACACAGATACCGATGCCCACCCCGAGGATGGTGTCCGTGCCGCGGTCGAGCAGTAGCCGAACCGGGTCGGCGGGCGCGGCGAGGTCGGTCATCACCATGATCAGCGGGGTGAAGAAGCCCAGTGCGAGAGCGTAATTGCGGGCCATGAACAGTTCGGTGGGAAACAGCAGCAGTAAGACCAGCACCCCGAGCAGAGCCGCGGGCAGATGCGGCAACAGCAGGATCGCGGTGGCAGCCAGGCCGACGAAAGTCCCCAATACGCGGTGTATCCCGCGCAGCACGTGGCCGCGCGTACCCTGGGCCGCCAGGGGTACCGCAGCCGCGGCCATCGCCCAATTGGCATGGGCCACACCCCACCCCACCCCGATCGCACCGGCGAGCGCGACCGCGAGGACATAGCGGCCGGCGTAACGCACCGACTCCCCCGGCTCGAACGCCCGGACTTCCGCGGTCGGCGCGACGCTGTCGGCGTGGAGCGTCCCGAGCAGGACGCAGAGCAGCGCGGTGGCGGCGAACAACGACAGTCCCGGCAGTGGTGCGGCCGCACACGCGGGAACCGACGCCAGCGCACCGAGCGCGAACAACCCGAAGAAGGGCCCGCCGGGCCGCAGTCCGGCGCGGTCGGCGAACAACGAACCGGCAGCGGCGAATCCGGTCTCGACGGCGACCAGGAGCACCGGACGGGCATGGATCGCCGCCAGCAGGACGCCGATCGCCGCGCCCGCACCGATCAGCGCGGTCGCGAACAGTTGGTGCCGAAGGCGTGACCAGCGCGTGCGGCCACGCCCGTACATGCCGATGAAGGAGCCGAATACCGCGAACACCAGAAGATCCGTCCGGCCCGCCAGCACCAGCACGGTGCCGGGGATCGCCAGCCCGGACGCGACGCGCACCGCATGGTGGTGGTCGTCGCCGCGGGGCCCGACCACCAGCAGGTCCCGTGTCAGTCCGCGTATCAGGTGCACAGCCGGTCTCCGATCGTCGTACGAGCAGCTCCGCATCGCCTGCCGGTGACGCCACCGGGCATAGAGATACGGCACGCCCACCGACGGTGTGAGCCGGAGTTCGCGCGAGGTGGTGACGGACGAGCGGACCGACGCTCACGATCCGACAACGGAGGGGACACCGATCCGCGGGTATTCGTCCGCGAACCCATTGTCGTCGATCATGAATGCCCATTTCAAACGGCAATTCTTATCCCCCGATAAACAGCGCCGATCAACGCCGGTCGACCCGGCCCGGCGACCACCGGATCTCGGCGCGGCGGTGCACCGCCCGGCAATCAGCGCACTTAATTGACCACCGCAGTCCCCGGAGATCAGCCCACCGCGAACCACCGCGCTCCCCGGAGATCAACACGCTGCTGAACTACGCTGGGCGATCTGTGGGCTCGTGCTCGACGACATCGGGGCGCGCGGCGCGGGCGGTTTCGATCAGGGCCCGGGCCAGCGTAGAGACCGGTTCGTCCGACTGGATGACCAGCGCGATCATCGAGCCGACGGCAGGATCTCGCAGGGGCACGACCCGGGCTCCGGCGGGTGGCGGCGTAGTGCGCAGCCACGTCGAGGGGATGACCGTGGCCCAGCGACCGGTGGCGACATGCGCGAAAAGGGTTGCGACCGAGTCGGTTTCGAGACGCGGGTGCGCGACCAGATTGCGGGCGGCAAGGGCGGCGTCGACCAGCTGGCGGCCTCGCATTCCGGGATTCAGCAGGCACAGCGGCAATTCCACGATGTCGATCCAGTCGAGGGGGCTCGTCCGCTCGGCGACCAGGTCGGCGCCGACGAGCAGCACCTGCTCTTCGCGGTACAGGGGCGTGACGGTCAGTCCGGAGGTGTCCTGCCCGTCGGGGTAGATGACGCCCGCGTCGAGTTCGAACCGGCGCAACCGATCGACGATGTCCGCGGAGGCCAGGCTCGTCTCGACGTGGACCCGCACCAGCGGATGCGCGGCGCAGAACGGGTCGGTGAGCAGCGCGATGGTCGCGGCGGAAGCGGGGATGACACCCAGCCGCAGCTCGCCGGACAGACCGGTCCGCAGCGCGGTGACCTCCTGTTTGAGCGCGTCGTGGTCGGCCAGGATGCGACGCGCCCACAGCACCAGCCGCTCCCCCTCGGGTGTCAGCCCCTCGAAGGTGCGGCCGCGCTTCACGAGCGGCACCTTCAATTCGTTCTCCAGTTTGCGTATCGCCTCCGACAACGCCGGTTGCGACACGTAGCAGGCGGCCGCCGCCCGCGCGAAATGACGCTCCCGCGCGAGCGCGACGAAATACTCGAGCTGGCGGAACAACATGGCCCTATTCGATCACGCCGATCCCGTGGTGCCTGCGGCCGATTCACTTCATGGGCCGCCACCGTGCGGATTCCGGTCGCGGTGATCGGCCGGAGGCCCGCTTCCCTCGCTGGGCATCGATTCGGGATCCCCGCCGTCGCCGAGCTGTCTACTCACTCGGGGGTCTTTGTCCGCTTCGGGGTCGCTGCGACAGAAATGCGCGTGAGTTGGTTACTCTGCCTTGTCACGCCGTTACGGATTCGCTCGACTCACGTTCGATCGACCCGGGGTTCGCTGGACCACGCGGCTGTTGCCCTACATCGATGACTCGAGATCGTTCACATTCGGTTCGTGCAGGAGGTGGGGTAATGGAGGCCGGGGTCGGCGTGGATACCCGAGACGGGTTCGATGCGGTCGAACACGCGCGCGAGATGGCCGGGCGGCGCTTCCGGCTGGACGGGTATTACGAGGTCGGGCGCGAGAAGGTGCTGGAGTTCGCGGCAGCGGTTCAGGACGAGCATGCGGCGCATTGGGATGACGAGGTCGCGGCCGCGCTGGGATATTCGGCATTACCGGCTTCGCCGACGTTCGTGGCCCTGCTGGGCGGCCCGGTGCTGCACGGGGTGAGCGGGCTGCTGATGGGTTATGACCTGCGGGCTTCGGTGCACACGGATCAGGTGCTGGAGTTCCATCGGCCGGTTGTGGTCGGGGATCGATTGACCAGCAATGTGGTGCTGCAGTCGTTCCGGCAGGCGTTCGGCGGGGACATGCTGGTGTTCGAGAATGTCGTCACCGATCAGTGCGGCGAGGCGGTGGTCACCGGGACGACCAGCATGATCTCGCGGTCGGACCGGTCGGCACAGACCGCGGAGTTGGCGCAGCGGATCGGGGCGCTGGTGCACCGCAGTCTGGACACGTTCGTGCGGCATGCGCCCGAACGGGTCGAGCTCGTCGATTGGATCCCCACGCCGGCCACCTACCGGAGCACCCACTCGCGGGCAGTCGGCTCGCTCCGCGAATGCGATGAGTTGCCCAGTCGCACAGTCTTTCTCACCATCGGCGATCTGGTCCGCTACGCGGGGGTGGCGGGCGACGCGAATCCGATCCATTGGCACCCCGACGCCGCCCGCATGGTGGGTCTGGAGCGTGGCGTGGTCGCGCACGGCATGCTCACCATGGCCTACGCCGGCGCCTTCGTCACATCCTGGCTGGGTGATCCGGGCGCGCTGAAGCGGCTGAGTGTGCGCATGAGCAATCCGGTCTACGTGGGCAGCGAGGGGCCGACCGCGATCGAATTCACCGGCAAGGTCAAGTCGATCGATCCGGTGGCCGGCACCGCCGCGGTCGCGATCACCGCAATGCACGAGGGCCGCAAGGTATTCGGCCGCGCCACCGCCGTGATCCAGCTGAGCTGATCCGCCCCGGCCGACGTCACCGGCGGTCACGTCCGGCAATCAATGTGAACGCTGGGAGCGGATGAGGGCTCCTGGCCGGGCGCCGGTGTCCTCGCCGTCGCGGAGCACGACCTCGCCGGAGACGATGGTCGCGCGGTAGCCTTCGGCGCGCTGCAGCAATCGGCGAGCACCACCGGGCAGGTCATAGGCCATGGCGGGCGGCAGCAGGCGCAGCGCCTCGAAGTCGATCACATTGAGGTCGGCCTTCTTACCGACGGCGATGACGCCGCGGTCGTCCAGGCCGTACATCTGGGCGGTGTCGTAGGTCATCTTCCGGATCGCGAGGGGCAGCGGAATGCGTTCGCCCCGCGCACGATCGCGCGCCCAGTGGGTGAGCAGGTAGGTGGTGTTGGAGGCGTCGCAGATCGCGCCGACGTGCGCGCCGCCGTCGCCGAGACCCACCGCGGTGGCCGGATGCAGGAGCATCTCGCGGATCGGATCCTGCGTGAAGCGGGAGTAGTTGAGCAGCGGGCGGTAGAACAGCGCCCGGCCGTCGCGGGAGAGCAGCTGGTCGTAGATGTAGTGGAACGGTTCGACTCCGGCGCGGGCGGCGTCGCCGGCCAGGCTGGCTTCCGGGTCCGGTTCGTAGTCGGGCGGGTCGCCGAGGGTGAATGTGCGGTCGAGTCCCATGCTGATGAAGGCCATCGGATTGTCGGGGAGATCGGCCTCGGTCAGGATCGTCTCGCGCAGCGCGGGATCGCGGAGTTCGGCGACGAGGGCGTCCAGGCTCTGGCCCGCGCGCTCGACCGCGGCCTGGTAGGAGGGCCGGAACGAAAACGGGTTGAAGGTCTGCAGGCCGATCAGCAGGCCCAGCGGCCGTGCGGAAACCTGTGGGCGCACCGGGATTCCGGAGTCGAAGGCGGCGGCGGCCGCGTCCAGCAGGCGTTTCCAGTCGTCGGGTGCGCCGTCGTGCTGCAGCAGGCCGAAACTCACTGTGCGGCCGGTCTGTTCGGCGAGGCGCAGCATCCAGGCCAGTTCGCGATCGGGGGCGGCGAGATCTTCGCCCATGATGCCGGCGGGGGCGAGTTCGAACACGCCCGCCCCCGCGTCGGCCAGCGCCTGGCCGATGCCGAACAGTTCCTCCTCGGCGGCGAAGGTGCCGGGCACGGGTTCGCCGTCGATGGCGCGGTGCACGATCGTGCGTGAGGTCGAGAAGCCCAGTGCCCCGGCCTCGATGCCCTCGCGCACCAGTTTGGCCATCATGGCGATGTCCTCGGGCGAGGCCGGGTCGTTCTTCGCGCCCCGCTCCCCCATCA
The DNA here is from genome assembly GCF_042754245.1 of Nocardia sp. NPDC059228. NCBI lineage: Bacteria > Bacillati > Actinomycetota > Actinomycetes > Mycobacteriales > Nocardiaceae > Nocardia > Nocardia sp. NPDC059228. Next base: position 8,007 of record NZ_JBHZAL010000031.1, on the reverse strand, counting down.
CGTACGCGCGCACCGCGCCGTGTGGCACCTGTGTGCCGACGTCGATGGCCAGCGGCAGCCGGTCCAACGCGTCGAGGAATTGCGGGAAAGACTGCCAGTCCCAGCGGATTCCGGTCGACAGCGCCGCGCCCGGAATGTCCTCGACGCCCTCCATCAGCCCGATCAGCCATTCCCGCTTCTCCGGAGTGACCGGGGCGAACCCGACTCCGCAGTTCCCCATCACCACGGTCGTCACGCCGTGCCAGCAGCTGGGCGTGAGCTGCGGGTCCCAGGTGATCTGCCCGTCGTAATGCGTGTGGATGTCCACGAAGCCCGGGGTGACCAGCAGCCCCGTCGCGTCGATCCGGTTCTGCGCCACCGCGTTCGCGAGCGCCCCGGGCGCGGCGATCACCGCGATCCGTCCGTTCTCCACCGCGATGTCGGCCGGATACGGTTCCGCTCCGGTCCCGTCGACGATCGTGCCGTTGCCGATGATGAGTGAGTAGCTCACGAGAGGTCCTAGCAATCCAGATTCGCTAACACTGCACAGATTAACTAGACATGACGTCAGCGAAGCGGGAATCGGGAGAATCGGTTCTGATCAGCGCGTTCACGCGCGGGAAATTATGGTGGAGCCCATGAGAATTCGGCGGTGGCGGCGGGTTTATCTGGCCGCCGAGTACGCGGCGTTGTTCTTCGGCGGGACGACCCTCTACAACGCGGTACTGCGGGGGAAGCCGCCGATTCCGGCGCTGCTGGTGCTGGGGACCGGGGTGACGGTGTATCTGCGGCGGTCGAAGGGATTCGATCGAGGGTCGCTGTGGCGGGCGGAGGCGTTCCCGGAGCAGGCGCGGTCGATGGCGGTGACCGGCGCAGCGAACGCTGCGGCGCTGACCGCCGTGACCGCGGCACTGCGCCGGGAGGATCTGTTCGATCTGCCGCGGCGGAATCCGCTGATCTGGCTGGCGGTGATGGTGCTGTATCCCGCTCTGAGCGTGTATCCGCAAGAGTTGATCTTCCGGTCGTTCCTGTTCCACCGCTACCAGCCGGTGTTCGGTGACGGACGGGCGATGGTGGCGGCCAGCGCCGCGGCATTCGGATACGTGCACATCGTGTTCGGAAGCTGGTTCTCGGTGGCGGCGAGCAGCGTCGGCGGGTGGTTGTTCGCCGCGCGGTACATGCGGACGCAGTCGCTGTTCACCGCCTCCGTCGAGCACGCGCTGTACGGGATGTTGGTGTTCTCGGTCGGGCTGGGACGGCACTTCTATCACGGCGCCGCTCCGGCCGCCCGAATTCAGTTGGGGGCCACCAGAACCGCCTGACGCGACGGTGCGGACTGGGCGAAGACCGCCACGGTGACGATGAGCACGAAGGCCAGCAGTGCCGTCGTGGTGCGGGCGAGGTGGAACAGCTCCCAGCGGTGCAGCAGCTGGGCATAGTCGGCGGGGACCGGGCCGACCGCCCACTGCTTGATCTTGCCGTTGATGGGGACGTTGCCGAATCGCGTGATGACGAAGCTCGTCACCTCGAGGCCGAACGAGGTGGCGGCCAAACGGCGCACGAGACCGCCGCTGTAGACGGCCAGCAGCAGTGAGGTCAGCGCGGCCAGCGCCATGGTCGATTGCATGACGGGACCGTTGACCTTCATGAGGGCGGTGTGGAAGGTGAAGCGGACGTCCAGGGGGACGGTCTTGAATGCCTGGGCGACATTGATCAAGCCGTAACCGAATGCGCCGCACAGGTATCCGGTGGTGAGCAGAGCGGCTGCGGTGAGCAGGCGGGTGCGCATAGGGCGAGCCTTTCGAGAGGTCAGTGGTGCGCAGATAGTTCATATTTCTGAACAGTTCTGATTTTTGAACCTGTATCCTGAATCTGTCAAGACAGCGGTTCGACATCGATCGGAGGGTTCGTGCCTCGTTCACCGCGAGCGGCGGACACCGCGGGCGCACCGGTGAGCGCCGAGGAGCAGCGGCGGCTCGAGGCGCTGGCGCCGCTCATCGCCACGCATTTCCGCCGCGCCCACGGCGATATGCCCTCGACCCTGCGCACGTCCTTCGAGGCGGACGGGCTGGGCAATCGCCACGGCGCGGTCCTGGCCCAGGTGCTGGCCGCGGGCAGCATCAGCGTGAGCGAGCTGTCCCGTCGCCTCGGCATCAGTCTCACCAACGCGAGTCAGCTTGCGGGAGAACTGAATCGGGCCGGCTGGCTGCAGCGCCACAACGACCCGGACGACAATCGCCGCACCCTGCTGTCACTCCCCGACGACCGCCGCGACGATGTGGCCACCTTCATCAACCGGCGCTCCGACGCCCTGCTGCGCGCCATGTCCCGGCTCGGCGCCGAGGAACGCCGGGGCTTCCTGGCCGGCCTGCAAGCCTGGGCCGAGGAAGTCGACCGCTGACGGCTGCCCTGCTTATCGACCGCCTCACATTCCGCTGGTAGCGGGGCCCTGGCGACCGACCAGCATAGGCTGATCGGGCAGACTGGCCGGGTGGGAAACCTACCTGTGGCAGCGATGATCTGCGCGTTCATCGGTGCGATCCTGTTCGCGGTGTCGGCGGTGGCGCAGCAGCGGGCCGCGGCGGATGTGCCCGAAGGGGATGCGCTGGTCGCCAAGTTGATTCGGAATCCGCGGTGGCTGGCGGGTTTGATCGGGGACGCGGGCGGTTTCGCGTTCCAGGTGGCGGCGCTGGCACTGGGCTCGGTGCTGGTGGTCCAGCCGATCCTGGTGACGGCGCTGGTGTTCGCGTTGCCGCTCGCCGCGCACTACAGCGGCCGCCGGGTGACGGCGGTGATGTGGATGCAGGCGGCGGCGCTGTCGATCGCGCTGGCCTGCTTCCTGGTGGTCGGGGACCCGACCCAGGGGGTGACCGAGGCGCCCTGGCATCGATGGATGCTGCCGCTGGGTTTGACGCTGGGTGCGATCGTCGCCGGCATCGCGGTGGCAACCACCGTGCGGGTGCCGACCCTGCAAGCCTTGCTGCTGGGCACGGCCGCGGGTCTGCTCTTCGGTATCTCCGCCGCTCTCACCGAGAATGTCACCCAGCTGTTCCGGGTCGGCATCGGCACCGCACTGACCAGCTGGGAGCTCTACGTGCTGGCCGGGTGCGGCATGCTCGGCCTGTACGTGCAACAGCGCGGCTATCAGGTCGGCCCACTGTCGGCCTCGCTACCCGCCTTCACTGTGGCCGAACCGCTGGGCGCGGCCTTCCTCGGCATGACGGTCCTCGGCGAGCGGCTGCGCTCCGGCCCCGTCGGCACCGCCTTCGTCGCCGCGTCGGTCGTCGTCATGTGCGTTGCGGCGGTGCGCCTCTCCCGCGCCCAGGCCGTCCCCGCCCAACCCCGGCCCGCCACCGACTGACCATCGCCGCCACGCCCGAAATCCCCCGTTTTCCTGGCGATTTGCATTGACCACCCACCCATAGGCTAATGTTCTGTCCCGCAAGCCAATCGGCCCACAAGGCCGGGCGAGCACGCGGATGTAGCGCAGCTGGTAGCGCATCACCTTGCCAAGGTGAGGGTCGCGGGTTCGAATCCCGTCATCCGCTCCACGGGGGATTTTTTCGGCGCGATTAGCTCAGCGGGAGAGCGCTTCCCTGACACGGAAGAGGTCACTGGTTCAATCCCAGTATCGCGCACCAGAGTTCGACCAGATCAGGCCCGGTTCCTGCCGGGCCTCTCTGCTGTCGTGAACTCAATATGAACCGAGGTCGGTAAGCTCGATCTGAACTGAGGGCCCGGCTCTCAGGTGCGCCCGTCACGGCCATCATCGAGCCGGACCCCACTGCCGGCACGGCGTCGGGCACATCGGGATGATGGGATCGGATTGTCGCCCATACGTTCTCCGACGCGGAGACGAGCAGTCCGGTGATGGTGCCGGAGTCGGTCCTGGGCGCGCAGGCCAACTTCGGCACCCCAATCTTCCAGTGACGCTCGAACCCAAGTCCTGTTCGACTGCGTCACAGGGCATTTCACGGCTCAGCCCATCGAGGTCACTCGAAAGAGCGATCGGGGTGGTCCGGCAGAAGCGGGCCGAGGGGGCCGAGGTCGATATTGAGATCTTCCGGGGTGAGTCCGAAGTGATCGCGTAGTTCGTCCATGCGTTGTTCGAGCAGCATCAGGGTGGTGCCGATGCGTTCGATCTGGGCATCGGTGAGGTCGCCCGCGTCGACACGGCGTAGCGCTTGCCGCTCCATCAGTTGCCGCAGTAGCTCCACCAAGGTGAGGACCAGGGTGACCAGCCCGCGCTCGACCGATTCCGGATCGGTGTCGATTCGCGGTGGGATGCCGCCGAATTCAGTCATCGCCGGCCGGTCCTTCCGGTACCTCGCGCGTCACGGCACCGACCGGCGCGTACAGGGTGCTGATGGAGGAGATGAGGGCTCGTAGCGAGATCTGAACCAGATCGACGTCGGCGATGGCGAGTTTGATGTCGCCGGAAATGACCACGCCACCAGCCAACACTCGGTCCAGCAGGTCGACGAGTGCGACGCGGCGCTCGGCGTCGACGGTGGAGTCGGCCCGAGTCATGTCGGCCCTCGTGTCAGGCCTGCGAACGAATACGGCGGCCAGGGGCCGGTGAGTTCGAGCCGGATGCCTGGGAATTCGGCGCCGAGCGTCGTGACGGTTGTGGTGAAGTCGTCGGTGCGGTCGTCGTCTACGAGGTATGTCCCGTTGAGTAGCATCCAGTCCCGGCGGCCGCTTACCGCCGGATCGGTCAGCGGCTGGCGTCGTCCCGCCGCAGCGTGGTGAACCAAGCGCACGTGAATCTCCTCGGCGCGCTCTGCCGCATCGCGTTCCACGCTCTCCTGCGCGGACAATTGCGCGCGTCGCCGGGCCAGATACGCGGCCCCTGGCGTCATTGTGCCGACCTCTTCCGCGGACCTGGCCTCGGCAACGGCAGTGGTGAGGGCAGCACGATCGCCGTAGGCCCTGACACCCCACTCGGTACGGCCGCTCACCAGCTGCAGGGCGGCGTCGAAGTCCGCTTGCCGCTCATCGAGCAGCTCACGCACGCGATTGTCGTCGCGGAAGACGGTGGCGAGCCGGAGCGGGACGGCCGGACCTCGGCGCACCATGGCGGATACGACCGCGTCGTGTGCTCGTGCTGTCGCCTCCAGCCAGTCGAGATCCTCGAAGTTGCGGCGTAGTGGTTGCTCCCCGAAAACGTCCAGCGGCACCGAGCCGACGACTGCTGTCAGGTCCCCAGCGGCGACCGTCCGCACCGGTTCGCCCGCGACTCCGGTCAGTGCGCTCAGCTCCGCCGCGCCGTCGCGGCGGGGTGCCACCACGTACAGCCAGACTGCGAAATCACCGGTCACGATCGTTCTTTTTTCCGCTCGCGGCCGCGTTCGATGGGTTGACGGTGTTCATTTGCCGCCTCCAGTTCGGCGATCCGGTCTCGGAGTTCCCTGTTCTCGAGTTCGAGGTCGGGTTCCTTCCGTTCCAGCGCGTGGGCCTTGCTGTTGAGCCAGGGGTCGGTCTCCCACCAGTCGATGCCCACTGCCCTGGCCGTCTCCAGGGATGCGATCACCAACCGTAGTTTGATGGTGAGCAGTTCGATATCGAGGAGGTTGACCTGGATGTCGCCTGCGATCACCAGACCCTTGTCGAGGACCCGTTCCAGGATGTCGGCAAGGTTGGTCGACTGGTGCCCACCCCCGTAGGGCTGGGGCGCGTAGGAGCCGCCTCCGACGACCGTCATCGCTGATTCCTGAGTTCGATGTCGGTGCTGCCGCGCGTGTAGCGTTTGATTCTGCGGCTGGCCAGCAGATTCTCGTCGAAATCGATCTCCACCTCGTAGAGTGCCATGATGTCCGCCGAGGGCGGGATGCGGCGATCCTCCAGTGCCTCGATTTCCACGAGCCAACCATCCTCCGTCGGTTCCACGCGCGTGACGCCCTGGAGGTCGTTGGAAGTCAGTTCTGCGAGGCGTTCGATGGCCACCGCGGCGGCTTGCGCCGCAGTGAGGGCCGGTTGTTCATTCGATGCCGAGTGAACATTGTCCGAGTCGTTGGAAGTGGTGTCGCGGGCCACGTGAGTCACTCCTTCCGGTCGATGAGGCCTGCCCCGGAGCCGGTCATGCGATCCAGGGCCGCTCTCTGCGCTTGCTCGGCCTGTTCTGCGGACAAGTCACCGCGCGCCGCGGCGCTATCGATCTCCTCGAGTTCGCTCCGTAGTGCCGCGGGATCGTGTAGCTGCCGTTCGACCTGGTCCTGGATCAGTTCGCCCACCCAGATCACACCGCGAACCGGCGCGAGGGGCAGCGAGAAAATCGATGAGAACAGACCCATATCTCAGTCCTCGGGGGCTCGTTTCGTGACGAAGTCGTAGGCCGCCATCGGTCCGAGCAAGTTCAGCTCCACCCGGCCGTCCCAATCCGCGATGAGCCGGCGCACCGTTTCCTCCAGCTCTTTTCGCCGGGCCGATTCGACCAGTACCGCTAGGTGGACGGCGTCCTCTTCATGGCTGGGTTGGCGCTGGTTGACCAGTGCTTCGAGTTTCTCGAGTTCGGAAATTACCTTTCCGGTGTCCTCGGCTCGCTTGGCCTCGATGGCATGATTGATCAGCTCGCCCAAGGCGATTCGCGCGTCGCGGGTGGCGTCTTCGGGTTTGCCGCGGATCTCGTCTTTCAGTTGCGCGGCCTGGGCGTTCTCGTCGAGGAGTTCCCGCAAGATCGCATCTTCGATGTAGCGTCCCCTGATCACGAACTGGACCCGGCCCTCGAGTTCCTCGAGGGCGGCGCGGAATTCGTCCTCGTTGGCCTCGAGCAGTTCGTTCTCCACCGCGTCGGTGTCGGTCATGACCGCACCGAACCGCAGCGGCAGCACCGGACTGACGGCGGCCGATCCGTCCAGCAGTTCCTCGTGGGCTCTGAGGTCTGCGGGTGTGCCCAGTGGCCGGTCGGACTCGAGTGTGCTGACCAGCGCGGCGATCGCGCCGTGCCGCACCACCGTGACTTCACTCGGTGGATCGCCGACACCGGTGGCGTGTGGTTCGGCCTCGACGTCGGCGGGCACGATGCCGTAGACGTATACGGCTGTTGATCCGGGAGCCATCACTCCTCCTCACGTTCGGATGGCCTGCGCGCTGTCTGACGCTGCTTGTTCACATCGCCGAGGAAGTCGGCGACCTTCTCGCCGGCCGCCTCGAGTGCGCCCTTCGTCTTGTGTTTCGAGGCGCCTTCGGTGACGTCGCCGACGATGTCGGTCAGGCCCTTGGGCTCGCTGCTCGAGATCTCGAGCCGGTTGACCGCTTCGGCGAAACGCAGATAGGTGTCGACGCTGGCCACCACGACGCGTGCGTCGATGGTCACCAGTTCGATGCCGACCAGCGACACGCGGGCGAACGCGTCGATGACCAGGCCTTTGTCGAGGATGGTGTCGACGACATCAGCCAGGCTGGAAGAGTTCGGCCGCGCCAACGTGCTGGTTGCGCCGCCGCCTGCGGGTTCGATAGTCATCTGTTTGCTCCTTCACTCTCACGCGACCGGCGGGCCGCCGGACTCTTGCGGCGGGCGGCCGAACGATTGGGAGGCGGCTCTGGTTCTTCTTCCTCGTCCGTGGCGCGCTGATCCTCGTCGTGCTCGTCGGCCTCGTCTTCCTCGGCCTCTTCCGTTTCTTCATCTTCTTCATCGGCGCGATCTTCTTCGGATTCCCTGCGCCGTGCGGTTTCGTCGTCTTCGACGACCTGGCTGTCGTGGATCTCGCCGTGCCAGCCGACGATGTCGTCACTGTGCAGCACAGCCTCGGTCATGACGTGCCGCTGGAAGTGCTTGAGTTCCAGCCGGCAGCGGCGACCTGCCGCGCGCCACAGATTGGCGGTCTTCTCGAACACTCCCCCGGGGTGGTATTCGAGCACGACGAGGATGCGGGTGAGGTCCGGGGTGATCTCGTGGAAGGTGACCGCACCGTCGATATAGCCCTTGGCGCCTTTGGAACGCCACACGATCCGCTCGAACGGCACCTGCTCGAGGATCGTGGACTCCCAGGTGCGTCTGGACCAGAACACCTTGCCGGTCCAGGAGAG
>NZ_JBHZAL010000030.1:86494-96907 GCF_042754245.1 Nocardia sp. NPDC059228 | reverse complement strand
TATGTTTTTTTTGTTGCTTTTTTTTAGTCCTTTCCGCGGTGGGGGGGGGTTCGGTTACGTGTGGGGCCGCGGCGCTGCAGCTCAGCGGCCCGAACTCGGGTGATCGCTAATCCAGATAGTCGCGCAGGACCTGGGAGCGGCTCGGGTGGCGGAGCTTGCTCATGGTCTTGGACTCGATTTGGCGGATGCGTTCGCGGGTGACGCCGTAGACCTGGCCGATTTCGTCCAGGGTTCGGGGCTGGCCATCCGTGAGGCCGAAGCGGAGGCGGACTACGCCCGCTTCGCGCTCCGACAAGGTCTCGAGGACCGACTGCAACTGGTCCTGGAGGAGGGTGAAGGAGACCGCGTCGACGGCGACTACGGCTTCGGAGTCTTCGATGAAGTCGCCGAGTTGGGAGTCGCCCTCGTCGCCGATGGTCTGGTCCAGGGAGATGGGCTCGCGCGCGTACTGCTGGATTTCCAGCACCTTCTCGGGCGTGATGTCCATTTCCTTGGCGAGCTCTTCGGGGGTGGGCTCGCGGCCCAGGTCCTGGAGGAGTTCGCGCTGGATGCGGCCGAGCTTGTTGATGACCTCGACCATGTGCACGGGGATGCGGATGGTGCGGGCCTGGTCGGCCATGGCGCGGGTGATGGCCTGGCGGATCCACCACGTCGCGTAGGTCGAGAACTTGTAACCCTTGGTGTAGTCGAATTTCTCGACCGCGCGGATCAGACCGAGGTTGCCCTCCTGGATCAGGTCCAGGAACGCCATGCCGCGGCCGGTGTAGCGCTTGGCGAGCGACACGACCAGTCGCAGGTTGGCTTCCAGCAGGTGGTTCTTGGCGCGGTTGCCGTCGCGCATGATCCACTGGAAGTCGCGGCGCGACTGCACCGGCAGCTTCTCGCCCTTCTCGGCGAACTCGCGCATCTTCTCCGTGGCATAGAGGCCGGCCTCGATGCGCTTGGCGAGTTCGACCTCCTCCTCGGCGTTGAGCAGCGCGACCTTACCGATCTGCTTGAGGTAGGCGCGGACCGAGTCGGCGGAGGCGGTGAGCTCGGCGTCCTTGCGGGCCTGGCGCAGCGCCTCGGATTCCTCTTCGTCCCAGACGAAGTCACCGGAGGCCTTGTCCTTCTCCGACGGCTCGTCGGCCTCTTCGGCCTCCTCACCCTCGGCGGCGGGAGCGGCCGGGCCGGCCTCCCCTTCCTCGTCCTCTTCGACCTCGTCGACCAGGTCGTCCTCGTCGAGGTCGTCCTCGTCGATCTCGATGTCACCCAGGTCGTCGAGCTCCAGCGAATCGTCGTCGATGACCTCGTCGCCCTCAGCGCCTTCGGCGCCGGGCTCCGCGGCCTTCTTCGGCGAGGCCTTCTTCGCCGCCGTCTTCTTGGCGGTGGCCTTGGTCGCCTTCTTCGCCGCGGTCTTCTTGGCCGCGGTCTTCTTCGCCGCGACCTTCTTGGCCGGGGCCTTCTTCGCGGCAGCCTTCTTGACCGGCCGTGCTGCGGTGGTGTCTGCTGAGTCGGCGGCCTCGGCCGATTCGGCGGTCTCTCGGGTATTCGTGGCTACCACGTACGCCCTTTCGTGACGGTCTCGTGCGGCGTCACGCCAGAGTGGTGATCCGGCGGAGCGGTTCTGTCGGGGGGTAAACCGGCTCTCGTGCCGGTGTCGGTTTCCGGCCTACCGCCGGGCATGTGTTCCATTGTAACGATCGAACCAGCTTACTTACGGTGCGATCCCGGCTGACACCGCCATGGCTGCTCCGACGATGCCCGCGGTGTTGCGCAGCGCGGCAGGTACCACGGGGGTTCTATTGGTGAGCAACGGAATCCACTCCTGGTAGTCGCGGCTGATGCCGCCGCCCGCGACGAACACGTTCGGCCAGAACAGGTTTTCCAAGGTGACCAGCACCTTGCTGACCTCCCGCGCCCACTCCGGGTAGGACATGCCGACCCGATCCTTGACCGAGGCCGCGGCCCGGTGCTCGGCCTCGCGGCCGTCGACCTCCATGTGCCCGAGCTCGCTGTTGGGCACGAGCACGCCGTTGTACAGCACGGCCGATCCGATACCGGTACCGAAGGTGAGCAGCACTACCAGCCCGTCGAGATCCTTTGCCGCGCCATACCGGTCCTCGGCCATGCCCGCCGCGTCGGCGTCGTTGAGGACGGTCACCTCGCGACCGCCGAGCGCCACCGAGAACAGGTGCCGGGCGTCGATGCCGATCCAGGTCGGGTCGATATTGGCGGCCGTGCGGATCTGCCCGTGCAGCACCACGCTCGGCATGGTGATGCCGACCGGGCCCTCCCAACCGGACTGGGCGACGAGCTTGGCGACCGCCTCGGCGACCGCGTTCGGAGTGGCCGGATGCGGCGTCGCGATCTTGATGCGCTCATAGACCAGCTCGCCGGTCGCGAGATCGACCTCGGCGCCCTTCACACCGCTGCCGCCGATATCGATGCCGAACGCGCGTCCGGGATCGGACATGGACCACTCCTCGTTTTCCTGGGATGCCGGCGAGTCGAAGCCACCGGCCGATGACCGCTCGATCGACCTCCACCTTGTGTCGTGCACGACAAGCCTAATGCGCCGGATGCCGGATCTGTGCTGCGATGGTGCTCGTGCCGGAATCGAATTTCACTTCCACCGTCCCCGCCGCCGCTACGACCACCGACACGTCCGATATCGCCGAACTGCGCCGCGTCGCGGTGTATCTGGCCGAGACCGCCGCCGCGCACGTCCGCGCGCGCCGACCGCAGGTCTTCGGACCGGGGGCGCACGAGCAGGACGCCGTGCAGTCCAAGAGCACCCCCACCGACCCCGTCACCATCGTCGACACCGAGACCGAGCAGCTGGTCCGCAAACTGGTCGCCGAACTGCGCCCCGGCGACCGCGTGGTCGGCGAGGAGGACGGCGGCACCCTGGCCGACGACCCGGATCTGGTGCACTGGGTCGTCGATCCCATCGACGGCACCGTCAACTTCGTCTACGGCATCCCGTCCTATTCGGTGTCGGTGGGCGCGGTGCGCGGCGGCCGCCCGGTCGCGGGCGCGGTCGCCGATGTCGCACACGCGGTCACCTACAGCGCCGGGCTCGGCCTGGGTGCGCACCGCGCCGACTCCAGCGTGGACGGCACCGCCCCGGGAGGCGCGCCGATTGCCTTGCGCGCCAACCGGGTCGACGCGGTGTCCATGGCGCTCGTGGCCACCGGCTTCGCCTACGCCACCGAGCGCCGGATCCGTCAGGGTGAGCTGGTGGCGCAGGTGCTGCCGCACATTCGCGACATCCGCCGCTTCGGCTCGGCGGCGCTGGACCTGTGCGCCGTGGCCGAGGGCCGCACCGACGCCTACTACGAGCACGGCCTGAACCTGTGGGACTGGGCCGCGGGGGCGCTCATCGCCACCGAGGCGGGCGCACGCCTGATCCTGCCACCCGCACCCGACTCGCCGGGCACCGCAGGCGATTTGGTGTCCGCCGCCGCCCCCGGCATCGCTGATGAACTGTTCGGTCTGTTCAGGCGTCTGGATGTCACCACCCCTATCCCGGTGCCGTGACAGAGGGCTGGACGACCACCGGGCACCCCTGACCGCCGGTCCGGACCGGGCAAAACGAATCGCCGCGATCGAAGGATCGCGGCGATTCGTGTTATCCGGTTCATATACTTGGTTGCGCCGGTTGGAGTTTCACGCCGGGTCTGCCGGTCAGAGCACACACCCCGCGAAAGAGATTCTCAGCACTTCGCGTGCCGCGCGGCCTCCAGCAGCTTGGGGTCGATGGCCGGCGCGGTGCCGGGCGTCGGGTTCTTCAGCGACTTCAGCACCTCCTCGGCATCGGTGTCGGGCCGGATATCGCGGAACAGCGAGCCCAGCACCATGTCCACGGTGTCGTCCTGGCGCTGATCCTCGATGAGCTCGGCGCACGGCGCCACCAGCTGCACCGACGCCGCCGCGGGCCGGCCTTTCACGCCGAAACGGATCTGCCCGGTGCATTCGAGGTCGCCGTTCACGTACACCGGATCGTTACCTATCTGCACGTCCGGTGCACTGGCGAAACCGCGGTCACCCAGCTCGGAGGCCACGTGCGCGGCCTGGCCGCGCTGGCCGTTGGCATTGAACACGCGCACCTTCGACTGGGCGAGGGGCGCGGGCTCCACATCCCGCAATCGTGAGGCCCCCACCCGCTCGCCGAGGGGGGCGGGCTGGGCCGCGGTCGTGCTCGAGGCGGGGCTGGGGGAGTTGCAGGCCATCGCACCCTGGTCACCCTCGCTCGTGGTCAGCGCCTTGAACCACACGCCGACGCAGATGAGAGCGATGACGCCCACCATGGCCGCCCAGGGCTCCCAGCGCCGCCGGATGAAGGACCGTCCGTCCGGATCGGTCGAGTTACCTTGGGTGATCAGTGAAACCACGCCCACACTCTACGAAAACGTCGCGATTGTCGTGTGAACGGCCACGGCAAGTCGGCCGCTGGGTGTGGCGGGGAGGTCTCGGACGGCGCCAGGAAGATCTCGAAGAGTTCCCTTGTCGGTGACGATTACCCCTCAGTTTCAACTCGCAGGGGTTTTGATTGCGACTTTTGTCCCGGGGTCCGCTATTGTCTGGCGGCCCAGATCGTACAACCCGGGTGAAACTGGGGTTCGATTTCGGGAACAACAAGGGCATGTCCTGCGTTGACCGAGCGCGATCCGGTGCGGATGAGGAGTATCCGGCTCGGATCTGTGACCGGTGTACGCGTGACGTACACCACGGGCGGGGCGGCATCCCCACCCGATCCGGCTCCTGCCAGGAGCCGGTCAGGAGGGTGCCGGTCCGGGATATACGGAGTAAGGACGAGGGGAAGACGACATGGCAACCGACTATGACGCACCGCGGCGCAATGAATCCGACGACGTATCGGAGGACTCGCTGGAGGAGCTGAAGGCTCGCCGCAACGAAGCCGCGTCCGCCGTCGTGGATATCGACGAATCCGATACCGCGGAATCGTTCGAGCTTCCCGGCGCGGACCTTTCCGAGGAAGTGCTCTCGGTCCGGGTCATCCCGAAGCAGGCGGACGAATTCACATGTTCGAGCTGCTTCCTGGTGCACCACCGCAGCCGACTGGCCACCGAGTCCGGCGGTCAGATGATCTGCATGGACTGCGCCGCGTAAGGCACGGTCCCGGAGCGCAATCCGTCAGCCCGCGCTCGGTCCGCCGAGCGCGGACCGGACGGGGCTGCGGAAAATCCTCTGTGCGAAGCAGGGCGGAAAGACCGCTTCGCAGCGGGGCGCGGAATCTCGATGAATCAGGACTGCTCGGCCGCGTTCTTCAGGCCGAGTGCGGTGATGATGCGTTCCGGACGACGCGTACTGACCAGCCAGTACGGCGTCGGATCATCCGGATCATCGAGCACGAGCAACACCATGGGCCCGATCCAGGCCCGATGCTGGACGAACGCGGCGGGGTCGAGCTGTCGGCCCAGCGCCGCGCTTTTCGCACTGGTCGGCACCGGTGCGGCGCGCTTGACGAAGGTCGCGGGCAGGTGCGCGCGATCGGTGCGCAGTTCCGGGACACCGGCATCGTCGGGGGCCACTTCCACGCGATGGCGGGAGAACCACAGCAGCACCCACACGGGCACCGGGAACAGCAGCACGTACGGCAGCCACGCCCGCACTCCCGGTGCGCCCATGTGGATTTCGGCTGCCAGCAGCCCCGTCACGACGAGCGCGACGGGCCACCACCACAGCGGCACCCAGAGGCGCTCGGTGTAGAGGGGCTCGGTCTGCTGTTTGGGATCCATGGTCACCTGAGGGGGCTGGTCGGACACGACCTCAGACTAGGTCAATGACCGAGAGGCGGAACGCGTAGGCTCGGCCTACGTGACCGGTATTCCACCTATTCCCCTGCTGCGGCTCGATCCCGGCATCCCCGTACCGACGCGTGCCCACGAGGGCGACGCCGGCGTGGACCTGTGCACCACCGAGGACGTCATCATCGAACCGGGGGAGCGGGTGCTCGTCGGCACCGGCATCGCGGTGGCGCTCCCGACCGGCACGGTCGGGCTGATCCACCCGCGGTCGGGCCTGGCGGCGAAGGCGGGACTGTCGGTTGTCAATACCCCCGGCACGGTCGATGCGGGCTACCGCGGTGAGATCAAGGTGTGCCTGATCAATCACGATCCGCGTACGGCCATCGAGCTCCGGCGGGGTGACCGCATCGCGCAGTTGCTGGTGCAGAAGGTCGAATTGGTGGACTTCGTCGAGGTCGAGGCGCTCGACGACACCACGCGCGGCGCAGGAGGATACGGATCCAGCGGTGGGCACGCCAGCCTGTCCGCGCAGTCCGGTGGGGCGGGTCAGGCGACCGGCAAGGAGGCATGACGATGGTGTTCGGACGCAAGAAGAACAAGGGCGGCGACAGAGACGACGCGTCGCAGTACGACGACGAGTACACCGAGTACGACGAGTACGCGGACGCGGACGCGTACGACGAGACCGGCTACACGGCAGACGAATTCGAGGAGTTCGACGAGCCCGCCGCCCGCGGCCCGGAGAGCGGTCCCTACGACTACGAGGACGTCGCCGACCGGCTCGAGTCGATCGCCGAGCAGCGCCTGGATCTGGGCTCGGTCATCGTGCCGGTGCCGCCGGGCGGGCAGCTGCAGGTCGAGATGACCCCCGAAGGCGCGCCGCAGGCGGTGCACCTGGCCACCCAGCACGGCCGGATCACGGTGGCGGCCTACGCCGCTCCCAAGACCTCGGGCCAATGGCGTTCGGTGGCAGCCGATCTGGCCGAGACGTTGCGCAAGGACGGCGCGCAGGTGTCGGTGGTGCAGGGCCCGTGGGGTCGTGAGCTGCACGCCGTGACCCAGGGCGCGGATCTGCGCTTCATCGGCGTGGACGGCTACCGCTGGATGGTGCGCCTGGTCGCGGCCGGTCCGACCGGCGCGGCCGACGAGAACACCCCGCTGGTGGCCGCGGCTCGCGCGGTCATGAGCGAGACCGTGGTGCGCCGCGGGGACGAGCCGCTGCCGGTGCGTGAACCGCTGCCGGTGGTCCTACCCCAGGAGCTGGCCGACCAGCTCGCCGCCGCCCACCAGCAGCAGCTGGCCGCCCAGCAGCAGGCCATGCAGGCCCAGATGGCCGCCATGCAGGGCGGCCCGGCCTTCCAGCCCGAGCAGGCGCCTACCGAACCGCGGCGCGGCGCGGAGGGCTCGGCCATGCAGCAGCTCGGCCTGAACTGACCGGACGGTCCGGACCGGTCTGCCCGGATTCGGCTGCACGACAAGCGAAACGGGGCTCCGCCACAGTGGCGGAGCCCCGTTTCGCTTTCGGCGCGATGAAGGTGCGCAGCGCGGTCACCGGACTGTCGTGAGCGCGACCCGCCGCGAGTCACGACGGACGTCGTGGCGGGGACGGATTCCGGTCAGGGGGTCGGGATGCGGCGGGGCAGCAGGGCGTTGATACCCCGCGCGCCGAGGACCGACGGGTCCGCGCCCAGCTCGTCCAGGGTGATCGAGTGCAGCGTGGCGTGCGGGAGCAGCGTGGCCCAGCGTTCGGCTACGACGAACGGGTGGACGGGGTCGTCGATCGCGCCGATGACCTCGACGGGGGCGGTGACGGCGGCCAGGACCTCGGGTTCGGGCCAGCGGTAGGCCGCGGCCTCTTCCAGGGCGGCGGGCAGCTCGGGCCACTGGGAGGTCCAGGAGCGGGTGAGGGCCTCGGCCAGCCAGGCGGGGCTGGATTCGCGCATGCGGGTCAGGACGGCGTCGAGGCCGTCGGCGCGCAGCTGGGCGGCGGTGGCGGCGGCGCTCAGGGCGGCGGGGCAGCCGGTGGTGTCGGCGCCGGTCCAGGCGGGCAGGGCGGCGACCACGCCGTACACCGAGTCCGGGTGGTGCGCGGCCCAGTCGACGGCGACGGCCGCACCCAGCGAGATGCCCGCGATCAGCACCGGGCCCGAGCGCGCCGCGGCGTCCAGGGCGCTGCGGTAGCTGTCGATCACCCCGCGCGGGTCCGGGTCGACCGCCAGGAACGGCAGATCCAGTGCGGCGCAAGCGGATCCGAAGGCGCGGCGGGCGAAATGGGCGTCGGAGCCGGTTCCGGGCAGGGCGACGGCGACCGCCGGACGTGGTAGATCGGGCACCGATCGAGAGTACTGGTGACCGGCGTGCGTGGCGGGTGCAGGCCGTCCCATCTACAGTGGCGGAGGTACGGCCACAGGCGGCCGGATGGCAAACCGCCGGGCGCCGTGGAAGGAACGAACGACGTGAGACCCACGCCGTCGAGCTCTACAGGAGAGCGTGCGAGATGCCATCCGCGGGTGGGAAGGACACCCCGTCGGGCTATTTCCGGCGGCTCGGCCGGCGCCTGACAGAGGACCTGGATCGTTTGGATGCCGAGGAGCTCGCCGAGACGTCGGAGGCGTCGGGCGCGTGCCGGGCATCGGAGTGCCGGCGCGGTGAGGAAGTCACCATGCTGGGCCGGCTCCGCAGTGTCGAGGCCTGTCCCAAATCGGCGGGCGCTGAGGTGGAAGCCGAGTTCTTCGACGGCACCGACAGTGTGGCGCTGGTTTTCATCGGGCGGCGTCGCATCCCGGGAATCGAGCCGGGCCGTCGTATCCTGGTCCGCGGCCGGGTCGGCGAACGCGACGGCGGCAAGGTCATCTACAACCCCTACTACGAACTCCGCGGGAACTCCTGACACTCATGCCTAACCCCACCAGCAACGGCGACCAGGGCCGTGATCGCACCGAGTCCTTCGGCGCGCCAGCCCCGTTCGATCCGCCCACGGTCCAGCTCAATGCCGTCTCGGGCGACGAACCGCCACTGCGCATGGACCACGCGCTGCTGGACGAGGACATGCAGGCGCTGGTCGACGCCGAGCGCGCCGCCCGGGACGCCGCCGACGACGAGGGCGAGCAGGAACCCGAACAGACGCTGCTCGAGCAGATGGGCGGCCTCAGCGGCCTGATCTACTCCTCGCTGCCGGTGCTGGTGTTCGTGCCGGTGAACTCGCTGCGCGGGCTGACCGCCGCCATCTGGGCGTCGCTGGGCGTGGCCGCGGCGATCCTGGTGTGGCGCCTGGTGCGTCGCGGTCCGATCCAGCCGGCCATCTCGGGCTTCCTCGGGGTGGGCGTGTGCGCGTTCATCGCCTACCGGATGGGGGAGGCCAAGGGCTTCTTCCTGTTCGGCATCTACGCCAGCCTGGTCTACGGCGGTGTGTTCCTGATGTCGCTGGTGGTGCGCTGGCCGCTGGCGGGCGTGATCTGGGGTGCGCTCAACGGGCACGGCACCGAGTGGCGGTCGGACAAGCGCGTCATGCGGCTCTACGACATCGCGACCGCGGTGTGGGCGGTGGTGTTCGTGGCCCGCTACCTGGTGCAGAACTACCTCTACGACGCCAACAGCACCGGTCTGCTGGCCGTGGCGCGCATCGCCATGGGCTGGCCGCTGACCGCCGTGGCGGCACTGGTGACCTTCTGGGCGGTGCGCAAGGCGGGCCATCTGCCCTCCTCGTCCGCCAAAGCCCCGGAATCCGCGGGCTAGACAACCGCCCGATCGGGTCCTTATCGCGCTAAATGTCCAGGGCGCAACACCTTCGGCGCCATTGGGGGACGGAAGGGGGTGACCAACCCACCCCTGGGGTACCTATTTCGGCGGGCTCCCGGCGAGCACGATCGTTCTCAGAAGCTCTCAGCAGCTCATCGGAGAAAGGATCGCGGAGTTGGTTACCGACGGCAAGGCAGTGGCAGCGCAGGACCGGGGCGAGGGGCTCGGGACCGCGGTGCAGACGGCAGCCTCGCGCCGGCACCCGGCGGGGCGGGGAGGCAAAGCAGGAAGTGTGGCGTCATCGGAGTCCCGGCGCGCCGCAGCGGAATTGGAGAAGCTGATCGGCCCGGCCGCCGCCGGTGACCGGGAGGCGGTCTCGGAGATTCTCAAGATCGTGTATCCGCTGGTGCGCCGCTACTGCGCGGCACGGATGGGCGGCGCGGGTCACCTGCAGGTGACCGCGGACGATGTGGCGCAGGAGGTCTGCCTGGCGACGGTGCAGGCCATCCCGCGCTACCGGGATCAGGGCAAATCGTTCCTGGCATTCGTCTACGGCATCTCGGCGAACAAGGTGGCCGACTCGTTCCGGCGGGCGCAGCAGCACCCGGCCTACCCGGTCGCGGAGTTCCCGGACGCGCCGATGAACGAGGCGGGACCCGAGGAGCGGGCGCTGGCGATGGAAACCCGCCGGGCGGCACGCGATCTCATGCAGGTGCTGTCCTCGACCCACCGTGAGGTGCTGGTCATGCGGATCGTGCTGGGGTGGACGGCGGCGGAGACCGCCGAGGCCATCGGCACCAGCCCGGGCGTGGTGCGGGTCATGCAGCATCGCGCGCTGAATCGGCTGCGCGCCGAACTGCGGGTGGCGTCCTGACGGTTCGGTGTGGACAACGGCGAGTGGGCCGGGCGCAGGGGGTGCGCC
>NZ_JBHZAL010000030.1:0-86484 GCF_042754245.1 Nocardia sp. NPDC059228 | reverse complement strand
GATATACCCTGCTGTTGTCGTGGGCCGCGACATTTGTTTAAACCACCCTGGGTGTGCACACGGGCGTGGGGGCCGGGCGCGGGGGGGGCGCCCGGCCCACTGTTGTGTCCGGATCCGTGGTCGGCGCGCGGTCAGGCCGGGGCGTTGCCCGTGCTGTTGAAACTGTTGACGCCGAGCGCTTTGCGCAGCTCGTCCTCGGCTTCGACGGAGGCGACGAACAGCAGCTCGTCCTCGCCTTCCAGGGGGTCGTCGGCCTGCGGGACGATGACGCGGCCCCCGCGCAGGATGGTGACCAGCGCGGCGTCGCGGGGCAGGGCGAGGGTGCGAACGGCCTTGCCCGCCAAGGGGGTGTCGGTGGGCAGGGTGATCTCGACCAGGTTGGCCTGACCCTGGCGCAGTGTCATCAGCCGGACCAGGTCGCCCACCGAGACGGCCTCCTCGACCAGCGAGGCGAGCAGGCGCGGGGTGGAGACGGCGACGTCCACCCCCCAGGACGAGTCGAACAGCCACTCGTTGCGAGGGTCGTTGACGCGGGCCACCACGCGCCCCGCGCCGAACTCGGTCTTGGCCAGCAGGCTGAACACCAGGTTCACCTTGTCGTCACCGGTGGCGGCGATGACCACGTCGTAGGTTTCCAGCCCGGCCTCCTCGAGGGTTTCGAGTTCGCAGGCGTCGGCGTGGGTCCAGACCGCGGTGGGCGCGTTGGTCGGGTCGATGTGGTCGAGGCGGCGTTCCAGCAGCATGACCTGGTGGCCGGCGCGTAGGAGTTCCTGGGCGATGGAGCGGCCGACGGCTCCGG
This sequence comes from Nocardia sp. NPDC059228, assembly GCF_042754245.1. Taxonomy (NCBI): domain Bacteria; kingdom Bacillati; phylum Actinomycetota; class Actinomycetes; order Mycobacteriales; family Nocardiaceae; genus Nocardia; species Nocardia sp. NPDC059228. The sequence continues at coordinate 85,685 of NZ_JBHZAL010000030.1, read as the reverse complement.
CGCCGGCGATGGCTACCTTCATGCTCGAGCTTCTTTCACGATCAGTCCTCGCTCGCGGGGGGATTGGCGGCCAGTGCGACGGCCTCGCCGACGCTGCCGGAGGTGGCGGCGACATAGACCAGGTCGTCGGCCTGCAGCATGGACTTGCCATCGGGCAGTACGCCCTGTCCGAAGCGGATGATGAAGGCCACACGCGCGCCGATGGCGTCCTCGAGCGCGTGGACCGAACGCCCGTACCAGTTCTCGTGGAGCGCGAGTTCGGTGACCGCGACGGTGCCGGTGGGGTCGCGCCAGGTAGTGGTGGACTGGTCGGCGACCAGGCTGCGCAGGAAGCGGTCGGTGGTCCAGGGCACGGTGGCGATGGTGGGTATGCCCAGGCGCTCGTACACCGCGGCGCGCTTGGCGTCGTAGATGCGGGCCACCACGCGCTCCACGCCGAACGTCTCGCGGGCCACGCGGGCGGAGATGATGTTGGAGTTGTCACCGGAGGACACCGCGGCGAAGGCCCCGGCGCGCTCGATTCCGGCACGGGTCAAGACATCTCGATCGAAGCCGACGCCGGTGATGCACAGCCCCGGGAAGTCGCGGCCCAGCCGCAGGAAGGCACTCGAGTTCTGATCGATCACCGCGACCTCGTGGCCGATACGGACGAGAGCGCGGGCGAGCGAGGAGCCGACCCGCCCACACCCCATGATCACGACGTACACCGTACGAACCCCATTCCCGAAAACCGTGGTGTGCGGTCTGGTTGCTTGCTCGGGTCGCAACCGTACCGTTCGAGTTTCACTGCGGGCACTTTCCCCCTCCGGAAGGCGTTCAAACCGGAACCGGGAAAACCTCACAACCCACACCCGTCACCCTACGACTGTGAGGTTGCGCCCCGAACACGGTCGCTCGCGCACTGCCTTATGCTGCCTGGAGTGTCGAAGTTGACGACGGCCGCCAAGCGCATGCTGGTCGGCCGCCCATTCCGCAGCGATTCTCTCGGGCATACGCTGCTGCCCAAGCGGATCGCGCTCCCGGTGTTCGCCTCGGACGCGTTGTCCTCGGTGGCATACGCGCCGGAGGAGATCTTCCTGGTGCTGTCGGTGTCCGGACTGTCGGCCTACGCCTACGCGCCGTGGGTCGGTCTGGCGGTCGCACTGGTGATGGCCGTGGTGGTTGCCAGCTACCGCCAGAACGTGCACGCCTACCCCTCCGGCGGCGGCGATTACGAGGTCGCGACCAAGAACATCGGTCCCACCGCCGGATTGACCGTCGGCAGCGCGCTGCTGGTGGACTACGTGCTCACGGTGGCTGTGTCGATCTCGTCGGCGGCCTCCAATATCGGGTCGGCGGTGCCGTTCGTCGCCACCCACAAGGTGTTGTTCGCGGTCTCCGCGATCGTGATCCTCACCGCGATCAATCTGCGCGGCGTGCGCGAATCCGGCACGGCCTTCGCGATTCCCACGTACGCCTTCATGATCGGCATGTTCATCATGCTCATCTGGGGTTTCACCCGGCTCGGCCTGGGGCAGACCGTGCACGCCGAGTCGTACGGGTTCGGTCTGAAGGCCGAGGACGAGCATTTGTTCGGGCTGGCGTTCGTGTTCCTCATCGCACGCGCGTTCTCCTCCGGTTGTGCGGCGCTGACCGGTGTCGAGGCGATCAGCAATGGCGTGCCCGCGTTCCGCAAACCCAAGTCCCGCAATGCCGCCACCACCCTGCTGCTGCTCGGTTGCATCGCGGTGACGCTTTTCATGGGCATGATCGTGCTCACTCAGAAGGTCGGCATCGTGTACGCGCACAACACCGACGACCTGATCGGCGCACCCGCCGGATACGAGCAGAAGACGCTGGTGGCGCAGCTCGCGGGCGCGGTGTTCTCGGGATTCCCGGCCGGCTTCTACTTCATCACCATCGTCACCGCGCTGATCCTGGTGCTGGCGGCCAATACCGCCTTCAACGGCTTCCCGGTGCTGGGTTCGATTCTGGCGCAGGACCGTTTCCTGCCGCGGCAGCTGCACACTCGTGGTGATCGGCTGGCGTTCAGCAACGGCATCCTGTTCCTGGCCGGCGCGGCCATCGCCTTCGTAGTGCTGTTCGGCGCCGAGGTGACGCGCCTGATCCAGCTCTACATCGTGGGCGTGTTCGTGTCGTTCGTGCTGAGTCAGACCGGCATGCTGCGGCACTGGACGCGACTGCTGCGCACCGAGACCGATCCGGCGGTGCGGGCGCGGATGAAGCGGTCGCGGGTGATCAACGCGATCGGTCTCACCATGACCGCGACCGTGCTGCTGATCGTGCTGGTCACCAAGTTCCTGGCGGGCGCGTGGATCGCCATCGTCACCATGGCGGCCATCTTCGGGCTGATGAAACTCATTCGCCGCCACTACGACACGGTGTCGCGGGAGCTGGACGAGTCCGAATGGGACGGCGTGCTGCCCAGCCGCACGCACTCCATCGTGCTGGTGTCCAAGCTGCACCTGCCCACCAAGCGCGCCCTGGCCTACGCCCGCGCCACCCGGCCCGACACGCTCGAGGCCATCACGGTGAACGTCGACGAGCCCGACACCCGGGCGCTGGTGCGGGAGTGGGAGCGCAGCGATATCGTGGTGCCGCTCAAGGTGATCGAGTCTCCGTATCGTGAGATCACCAAGCCGGTGGTGGATTACGTGAAGCGGGTGCGCAAGGACTCCCCGCGCGACGTGGTGACCGTGTTCATTCCCGAATACGTGGTCGGCCACTGGTGGGAGCAGTTGCTGCACAACCAGAGTGCGCTGCGGCTGAAGGGCCGGCTGCTGTTCGAGCCCGGCGTCATGGTGACGAGCGTGCCCTGGCAGCTGTCGTCCTCGGCGGGCCGGGCCCGTCCCGGCCGGGTGGTCAATGCCCCCGGTTCGGTGCGTCGCGGATTCGGAGACGAGGCATGAGCGCCGGATCGGATTGGTACGGAGAGGTCTTCGAGGTCCGTCTGGGCCCGCCCGGCCACGGCGGCTTCTGTGTGGCCCGCCACGAGGGCCGCGTGCTGTTCGTGCGCCACGGCCTGCCCGGTGAACTGGTCCGCGCTCTCGTCACCGAGGACCGCGGCGGCTCCTTCTGCCGCGCCGACGCCATCGAGATCCTCGACGCCTCGCCCGACCGCGTCCCCGCCACCTGTCCGGTCTCCGGTCCGGGCGGTGCGGGCTGCTGCGACTTCACCTTCGCCACCCCCGCGGCCCAGCGCGAACTCAAACGCCAGGTCGTCGCCGAGCAGCTGCGCCGCCTCGCCGACTGGGAACCGGACTTCGCCGTCGAACCGATCCCGGCACCGCCCGGATTGGCGATCGGTGTGGCACCAGGAACCTCGCCCGGTGCACCGATCCCGGAGCCCGGCCATCCCGGGCGGCTCGGCAGCGTGACGACCGACCTCGGCTCGACCCTGCTCGGCGGTCGCGGCGAGCCCGCCGCGACGGCCCCGCGCCCGACCCCGGGCGCGAACGTCCCGCCGGGTCGAATCGGCGGGGTGTCGACGCCCTCGGCGCGTGCGCTCATCGCCCGCCCCGGTGCCGGGGAAACGCCGCAGGACGGCGAGCCTTCGGTGGGGTCGTACACCGCCGGATGGCGGAGCCGGGTGCGGCTGGTGGTGGACGCGGAGGGGCGGGCCGGGGTGCACCGGTATCGGAGCACCGAGGTGATCGCGGATCTGCGGTGCCCGCAGCCGGTGGCGGGGGCCATGGCGGGGATCGGCGAGCGGGTGTGGACGCCCGGGGCGGATCTCGTTGTGGTCGTGGACGGGGACGGGGTGCGGCACGTCGTCGAACTGGCTCCGGCCGGGGCGGCGGCGGGCGGTCCGCGCGGGCGTCGTGAAAGAGGCGGTGGGGCAGGGGATTCCGGTCGGCGTGGCGGAGGTGATCGGCGCAGTACCGCCGCGCGGCGGGCGGCGGCGCACAGTGCGCGGACCGAGCGCGTGGTGGATGGCAGCGGCCGGGCGGTGCAGTACGTGGGCGAGCGGCGATGGGAGCTGTCGGCGACCGGGTTCTGGCAGCCGCATTACGGTGCGGCGCAGTGCTATTCGGATGTGGTGGCGGAGTGGGCGGACTGCGCGCCCGGGGCGCTGGTCTGGGACCTGTACTGCGGCGTGGGCGTGTTCGCCGCGCGGCTGGCGGAACAGGTCGGGGTGACCGGGATGGTGCACGGTGTCGAGTTCGCGCGCACCGCGGTCGCCGAGGGGCGTGCCGCGCTGCGGGATCTGCCGTGGGTGGATCTGACCGCCGAGCGCGTCGAGCGGTGGATTCACGAACAGTCCGATACCGCACCGGATGTCGTCGTGCTCGACCCGCCGCGCGCGGGCGCGGGCAAGGACGTGATCAATGCGCTGGGTGAGCGTTCGCCGCGGCGCATCATCCACATCGGTTGCGACCCCGCCTCTTTCGCCCGGGATATCGGTCTCTACCGCGCCGTCGGCTACCAGCCGGTGGATCTGCGCGTCTTCGACGCTTTCCCCGGCACCCACCACGTCGAGTGCATCGCCGTCCTGGAACGCTGACCAGGTCCTTCGAGATCGGGGAGCTGTCCCTGCGGAATGTCGCCCGACGCTCCGCAGGGACAGCTTCCCGATCTCGGTGTCGGCGGGCCGGCGTCGCGGGGGATGGGTTGGGGCGCGGGCGGTTTGGGGGTGCGCCAAGATGTTGCCCATGACTACGTTGTCGGATCCGACTGTGGCGTCGGTGGTGGAGCTGATCTATGGGGATCAGTCGCGGTTCCACTCGCTCGAGGCATTGCTGCTGGGGGTGGATCTCAAGCGGCCGGAGTACGGCGTCGAGTTGTGGGTGAACGCCGACAGCTACTGGGGGCGGTTGGTGACGCCGGTGTACGGGGCGCGGCTGGCGGCGCTGGGCGGGAACGCGGAGGCGGATCGGGCGCTGCTGGATCTGGTCGAGGTGACGGTGGCGCGGTTCCTGCAGGGAGAGTCCCTGGCGCGCAAGAGCCTTCCGGGGTGGATGCCGGTGTTGCGCACGGCGCTGCTCGAGGACGGCTACCGGATGAAGATCGACCGGGTGATCGGTACGGGGCCGGAGGCGAGCGTGCGATGTCGCCTGAAACCCACGGCGTGGCTGCCGGTGCGGCTGGCCGAGCAGGTGGCGTTGCTGGAGACCGAGCTCGAGGTGCGCGGCCAGCAGACGGCGCTGGATCACCTGCGGCACGCGGTGAAACACTATGAGCGGGGCCGGTTCCCGGCGTGCGAGAAGCGGCTGCGGTCGGCGTTGCAGCAGGTGGCGGCGTATGCCGCCGGGACCGGTGATCCGGACGGCGGCCGCAATGTGCGGCACCTGGTGGACACCGGGCGCCTCACCATCGCGCAGGGTACGCGGCTGCTGCACGATCTCCGCGGAATGGTCGTCGAGGACCCGTTCCCTCATCGAAACCGGGCGGACGCCAGCCGGTTTCGCATTCAGCTCACCGCCGTGCGCGCCGGTTCCCTGCTGGCGCAGGTCGAGCTCTGAGACTCAGGCCAGCTGCCAGGTGATCCGGACGCTGGTGGACAGTTCGCTCTCGCCGAGCTCCACCGGCACCGCGCTACCCGGAGCGGCCATCTTGCCGGCGGCGAACGCGATTCGCGGCGTGGGCGCGGGACCGGAGACGTCCTCGGTGATCTCGAGCACCGGTCCCAGCCTGCGGCCCGCCCGGAACACGTACTGTTCGGCCTTGCCCAGTGCGTGGTCCCAGGCGGCGTCGCGGGCGCGGACCAAGAGGCTCTCCTCGTCGGCGACGGTCAGCGTCAGCCCGCCCAGGCGCACATCGTCGCCGCCCGCGTCGACCGCGTGCGCGATGATCGCGGCGGGCCCGCCGTCGGCGGCGGGTTTCGCCTCCCCGCCGGGTCCGGCGATCTCGCGCAGCGTGACCGTCAGCGCGGTGCCGGCGATATAGCCGACCAGCTTCTCCCGATTCCCTTCGGTCCATATGGTTTCCGCGCGCACCGTGAGCCCGCTGGTCGTGATGTCGCGACCCGCCACGCCGTCCGCGCGCAGCGACGAGATCACCGCGTCGGCGTGTTCCCCGGCCCGCGCGTAGGCGGCGGCCACGGTGTCGGCGCGCGTCTCGACAGAGATCGCCACCCGCATGATGTCCGGCGTGGCACTGGCACTCCCCGAGCCGACGATCGTGATCGTGCCGGTGGCGTTCTCGCTGGTCACGGATTCCTCCTCGATCGATGCGGGCACAACCCAGCCGATGCTACCGACGGCCGCCGACCACCTGCCGCCACCGCGTCGACGAGGGGTGCCGCGGTTCAGGCGACCGGTTGCCCGGTTCCGGTCGCCTGGTCGAGGGTCGCGGCGAGCGAGCGGGCGCCGGTGGCGATCTCGCTCGCCGCGGCCAGCTCCAGCCGGATCTCCAGATCCGGCGCGGCGGCCGGGCCGTCGTGATGGGTGAGGCCGGATTCGGTGATCACGTAGTGGAAGGCGGTGTCGCCGATGCGGACCGTGACAGTGCCGGCGGGCACCAGCTCGGCCACGGCATGTCCGAGGGGGAGTGCGAACCAGTGCGCTCGTACGGCGTCGGTCGCGCGCTGTTCGCCGAGTTGTGCCGCGCCCCAGGCCGACAGCGAGTCCAGCACCGGCCGCAGTGCCGCGCCGGAGTCGGTGAGTTCGTAGACCGCGGTTCCGGCGCGGGGGCCGACGCGGCGCTTGGTGAGAATCCCGTCACGCTCGAGGTCCTTGAGCCGGGCGGCCAGCACATCGGTGCTGATGCCGGGCAGGTCGGCGAACAGATCGCTGTATCGGCGCGGGCCCGAACACAATTCGCGGACCACCAGCAGGTTCCACCGGTCGCCGACGATGTCGAGGGCGCGGCTGACGGTGCAGTAGTGGTCGTAGCTTCGGCGTGTCACGATCCCACTCTAACCAACAGCTTGGAAATACCAAGTGCAAACTTGGAATTTCCAAGTAGAGTGTGCGGCAACCACACCGAGAAGGGGTCGTTTGATGCAGGTGAAGCAGTCGAGCAAGCTGGCGGGCGTGTCCTACGAGATCCGCGGGCCGGTCGCCGAGCATGCCGCACGGCTGGAGGCGGAAGGGCATCACGTCGTGAAGCTCAACACCGGCAACCCGCTGACCTTCGGCTTCGAGGCGCCCGCCGAACTGCTTCAGGACATGGTCCGCAATCTGCCGCAGTCCAGCGGCTACTCCACCTCCAAGGGTCTGCTCTCGGCGCGGCGCGCGGTGGTGCAGTACTACCAGACCCTCGGACTCCCCGAGGTCGACGTCGAACAGGTCTTCCTGGGCAACGGCGTCTCCGAGCTCATCATGATGGCCATGACCGCGCTGCTGGAGAACGGCGACGAAGTCCTGGTTCCCGCACCGGATTTCCCGCTCTGGACCGCCGCCACCGCGCTCAACGGCGGCCGGCCCGTGCACTACATCTGTGACGAGGGCTCGGACTGGATGCCGGATCTGGCCGATATCGAGTCCAAGATCACCGACCGCACCCGGGCGCTGGTCATCATCAACCCGAACAACCCCACGGGCGCGGTGTATTCGCCCGAGGTGGTGCGCCAGATGCTGGAGATCGCGCGCCGCCACAACCTGGTGGTGTTCTCCGACGAGATCTACGACAAGATCCTCTACGACGGCCTGACCCACACCGCGACCGCCGCGCTGGCCCCGGATCTGTTGTGCCTCACCTTCTCCGGGCTCTCCAAGTCCTACCGCGCCGCCGGCTTCCGCGGTGGCTGGCTGGTGGTATCGGGCCCGATCGAGCACGCCGAGAACTACCTCGAGGGCCTGACCATGCTGGCGGGTCTCCGGCTGTGCGCGAATGTTCCTGCGCAGCAGGCGATTCAGGCCGCGCTCGGCGGACACCAGAGCATCTACGACCTCACCCTGCCCGGCGGCCGCCTGCGCGAGCAGCGCGACCGCGCGTGGGAGGCGCTCAACGCCATCCCGGGCATCTCGTGCGTGAAGCCCCGGGGCGCGCTGTACGCCTTCCCGCGCATCGACCTCGACATGTACCGGATCCACGACGACGAGCAGTTCGTGCTGGATCTGCTGCTGCGCGAGAAGATCCACATCGTGCAGGGCACCGGCTTCAATTGGCCGCGCCCCGACCACTTCCGGATCGTGACGCTGCCGCATGCCGATGAGCTCGAGGCCATCATCGAGCGCATCGGACGTTTCCTGGCGACCTACAAGCAGTAGGTCTCAGACCGGGCGGCCCGCCGTCATACCGCCGTCGACGACGAACTCGGCGCCATTGCAATAGCTGGATTCCTGGCTCGCGAGGAACACCACGAGCGCCGTGACCTCTTCGGGCACACCGAGGCGGGCCAGGGGGTTCGCGTCGCGATCGGTGGTCGTGCCCTCGGGCACGCCGATCATCGGCGTCATGATCCCGCCCGGGTGAACGGAATTCACCCGCACCCCGTGCGGGGCGAGTTCGAGCGCCGCGGACTTGGTGAGCCCGCGCACCCCGAATTTCGAGGCGGTGTAGGCGTGCGCGCCCGGCACGCCCTGGATTCCGGCAGCGGAGGAGATGTTCACCACCGCCGCGGGCCTGGCCGCCACCAGGGCGTCGCGGGCGGCGGTCAGGCCGAGGAAGGGGCCGGTGAGGTTGATGGACAGGGCACGCTGCCACTGCTCTTCGGTGTAGGTGCCGAGCGGCCCGAAGTCGAGGATGCCGGCATTGTTGACCAGCACGTCGAGCTTGCCGAAGCGTTCGACCGCGGTGTCCACGGCCGTGCGCCAGTCCTCGGCCTTGGTGACATCGAGGTGGACGTACTCTGCGGCGGCGCCGAGTTCGGCGGCCAGTTTCGCGCCCGCCTCGTCGGAGATGTCGCCGATGAGCACCGAGGCGCCCTCGGCCACGAACGCCCGCGCGTGCGAGGCCCCCATTCCCGATGCCGCGCCGCTGATCAGCGCCACCCGCCCGTCGAGTCGTCCGCTCATGCCCGCTGCCTTCCGTCGAGATCGATGATGGTCCGCTCCGGCCGGAACACGCAGCGGGTGGTGGTGTAGATGGTGGGCATGCACTTGTTGCAGTGCACGCAGGCCGACCGGGTGGCCGCGTCGGCCTGGATGCGCTGCAACAGATTCGGCTCGCGCAGCAGTGCCCGGCCCATGGCGACGAACTCGAATCCCTCGGTCATGGCCAGGTTCATGGTGTCGAGATTGGTGATGCCGCCCAGCAGGATCAGCGGCATGGACAGTTCGCGGCGGAACTGGCGGGCCCGCTCCAGCAGATACGCCTCCTGGTAGGGGTACTCCTTGAGGAAGGCACGCCCTGCCAGTTTGAAACCCATGCGCGCCGGGCCGGGCAGCACCTCGGCGAACTCCTTGCGCGGCGCGTCGCCGTGGAACAGCAGCATGGGGTTGAGAAGTGAACTGCCCGCGGTCAATTCGAGGGCGTCGAGCGCGCCGTCGGCCTCCAGCCAGGCGGCTACCTGGATGCTCTCGGGGACCGCGAGCCCGCCGCGGCGGCCGTCCTCCATGTTCAGCTTGGCGGTCACCGCCAGCCGGTCGCCCACGGCATCCCGTACAGCGCAGGCGATTTCGCGTGCGAGCCGGGCCCGGTTGGCGAGCGTGCCACCCCACTTGTCGTGGCGGCGGTTGAGCAGCGGGCTCAGGAACGAGCTGACCAGATAGTTGTGGCCGAAATGGATTTCGACCGCGTCGAATCCGGCCTGCTCGGCCAGCAGCGCCGCATTCCCGTGTGCCGCAATGAGTTCGCGGATCTCGGAGTCGCCGGGCACATGCATGGCCTGCATGCTCAGCGGGCTGAACATACGGCTCGGCGCGAGCGCGGGGGCGCGGTTGGAGGCGGCGTTGGCGACCGGTCCGGCGTGCCCGATCTGGGCGCTGGCGGCCGCGCCCTCGGCGTGCACCGCGTCGGTGAGCTCACGCAGTCCGGGAACGGCTTCGGGCCGCATCCAGATCTGGTGCCGGTCGGTGCGGCCGCCCGGCGCGATCGCGCAGTAGGCGACGGTGGTCATGCCCACCCCGCCCGCGGCGACCTCGCGGTGGAAGTCGATGAGTTCGGGGGTGACCAGCGCATCGGGGGTGCGTCCCTCGAAGGTGGCGGCCTTGATCACCCGGTTGCGCAGGGTGATCGGGCCGAGTTTCGCCGGTGCGAAGATCTCGTTCATGGTTGTTCTCCCGGTGCCGTGAGTCCGGCCACCACGAAGTTCCGCAGGGCCGTCAACGCCGGTTCGGGCATCCCGTGATCCTCGATCTCGGGAGTGCCGAACCGCATGATGATCAGGTCGAAGGCCAGCATCCAGCGCCGTCCCGCCTCGCCGGCCCGCAGTTCGGGCAGCAGCGGGGTCCAGGAATCCATCCGGAACCACGGCCCCTGCCACGAGGTCTGATGCCGGCCCAGCACGAAGCGGGCCAGCAGCCGGAGATGCAGGCGGCCCAGCGGATCCGCGGCCAGCTGCTGGAACGGCGCGAGGATGGTGTCCACCACCGCGGGCACCGAATCCCGCCCGCCCGTGGCCCGCCCCAACCCCTCCTCCCACAGCGGCCCGAGCCGGGCCTCGATGAGGGCGGCGACCAGGGCCTCCTTGGATCCGAAGTGGTAGTGCACCGCCGCGGGATTGGCTCCCGCCGCCGCGCACACAGCACGCACCGATACCTCGTCATAGGGCTCGGTCAGCAGTAGCTGCTCGGCCGCCGCGAGCAGCCGTTCCCGCGTTCCCGCGGACACTTTCTCGACCATGGCAAGCAGTGAAACACGGTTCAATCAGTAATTCAATCATTGATTGAAAATTGCCGTTCCGGGCCGGGTCTACGTTGTGGGCCCGGTCTATTGGAAGTGGCGGCAGTACCACCGCGCCGGGCGGCAGTGAGTGGTCACTCGCTCTGCGACCAGGCCGCGACCGGCAGGGTCAAGTAGACGCCGATATGCGCGTCGACGAACTTCTCGATATCGGCGAGCAGCTGGTCACAGCGCTCCTGCCGGTTCTCGGCCCGGCTCGCGAAGTACTTCGACCGGACCTCGATGACCACATCCATCCCCGACCGATCGAACTTGCCCAGCGGATGGAAGCGGATCTCGACATCCCCCGGCTGCAGGTCGCCGTCGTAGGGCTCCTCCGGGCATTCGACGGCGAGGGACACCAGGTGCGGCAGCCATTTGCCCAGTTCACGCAGCACAGTCTCGGGAAGCTCCGGCTTGTAGGTCACCTCGACGAGGGGCATCCGGCCAGTGTATTAGCCGAGGCGAGCACCGCCGGGCCCCGGCGGCGGTACGCGCTAGCGGGCGGGGAGGGCGCGGGCGATGATCTCCTCGATGACCGCGCTCTTGGCGTTGGAGTAGTGCTGGACGTACTTCCACTGTCGTTGCGCCAGTTCGCGTTTGGTCTGTTCGTAGTGGACACGGTCGGCCGCGTGGGTGCGGAGCCGATCACGGAAGGCGAGGACTCGCTCGATCTCGGTGTCGCCGAGGCCGGGGGAGAACACATGGAGGTTGACGTCGTGCGGCGCACCGTCTTCCACGCGGCGGACGAGGCAGCGGTGCTCGTACCAGTCGGGTTCGCGTACGCGCAGGGTGTATCCGGCGGCTTCCAGAGCGGACACGTAGGCCGGTTCGTCGGCGGTGTCCGCGACCACGAGCAGGATGTCGATGACCGGCTTGGCGGCGAGGCCGGGCACCGAGGTGGAGCCGGTGTGCTCGAGCCGTAAGACCTTCGCCCCCAAGGCCGCTCGGATCGCCCGGGCGTCGTCGGCGTACCAGGACGGCCAGTCGGGGTTGGGGTCCTCGAGGACCACCGGCACCGCGTAGGGCGTCAGCTCGCCGACGAACGCGGCGGAGATCTCGTCGTCGTCCATGATGGCCACGACCCGAGCCTAATCGGCGCGGGTCAGGAGATGCGGAGACTGGCGATCACCTGCGCGGCCCGGTCGGCGGCCAGCTCGCCCTGGGTACCGCGGTCGGCCAGGATGGCCAGCACCAGCAGCGCCTTGTTCGGGCCGGAGAACGCGAAGGTGTAAATCGAGTAGCTGGTCGTGGTGCAGCCCGGCGCGCCCGGCTGCCAGCTGCCGGAGGTCTCGACCTGCTGGCCGGTGATGCCGCTGGCGGTGGTGACCGCGTCCGGCGCGCCCTGGTTGCCGCCGGTCGCGTCCGAGTAGCCGCTCTCCGCCGAGATTCTCGCCACCTTGACGGCCGCGGCGGCGGGATCGCTGCCGTCGACGTGGGCGACGAAGGCGAGGGTCCGATACGCCGAGCCCGCGCAGTAGTCGTTGCCCTCGGTGGACTTGGCGTGCCCGATGACCGAGCCGTCGGTCCCGGTCTGCACGGTGATATCGGTGGGCTCGGCGATCGTCCACCCGGCGGGCACGTCGTAGCTGATACCCAGGGCCGGGGCGACCACGGTGGTGCCGCCGGGCTTGGGCGCGCCGGACCGGGACGGCCCGGTGGCGGCCGGCCCGCCCGAGGGCGCGGCGGTCGTGCCGGGCGCGGCTGTCGTGCCGCTGCCGGCGGAGTCCCGGGTCAGCGCGTACGCCGCGATACCGCCGCCGGCCAGCATGATGACCGCGGCCAGCGCGGCGAGGATCGGCAGGGTGCGACGGGGCCCGCCGCCGGGTGCGGATGGCGGTGCGTAGCCCGGAATAGGTTGCTGCCCCGCATAATTCGGGACGGAATGCTGCCCGGTGACGTACGGGTGGGGCTGTCCGGTGACGTACTGGGGCTGCTGGCCGGTGATGTACTGCGGGGGCGCGGGCTGGTACCCCGGCGGTAGTCGCGCGGCGAAGCCGAGATATTCGGCCGGCTGCGGTGCCTCGCCCGGGTAACCCCAGTCCTGTTGTCCCGCATCGGGATAGCCCCAGCCCTGTGGCCCGCCGTGGGGGTTCGGCCAGTGATCATTGTTGTCGGTCACGTGTTTTCGCCCTCCGGCCGCACCGAGCCGCCTCGGCTTGGTCGAAGCCCGACCCTATCGGGTGTGTCCTAACCTTGCGACGTGGGCGCGTCCGGGCCGGGATCCGGCCGGGCCGGGGACACCCGGATCACCCCGGCGTCCAGATCGAGGCTGACCGTGGGCCGGTGGCCCTCGCCGCTGCCGTCCTCGCTGCCCTCGTCCTGCAGCTTCTTGCCGGGGAACAGTTCGCCTATGACGCCCACGAATTCACCCTAGCCTCACATGCGGTGGTAGCGCGGACCGCGATACCCGTACCGCCGGCGTGCGAAGACGAAGAACAGCACCGGGAACAGGAAGAACGGGAAGAAATGGGTGGTCACCGCGAACGCGATCATGAACATCAGCAGCACGGCCGCACCGATCGGGGCCAGCGGCAGCGGGCGGCCCGGGGCGGTCGGCGGGGCCGGGATCTGCGGCGCGGGCGGTTGCGGCCGGGGCAGGTCGTCGAACAGCACCGCCAGCTCGCCCGCGGTCTTGGCCGCGTATGCCCGGCCCACCCGCTCGTCGTATTCCGCGACGTCGAGCCGGCCGGCGGCGAAATGCTCGCCCAGTGCGGCGGCGGCCTGCTCGCGTTCCGCGGTGCCGACGCGGACGGTGGACGGTCCGTAGACCGCGGGATCGAAATCGGTCATGACAATCCACCTCGGGGGAGGGAAGCAATCTCGTTGTCCGCCAGCGTAGGCGCGTTCGCGGCGGCGCGCCTGCACGCCTTTGCGTAATCCCGGCTACGCCTGCCGACGTAGGCCCGCCGCGGGCTGTCCGGCGGCCAGCCCGGCGAATTCGTCGACCTTGGGATGGTCGGTGTCGGTGCGCCACACCAGCCGGACCCGTGCGTCGGGCAGGCCGGTGAGCGGGACGAATGCCACCTCCGGATGGGTGAAGTAGGTGGGCATGGCGGTGGTGGTGGCGAAGACGGCGTTGTTGTGGGCGACCGCGGTGAGCATCTCGGGTTCGGTGCGCGCGGCCGCGACCCGCGGGATGGGCCGCCCGCGCGGGGTGGTGGCCGGCGGCCAGAAGGCGCGCGCGAATTCGGGCGCGACATCCGGATGCGGTCCGATCACCCGCAATTCGGCCAGATCCTCGACGTCGATGCTGTCGCGGGTGGCCCACGGATGGCTGCGGGCGATGGCCAGCAGCCGCGGGAACACGCCCACCTCCGGCCCGACGGTCAGGCCGAGCTGTTCGACCGGGGCCAGGCAGATCTGGATGTCCACCTCGCCGCGCCGCAGCGGGCCGAAGATGTCGGTCCACGCCAGCTGGGTCAGCGTGATCTGGCATTCCGGATGGCGGGCCCGGAATCCGGTCAGTGCGGTGTCCAGGGTGGACGCGTAGGGCCCGAGGAATCCGATGCGCAGACCCCGTGCCGCGGTGCGGGTTTCGGCGAAGGCCCGCTGCAGCTCCTGGAAGGCCGGGCGTGCGCGGCCCAGCAGATGCTCACCCAGCGGATTGAGGGTGACCCGGCGGCTGGTGCGCTCCACCAGCCGGCGGCCGACGCGCCGCTCCAGGCTGCGGATCAGCTGGCTGACCCGGGGCTGGGACAGTCCGAGGCGGTTGGCGGTCCGGCCGAAGTGCAGTTCTTCGGCGAGGACCACGAACGCTTCCAGTTCGGCCGGGTCGACGCGGGGTTCTCGAGGCGAGTCTTCGATCAGCATTTCTTATCGATCTTCGCGGATTTCGGCGTTGATGGCTATCCGACACGTGACGGATGCTGAGCCGGTGAGTGATCGCGTCGCTTGCCGCGGTCACCGAGATGGGCGGCATCGTCATGCGCACCCGACACCGGCGAACACCCGACGCTGAGGAAAACCCCTGTGCCGCATTTGAAGAGCCTGCGCGAGTTCATCGAGGCGCTCGACGCCATCGGTGAGGTCCAGCACATCGACACCGAGGTCGACTGGAATCTGGAGATCGGCGCGATCATTCGCCGCTCCTACGATCTGCGGGCCGCCCGATCAAGGGCAGCTTCGAGAACGGCTGGCCCGCGGAGATCCAGCAGCGCGTCCTGGATCGCTGGCAGGAGTACGGCTACCGCTGATCGCGGGAACGACTACGGGCGGCATCGTGCGACCGGACGAGGGGTGTCGGACGAGGCTCGGCCCGAGGCGGGTCAGATGCCGCCGTGCGCCGACCGCGCGCACGGCGGCATCGGCCTGCGTACAGGCGGCGCCCGCCAGGCGTTCCAGCAGTGCCGGCTCGAGACCACGCGGCTCAGTGTCGCGTTCTGATCGACCAGTGCCTCACGGCAACCCGCGGCGGCCAGCTCGCACTGGAGATCGTCGAGCATGCGGATGGCGATCCGGCTCACATCACCGACCTCGCGCAGATCCGGGCCCAGGGCCTCGGGTTCGCCCGCGATCAGCCAGGGGCAGCGCATAGGTGATGGGGTTGAGATCGACCGAATCGTGAAGGCGGCGTCCAGGTCTCCGCTGCCGTAGACCGGCCCGTCCGCGGTAGCCGGGCAGATGCCGAATGAATCGGGTTGTACTGCCGCCGGTTCCGGAATGTGGTGGGCCGGCGTTCCCGACGTGTCGGCCCGGCGCAGCTCGTACACTTCCTCGATGATGCGGGCGACGACGCCGCCGGACGGGACCAGTGGGCCACTGTAACCGGCGTAATCTGTGTTGAGCCTCACATCTGCTACGGATGTTGCAGGTGGCGTTTCGTTCCTGGCATCGGGGGCCGGAATGGGCTCCGTAGACTGTTGCAAACACAGGAGACATCCGGAGGGAGCAATAGCCGTGGGAGTGCTTTCCCGGGTCGACACGCCCGAGGACCTGCGTCGGCTGTCGGTACCGGAGCTGCACGAGCTGGCCGAGGAGATTCGTGAGTTCCTGGTGCGGAAGGTCGCCGTCACCGGCGGGCACCTGGGGCCGAACCTCGGCGTCGTGGAGCTGACCATCGCGTTGCACCGGGTTTTCGACTCGCCGGCCGACCCGATCATCTTCGATACCGGGCATCAGGCCTACGTGCACAAGATCCTTACCGGCCGCAAGGACGGGTTCGACACGCTGCGCAAAGAGGGCGGGCTGTCGGGGTACCCGAGCCGGGCCGAGAGCGCCCACGACTGGGTGGAGTCCTCGCACGCGTCGGCCTCGCTGTCCTATGCCGACGGCATCGCCAAGGCGTTCGCGCTGACCCGGCAGAACCGGCATGTGGTCGCGGTCGTCGGTGACGGCGCGCTCACCGGCGGCATGTGCTGGGAGGCGCTGAACAATATCGCCGCCGGGCCGGACCGCTCGGTCATCGTGGTGGTCAACGACAATGGCCGCTCCTACGCGCCGACCATCGGCGGGCTCGCCGAGCGGCTCGCGGGGCTGCGCACCCAGCCCGCCTACGAGCACGCGCTCGACGCCACCAAGCGGATCGTTCAGAGCATTCCGCGCGTGGGGGATTCGGCGTACTCGATGCTGCACGCCATCAAGACCGGCATCAAGGACGCGGTCGCGCCGCAGGAGCTGTTCAGCGATCTCGGGCTGAAGTATGTGGGCCCGGTCGACGGGCACGATCCGGTGCAGCTGGAGGCTGCGCTGCGGCGGGCCAAGGACTTCGGCGGTCCGGTCATCGTGCACGCGGTGACGCAGAAGGGCCGCGGCTACAAGCCGGCCGAGGACCACGAGGCCGATCAGATGCACGCCATCAACCAGATCGACCCGGAGACCGGTGAGCCGCTGGGCGGCCCGTCCGCGCCGAGCTGGACCTCGGTGTTCTCCAAGGAGCTCATCGCCCAGGCCGAGCAGCGCGACGACATCGTGGCGATCACCGCCGCCATGCCGGGGCCGACCGGTCTGACCCCGTTCGGAAATCGCTTCCCGGAGCGCATGTTCGACGTCGGCATCGCCGAGCAGCACGCCATGACCTCCGCGGCCGGTATGGCCCTGGGCGGTCTGCACCCCGTGGTGGCCATCTACTCCACCTTCCTCAACCGGGCCTTCGACCAGCTGCTCATGGATGTGGCGCTGCTCAAGCTCCCGGTGACCCTGGTGCTCGATCGCGCCGGCATCACCGGCGACGACGGCGCCTCGCACAACGGCATGTGGGACCTGTCGGTGCTGGGCATCATCCCCGGCATCCAGGTCGCCGCCCCGCGCGACGCCGCCCGCCTGCGTGAGGAATTGGGGGAGGCCCTGCACATCAGCGATGGGCCCACCGCCATCCGCTTCCCCAAGGGTCCTGCGATCGAAGAGATTCCGGCGGTGGAACGCTTCGAGGGCGTGGATGTGCTGCGCCTGCCCGACGCGAAAGACGCTGCCGCGTACTCGGTGCGCGCCGATGTCCTGCTGGTCGCGGTCGGCGCCTTCGCCGACCTCGCGCTCAAGGTCGCGGATCTGCTGGAGGCCGAGGGCGTCTCGGTGACCGTGGTCGATCCGCGCTGGGTCCTCCCGGTCTCCGACACCGTGGTGAAGCTGGCCGAGAACCACCGCCTGGTGGTCACCCTCGAGGACAGTGGCCTGCACGGCGGTATCGGCTCCACCGTTTCCGCCCGGCTCCGCAGTTCGGGCGTCGACGTTCCGGCCCGCGACCTCGGCGTCCCCCAGCATTTCCTGGACCACTCCTCCCGCGCCAAGATCCACCAGGACCTGGGCCTCACTCCGGGCGAGGTGGCCCAGCGGGTGCACGTGTGGCTCGGCGCCGCCGATGTCGCCGGCAGCGAGATCGAGCAGGCCCTGCTCCCGGCGGCCGAGTAGCACCGCCGAGTGACACTCTCCTCGTGACGGGCCCGCGGTCATCCGATCGCGGGCCCTTCTTTCTATACGGAGCTGGGGTTCTCGCGTAGATTCTGAAACAGGTTACAGTTTCGGGACGGGAGTTCGGATGTCGTTTGTGCTTGTCGAGAAGCCGCGGCCGGGGATCGCGTTGGTCACGTTGAACCGGCCGGACCGGATGAACGCCATGGCGTTCGACGTGATGGTGCCGCTGCGGGAGACCCTCGAGGCCGTGGCGGCCGACAACGAGGTGCGCGTGGTGGTGCTCACGGGCGCCGGGCACGGGTTCTGCTCGGGCGCGGATCTGCAGCACGCGGGCAAGGTGCCGGGGGTTGAGGGGTTGACGCGCACCAGCATTGCGCGGCGCTCGATGGAGCTGCTGAACAATGTGATGCTCACCATCAAGCGGATGCACCAGCCGGTGATCAGCGCCATCAACGGCGCGGCCATCGGCGGCGGATTCTGCCTGGCCATGGGAACCGATATCCGCATCGCCTCGGAGGACGCGTATTTCCGCGCGGCGGGCATCAACAACGGCCTGACCTCGGCCGAACTCGGTATCAGCTACACGCTGCCGCGGGCCATCGGCTCCACCCGCGCCTTCGAGATCATGCTCACCGGCCGCGATGTGGATGCCGCGGAGGCCGAGCGCATCGGCATCGTCTCCCGCGTGGTCCCCGGCGACAAACTCCTCGAGGCCGCCTACGACACCGCCGAGCAGATCATCCGCTGGAGCCGGGTCGGCGGCGAACTCACCAAGCGGCTGCTGTGGAGTGGCCTGGAGACGGGCAGTTTCGAATCCCACATGCAGAACGAGGGCATGGCCCAGCTCTACGTCCGCCTCACCACCGACAACTTCGACGAGGCCATCCGAGCCCGCCGCGACCGCCGCCCACCCGAATTCCAGGACTGAGCGAACGGCCGCCGCGCGCCCGGCGCGTTCTAACTGCCGGATCCGAGCAGGTTCGCGCTACCGGAGCCGAGCAGGTTCGCGCTGCCGGATCCGGTGCAGGTGCCCTGCTGCGGGGGCTGCGGGGTGCCTGATCCCGGTGGCGCGGCGACCACCGACACTGTGAACGCATACGGCTGCATCACCACGAACGGGATCGTGGAGGTGGTCGCAACGGAGAGTTCGTGTGTTCCGGCGGTGGTCGGAACCCACGCGATGGCATTGCGGCCGGTGTGTGGGTACGAGATGCTGCCGATGCATTTCCCGTTGTCGTAGAAGCTCGTGGAGCTCACGTTCGTCAGAAATGGGCCCGCGTAGAACGAGTAGGTCTGGCCGACGACGTAGGACGATGGCTCCGTGCAGGTGCCGGTCGAGCAATCGTCGACCTCGGGACCGTCGATGGAGGCGGTGCCGGTGGGTGCGGACAGCGCGGCGATGGTCGCGGCAAGTGCCAGAGTTGTTGCGCCCCAGGCGATGTGGCGTACGGGGCGGTGGGCGGCGTGCATTCGTGGACTCCTGTTTCCGAACCCCTGGGTTCGGGGTCGACAGAATCTAACTTCGACCGTTAGTGAAATGCACTCGCTTCAGAAAACCCGTGTGCCCCGACTTCCTGGGGCGATATTCCTGGGGTCAGCTCTTCGGGTAAAGGGCTTCGCTCAGGCGCGGGACGGTCAAAGCGCGCTGCCACGGGCGGGCGCCGCCCGCGGCGAGGTAGCCCTCGATGAGGGTCGGGGCTTCACCGTTGGCGACCGATTTGGGCAGCCCGTCCCAGCACATGCGGCGCAGCAGGTCCGGGGTGAGCAGGTTCTCGACCGGGACCGACACCTCGGTCGAGAGGTCGGTCATGGCCGCGCGGGCGCACTGCAGGCGGGCGGCGGCGGCCGGGTCGCGGCGCTCCCAGCGGTTGACCGGGGGCGGGCCGTCGAAGTGCTGGGTGAGCGGCGGGAGCTCGCTGTCGGGGAGGGTGCGGGCGCGTTCCACCGCGCCGAGCCATTCGCGCGAGTAGCGGCGCTGGCGGGGGCCGCCGAAGATCGGCAGGGTCCGCAGCTGGGCGATGGACTTGGGTTCGTTGGTGGCGGCGGCCACGATGGCCGAGTCCGGGAGGATGCGGGCGGGGGCCACGTCGCGCAGGCGCGCCAGGCGGTCGCGGGTCGTCCATAGTTCGCGGACGATGGCGAGCTGGCGGGTGCGGCGCAGGGTGTGGATGCCGGAGGTGCGCCGCCAGCGGTCGGCCTTGGGGCCGGCCGCCTCCGCGGTGCGGACGTGCTCGAATTCCTCTGTGGCCCACTCGGATTTGCCCTGCTCGGCCAGGTCGGCGGCGACCGCGTCGCGCAGCTCGATGAGTAGCTCGACATCGAGGGCCGCGTAGTTCAGCCAGTCGTCGGGCAGCGGCCGGGTGGACCAGTCGGCCGCGCCGTGGCCCTTGCGCAGCTCGCGGCCGAGCAGCTTCTCCACCATGGCGGCCAGGCCCACGCGCTCATAACCCGCGAGGCGGCCGCCGAGTTCGGTGTCGAAGAGCCGGGCCGGATGCAGCCCGAGTTCGGCCAGCCCGGGCAGATCCTGATCCGCGGAGTGCAGCACCCACTCCAGATCGTTGATCGCCTCCGCCAGCGGCGTGAGCTCCCCGTCCACCGGGATCGGGTCGATGAGGAAGGTGCCCGCACCCTCGCGCCGCAGCTGGATCAGGTACGCGCGATTGGAGTAGCGGAAGCCGGAGGCGCGCTCGGCGTCGACCGCGAGCGGCCCAGTTCCGGCGGCGAGCCGGCGGGCGGCTGCGGCCACCGCGGCGGCGGAGTCCAGTACCGGCGGTACACCGTCCACTGGCGCGAGCAACGGTACCGCGGCAGTGGCTTCGGGTTCATCTGGTACGGACATGGTCTTGAACTCTACGGGTTGGGCATTGGCGGGCCGCGTCACGTCGGTGAAACGACCGGCCGTGACACTGCGTCGGGCCATGGGGAATCGTACGTGGCGGCCGTCGATTTCGTTGCAGTACAGATGTTCTCGCAGGCGAGAGGGTATTTTCGGGCCGCCGGCGCGGGAATTCGCGGATCGGCCGCCCCGATCTCGCGCCCAATTACTCGGTGCTCTCGTCCCGGCGCACGTCCAGCCGGGTTACCCCCGCGGGCGGCAGTCCGGCCGCGTAGGCGAGCACTTCGCAGAAGGCTTCCACGTGCGGCCGCATGACGGTGTCGGACACGGTCCAGGAGGCGCGCAGTTCGAGCTGGTGCGCGCGCGGCGGCCCGGCGATGTCGCCGTAGCGCACCGAGCTGGTGGCGGTGACCGTGCCGCCGAGGGCGGTGAAGGAGGTGCGCGAGTCCAGCGCGTCGACCAGCCAGCTCCACGCCACCTCCGGCAGCAGCGGGTCGGCGGCGAGGGCGGAGTCGATGTCGGCCTGGATGTAGGCGACCAGACGGAACACCCCGTGCCAGGCTTCCTGCCCGGCCGGGTCGTGCAGCAGGATCAGCCGGCCGAACGCGTCGCCCTCGGAGTCGACGGGCACCACATTTGTATCGGGTCGCGTGACTTCCGCACCTAGGGCGTACGAGTACGGGGCGAGGCGCTGCGGCGGGCGGATCGGTGCCAGCTCGATTCGAGGATGCACAGATGCGGTTCCCATGGCCTCGACCGCGGCGCGGAACCGGGCTGGTTCTTCGGGCTCCGGGGTGGGGGCAGCGCCGTCGCGGAAGTCGAGCGGTGTCACGAAAGGCACCGTAGACCCCTCCGGTGCCGAGTAGTGCGAGGCGCGCCGCCGGGGCCCCTTTACGATGGGCGGTGATGAGTACTCACACCCGACGCCTGCTGACCGATGCCCCGTTCCTCGCCGCCGCCACCGGTGGCGTGCCGCATCGGCGTCCGGTGTGGTTCATGAGACAGGCTGGTCGGTCCCTTCCGGAGTATCGCGAGGTGCGTGCCGGAATCGGCATGCTGGAATCATGTTTCGATCCGGAGCTGGTGTGCGAGATCACCATGCAGCCGGTCCGCCGCCACCAGGTGGACGCGGCAATCCTCTTCTCCGACATCGTGGTTCCGCTCAAGGCCGCCGGCATCGATCTCGACATCGTGGCCGGCGTCGGCCCGGTGATCGCGAATCCGGTGCGCACCGTTGCCGATGTGCGCGCGCTGCCGCGCCTGCGCGCCGAGGAGGTGGGCGCGGTCACCGCCGGTGTGAAGCTGCTGCTGGACGCCCTCGGTGACACCCCGCTCATCGGATTCGCCGGTGCCCCGTTCACTTTGGCGTCGTACCTGGTCGAGGGCGGGCCCAGCAAGAACCACGAGCGCACCAAGGCGATGATGCTCGCCGACCCCGAGACCTGGCATCAGTTGCTGGGCGTGCTCACCGACATCACCATCGAATTCCTGCGCGCCCAGATCAATGCGGGCGTGGACGCCGTGCAGCTGTTCGACTCCTGGGCGGGCGCGCTGAGCCTGGCCCAGTACCGGGAATACGTTCTGCCGCACTCGGAACGGGTCTTCACCGAGATCGCGTCCGCGGGTGTGCCGCGCATCCATTTCGGCGTCGGCACCGGAGAACTGCTGGGCGCCATGGGCGAAGCGGGCGCGGACGTGGTCGGCGTCGACTGGCGGATTCCGCTGAACGAGGCCGCGCGCCGGGTCGGCCCCGGAAAAGCGTTGCAGGGCAACCTCGATCCGGCCGTGCTCTTCGCTGGCCCGGCGGCGATCGACGCGGAGGTGCGCCGCATCGCCCGTGAAGCCGACGAGGCAATCACCTTGGGCGCCAAAGGTCACATCTTCAACCTCGGCCACGGCGTCCTCCCGAACACCGACCCCGGCGTCATCACCGAGACCGTAGCCCTGATCCACAGCCTCCCGCTCCCGCTCTGACCAGCACTTCCCGCCAGCGGTGCGCGCGGTGGGATCGAAGCTCCCGTGACGTGACCGGAGCGCTTCGGCTTCGCCCCCATCGAAGGCGCGGACCTGCGGGCCCGGCCGAGACAGGTGGCCGCGGCGTGGGCGAGGTCACCCCGTTGGGGTGTTCGCGGCGCGGTGTCAATCACGTTCCGACGCGCGCCATTTCCGGGCCGGCGGTTCGAAAGCGCTGGTGAGCGTGGTTCGAGGCGGCCGGGCCGGCGTGGAACGGGACCGCGATGGGCGGGCACCGGAGGCGGGGGTGGCGGGTGGCGGGAGTAGGTTGGCTCGGGGCGGCTCGAGGTCGAGGTGCGGGTCGCGGGCCGCGGGTTCGTGTGGTCGCGGCGTTCGACGAGTGGCGAGGAGTTGTCGATGCGGGTCGCGGTTGTCGGTGGCGGCATCAGTGGGCTGGTGGCCGCGTATCGGCTGCGGAAGGCGCTCGGGGAGTCGGCGGAACTGATCCTCGTGGAGCGGCGGGATCGGGTCGGGGGGATCCTGCGGACCGTGGAGATCGAGGGGGATCCGGTCGATCTGGGGGCCGAGGCATTCGTGGGCCGGCGGCCCGAGATTCCGGAACTGATGGGGGAGTTGGGGATTGCGGAGCAGCTCGTTCATCCGGCGGGCAAGCGGCCGCTGGTGTGGTCGGAGGGGGTGGGACATCGGCTGCCCGAACGGACGCTGATGGGCATCCCCGCCGCGCCGGAATCGGTTGCGGGGCTGGTGGATGCGCAGACCCTGGCCACCGTTGCGGCGGAGCCGTCCCGGCCGCTGCGGTGGGAGCGTGGCGGGGACGTGTCGGTGGGGGAGCTGGTGCGGGATCGCTTCGGGGAGCAGGTGGTCCGGCGCAGCGTGGACCCGCTGCTCGGGGGAGTGTATGCGGGACTTGCGGATTCGATCGGCGTGCGGGCCGCGCTGCCGACGCTGGCCGCCGCCCTGGATCGCGGCGCGGCCAGCCTGACCCGGGCCGTGTCCGAGGCCCTGCCCCCGCCCAGCACCACACCGGTGTTCGGCGGCATCCGCGACGGCTACCGCGCCCTGCTGGACGCGCTGCGTGCCGCCGCCGATGTGAAGGCCGAAACCGGCACGGCGGTCACCACTCTCGCCCGCACCGCACAGGGCTGGCGGCTCGACCCGGTCGGCGACGTCGATGCTGTGATTCTCGCAACCCCTGCCCCGGTGACCGCGGAACTCCTGCGCGAGGTGGCCCCGGAGGCCGCCGAGCTGGCCGCCGGAATCGACCTGGCCTCCTCGGCGGTGGTGGCCCTCGCCCTGCCGCCCGAGACCGCCCTGCCCGACAACTCCGGCATCCTGGTCGCCACCGGTGAACCGTTGCGCGCCAAGGCCTTCACCCTCTCCAGCCGCAAGTGGCCGCATCTGGCCGCCCGTGACGTGGCCCTGGTCCGCGCCTCGTTCGGTCGCTTCGGCGACCCTGCCCCGCTGTCCTGGTCCGACGACGACCTCATCACCGCCGCTGTCGAAGACCTCACCACCGTCACCGCCACGGACATCCGCCCCCTGCGTGCGGTGGTCCAGCGCTGGCCCGGCGGTCTCCCGCAGTACGCCCCCGGCCACACCACCCGCATCGCCGACCTGCGTTCCGCCACGGCCGACCTCCCCGGCCTGGCCCTGGCCGGCGCCTACCTCGACGGCGTCGGCGTTCCCGCCTGCGCTGCCACTGGCACCAGGGCCGCCGCCCGCATCATCGCGCAGCTGTCCTGACTCGCTTACCGGGTGCCCTCGCCCGTCGAGGCCCCCTGCCGGTCGCCGCGATCGAGATCGGCATGCGTTCGATCCAACCAGTGTTGACGCTGCCTACATACTTCCCCTATGTTAGCGCTGCGCACATTATGTAAGCGCAGTCAACATTTGGAGGTGGATTGCCTGATGACGAGTGACTTGTTCTCGCCGCTGGTACTGCGATCGGGCGCGGTCCTGGCCAATCGGATCGTGAAAGCGGCCATGGAGGAGGGGATGTCGGGTTACGGGCAACTACCCGACGACCGTCTCGTGTCCCTCTACCGCCGGTGGGGAGCGGGCGGCTCGGGCGCCCTGATCACCGGCAATGTCATGGTGCACGCCGAGGCGCTCACCGGACCCGGCGGCATCGTGCTCGATGACGCCGCGCCGCTGGAACCGTTCGCGGAATGGGCGCGGGCGGGCAAGGCGGCGGGTGCGGCCATGTGGATGCAGATCAGTCACCCGGGCCGCCAGGTTGCGGCCAACCAGCCCGGCGTGGTGTGGGGTCCGTCGGATATCCCGGTCGATCTGGGCCGGCTCAGCAGCCGGTTCGGCCGTCCGGTCGCGATGACGAACGCTCAGATCGAGGACACCATCGCCCGGTTCGCCACCACCGCGCGCCGCGCCGAACAGGCCGGGTTCGACGGGGTGGAAATCCATGCCGCACACGGCTATCTGCTGTCGCAGTTCCTGTCTCCGCTGGTCAACAATCGCACCGACGAGTGGGGTGGCTCGCTGGAGAACCGGGCGCGGCTCCTGCTCGAGGTGGTGCGCGCGGTCCGCGCGGTCGTGTCGCCCCGGTTCGTGGTCGCGGTGAAACTGAACTCGGCCGACTTCCAGCGCGGCGGCTTCGACGCCGACGACGCCCGCCGGGTGATCGCCCTGCTCGCGCCCCTCGGCGTCGACCTGGTCGAAGTGTCGGGCGGCAGTTACGAAAGCCCCGCCATGACCGGCCGTCCCGCCGACAGCCGGACGCAGGCTCGCGAAGCCTATTTCCTGGAGCTGGCGACGGAACTGGTTGCCACCAGCCCGATTCCGCTCATGCTGACCGGCGGCATCACCCGCCTCCGGACCGCCCAGGACGTCCTGGCGAGCGGCGTCGCGGTGATCGGCATGGGCACCGCCCTGTCCGTCACCCCGGACCTCCCCGCCCGCTGGCGTGACGATCTGGGGGCCGACGCCACCCCGAAGCCCATCACCTGGTCGAACAAGGCCCTCGCGTCCGCCGCGGGTATGGCCGTGGTTCGGCATCACATGCGCCGCATGGCTCGCGGCCGGAACCCCCGTCCCGCAACCGGTCCCGTTCAGGCCCTGCTGTCCGACCAGATCGTGCAGGGGCGCGCCCTCCGCCGCTACCGTTCCTGGCTCCAGTCCCGTCCGGCCCATCCCGCCTCCGTCGACACCGGGCGCTGACCCTCCGTCACCGCGATATCAGCGGGGTACCAGGTCGATCGGATCGGTGTTCGCGCCGCAGACGATGACCGCCACCCGTTCACCGGGGGCGGGGACATAGGCGCCCGACAGCAGGGCGGCCAGGGCAGTGGAACCGCCGTGCTCGACGGCGACACGGCGGCAGTCCCACAGGGTTTGGCGGGCGGCGATGATCTGCTTGTCACTGACCAGGACCGAGCGGACATCGCCCGCGTTCGCGGCGGACAGGGCCATGGACGTGACGCGACGTGCGCCGAGGGAATCGGCTGCGACGGAGTCGATTTCGACGTCCACCGGTTCCCCGGCCTCGACCGCCGCGTTGAAGGCACGGCAGTGTTCGGGTTCGACCGCCACCACCCGCACGCCGTGATGATTGGCCGACACCGTGATTCCGGTCAGCAGCCCGCCGCCGCCGACCGCGACCACCACGGTGTCGAGTTCCGGTACCTGCGAGACGATTTCGTCGAGCAGTGTCCCCGCGCCCGCCGCGATGTAAGGGTCGTCGTAGGCGTGTGAGCGCAGCGCCCCGCTGGCCGCGGCGAAGCGCTCGCACTCTGCGGCCGCGTCGGCGTAGGCGTCGCCGCCGCACAGCACCTGCGCCCCCAGTGCCCGCAGCCGCGCCACTTTCACCGCGGGTGCGGAGTCGGGCAGGAACACGGTGGCGGCGGAGTCGACCAGCCGGGCGGCCCACGCGCACGCCACTCCGGCGTTCCCGCCGGAGGCGATGGTGATCCCCACCTTGGGCAGCCGCCCCTGTTCCCGCTGTGCCAGTACGAAATTCGCCGCCCCGCGCGCCTTGAAGCTGCCGGTGTGCTGCATGTGCTCGAGCGCGAACCAGACCTCGCCGGCGACCGGGACGGTGTCGGCGTCCGCGCGGGCGAGGACCACCGGGCGGGTGTGGCCGGCGATTCGGTCGGCAGCCGCTGTCACGTCCCCATATGTCGGATGCACTGGCGCTTCTTTCGTTTCCGTCGCTGATTCTCTTCCCGCCGAGCGGCCGCGCGGCACGGCTCACGGAACACCCCCGAGCCGATGGACCCCTTTGTTCCACCGTAACTTACGCCGGTCGTATGCCCAGGAACTCGAAGTCGCTCGACGAGGCACGCCCGAGGCCATCGCCCGGGCCGGCGTGGTTCCCCTCGACCCGGACGAATACCCGGTGCTGGCAACCCATCTGGATGTCATCAGCGAACTGTCCACCAGCGACCCCGTTTTCCACGACGGCCTGCGCCGTCTCATCGCCTCCTGGGCCGCCGGCGCGAGCTGAATCACGCCGCGCGAGCCGAATCACACAGTCCGCCGTGCCCCATTTCGGGCGGGTTCGGGCGCAGTGGCACGATGGAGGCCATGGCGCGACTCGACTACAAGGCCCTCAACGACACCATCCGCTACCTCATGTTCTCGGTGTTCCAGGTGGAGCCCGGCGTGCTCGGCGAGGATCGCCAGGCGGCGATCAAGGAGGCGCGGGCCTTCTTCGACTCGCTCGAGGAGCGCGGCGTGGTGGTGCGCGGTATCTACGATGTTGCCGGCCTGCGCGCCGACGCCGACTTCATGATCTGGTGGCACGCGGAGAAGATCGAGGATCTGCAGGCCGCCTACGCCGACTTCCGCCGCGTCACCGAGCTGGGCCAGATCTCCAACCCGGTCTGGAGCAATGCGGCCCTGCACCGCCCGGCCGAGTTCAACAAGTCCCACATCCCCGCCTTCCTCGCGGGTGAGGCGCCGGGCAACTACATCTGCGTCTACCCGTTCGTGCGCTCCTACGACTGGTACCTGCTGCCCGACGAGGAGCGCCGCAAGATGCTGGCCGACCACGGCAAGGAGGCCCGCGACTACCCGGACGTGCGCGCCAACACCGTGGCCTCCTTCGCCCTGGGCGACTACGAGTGGATTCTCGCCTTCGAGGCCCCCGAGTTGCACCGCATCGTTGATCTGATGCGCGACCTGCGCGCCACCGAGGCTCGTCGCCATGTGCGCGAGGAGGTTCCGTTCTTCACCGGTCCGCGCGTCGAGATCGAGCAGCTCATCGCCGCACTCCCGTAGCGACCCGCACCGAGATCGGGCCCGGCCGCATACCGCGGCCGGGCCCGATGCCGTTAGCGGGAAGGTCGCCGGTGTGTTGCCCGCATAATTCGGGGCATGCGCGAAATCGCGCATGCCCCATAGTGTTTCTGCGACTCACTCAGCTGCGCTGTCCGAGGGGTGCAATCGGAGCGAGATCGAGTTGATGCAGTAGCGCTTGTCCGTGGGCGTGGGATATCCCTCGCCCTCGAACACGTGCCCCAGATGACTGTGGCAGTTCGCGCACAGCACCTCGACGCGCCGCATGCCCAGCGAGTTGTCCTCCACCAGCAGCACAGCCTCCGACTTCGCCGGATCGAAGAACGACGGCCACCCGCAGTGCGAGTGGAACTTCTCGGCGCTGCGGAACAATTCGGCCCCGCACGCCCGGCACGAGTAGACGCCCTCGGTCTCGGTGTCGGTGTATTCGCCCGTGAACGCCCGCTCGGTGCCCGCTTCGCGCAGCACCCGGTATTCGTCCGGGGTCAGCTTGGTCCGCCATTCCTGCGGGGTCAGCTGGATGCGCGGGACGGGCAGCCCCTCGGTCCCTGTGGAGCTGTCAGCATCGGAACTCATGGCTCCACGCTAATACGAGGCGGCCGCCTTCGTCCGGGGCGCGAGGGTGACCTCGGGTTCGTCGGCGACCCATTCGGGGTGCATCCACGCGGGATCCAGGGACTTGCCGGCCTCGAGGCGGCCGTCGCGGCGGGCGGCGAGATAGCGGTCGCCCAGCACGCAGAACACCACGATCAGCAGCAGCCCCCACCCGAAGGTCGTGCGCAGGTACTCCAGATCGCGGCCGATGCTCTGCCAGCGGTCCGAGAGCCACTTGTCGTAGGACATGAATCCGAAGATCGCCACCCACGCGGGCCAGTTGCGCAGCAGCGAGTTGCGCAACACCACGGTCATCAGCATGGGGAACAGGAACATCGAGTAGTACATCTGGCCCAGCGGGCCCAGCAGCATGGCCGCGGTGATCAGGATGCCGGAGGTGTTGCAGATGTAGAACACCTCGTCCTCGCGGTAGTACCGGTACAGCAGCCACAGCGAGATCAGCACCAGCACGCCGACGGTGATACGCATCGTCCAGGTCAGCCACTCGGCGACACCGTAGTACCCGGCATTGCCGACGATGGCGCTGTTGAAGTAGTCCCGGGCCTCCGACAGGTACGGCAGCGTACGGGTCCAGAACTGCTTGTAGTCCACGATCAGCGGCCAGGCCAGCAGGTTCAGCGCCACCGGGATGCCCAGGGCGGTGATGAACACCTTCCACTGTCCGCGGACCAGCGGAATCAGCAGCAGCGGCGCCAGCAATGGACCCTTCACCGCGATGGTCAGCCCCAATGCCACACCGGCCCACAGGTCCCTGCGCTTCAGGAGCAGGTGGATGAACACCAGCATGGCCATGAACAGGCAGCCGTTGATATTGGTGAAGGCCAGTGTGTTCGTCACCGTCTCGGAGACGAACATGGCCAGCAGCAGCGCGGGCGCGGCGACGGAGTTCAGCGTGTAGTTGAACAGCTTCAGCAGCAGATACCAGGCCAGCAGCAGAGCCATCGCATTGACCAGGATGAAGGCCCACCGCGACTTTTCCGGATCGATGAGGGCCAGCGGCGAGATGAGTAGTGTGCCGCTGGGCGGATACAGATAGGCCGGATCGGTCGAGCTGAAGTTCGCGTTGTACACGGGCCGGTGGTTGAGGAACGCGAGGGACGCGTTGTACACCGGTGTGAAGTCATTGGTGATGTGGTAGTTGACAGCGTTGATGAACACCCGGTGCAACACGGTGAGGATCGCGAGCGGCCACAGTGCGAAATTCAGTACCTCGGCGGTGGTGCGAGCAGTGCGGGGCTCGAGCTGTCGAAGGAACACTCGGGCACGGTACACCGAATCGCCGCGTCACACATGCGCCGACCCACTGCTCCGCCTCCCCGGAACTTCGGCGGGCAGCTCGGGTGCCGTCGGCAGTCTCGCATCCGTGCCGGCGGCTGGGTGCCGAACCGATTCTGGGCGTACCCGGGGAGTTACCCCGACCGTTGCGAGATCAGTTGTCGCGTTGGCATACGGAGTGCCCGTACGTATCGCTATGCCGGGCAGGCGGTGCCGTCGGCGGGCAGCGTGGCGTCCTTCAGGTAGTCGGCGAGGGACTGCTGGGCGCAGCCGGAGTGCGCGAAGGTCGGGTGCCCCCAGCCCTGCCAGACGACGGTGGCGGTGCGCGCACCCGCCGCGCCGAGCGCGCCGGTGACGGTGGGCCGGCCGTCCTGGCCGGTGACGGGGTCGGCGCTGCCGCCGAGGACCAGGACCGGCAGGTTCAGCTTGTCGGGCAGGGTCATGGGGGTGGCGGCGGGCCAGGCCGAGCAGGCCATCAGGTCGATGGCGGCGACCTTGCCGAACACCGGATACTGTGTGCCCCAGGTGGTTTCGAGCCCCTTGGCCTTGTCGGGGGTGGAGGGCTCGTGATTGTCGCTGCAGCGGTTGACGAATTGACCGTCGGTGGCGATCCCCGCGGCGGCGCGCAGCAGGAACGGCGTGATCGGGACGTGGTCGCCCTTGCCGAGGGCACTGAGGGCGTCGGCGAATTCGGTGATCTGCGCGTTACCGGTCGCCCGGGAGTCGCCGAGGAAGCCGCTCAGGGTGGTCACCAGCACCGAGGCCGACAGGTCGCCGAGTTGTCCGGCGCCGGCCCGGTTCACCAGGTCGACGACGGCGGCCCGCGGGTCGCCCCCGAGCGAGCAGTTCAGCGACGCGCACCGCTGCCCGAATGCGGTGAGCGCGGCCTCCTGTCCCTTGACCCGCTGCTCGGCGCGCCCGTTGGCGTCCGTGCCGACTCCCTGCGGCGAGTCCAGCACCAGCCGGCCCAGGTGCTGTCCGTATTTCCGCGCGTAGTTCAACGCCACGTTGGTGCCGGTGCCGGTGCCGAGCAGCGCGAGATGGTCCACCTGCAACTGCTTGCGCAGCTGCTCGAGGTCGTCGGCGGCGTGTGGTGCGTCGAAGGTGGCCTGGGCCGGGGCCAGGAAGTCCAGGCAGGCGACGGTGGCGTCGCGCCCGGCAGTGCTCATGGTGTCCACGGCATCGGTTGCGCCCCGGGTGAATTGGGTCTGATCGGCGATGGCCTTGCGTTGCGGGTCGGTCATGCAGGTCACCGGCTGGGAGCTGCCGATGCCGCGCCGGTCCACCGCGATGATCGGCCGCGCGGCCAGCAGCGCGCTGGCGGGCCCGGCCGCGAGCCCGGCCAGGGTGGCCGTCGAGGACCGGTCGGAACCGGAGGTCAGGATGAGCGGCGCGGCGTCCTTGGGTGTCCGGTCGTAGCGGGCCCGCATGGCCGCATTGCGGAAGTTGCCCGCCACATTTCCGCCCACATCCACCTGCGAGGTGTATTCGGCGCATTCGAGCACCAGCCCCTGCGGCGGCGCGCCCAGCGACAGCAGGTTCAATGTCGGTGCGGTGCAGTCCTTCCAGGCCAGGTCGGCCTTGGGCACCTCGGGTGCGGGCGGGGTGGCGTCGGCGGGCGCGGTGGAGGTGGCGACTCCGGCCTGGTGCGGCTGTTCCACGGCGACGGCGGGCCGGTTGGACGGCCCGGCCCCACACGCGGTGGTCACCAATATCGACAGTGTCGACGCCAGCAGAGCGGCCCGAGTCCAGCGCATGCGCTACAGCCTGCCAGGTCCGGTACGCGGTTTCAGCCTCGGGTGTGCGCGCGTTCCCATCGGGTCAGGATCGTGCCGTCGGTGTCGAGCAGCAGGTGGCAGGGGTCCATCGGGGTGGGCAGGGCCTTGGGGGACACCGCGATTCGGCCCGCGGTCCCGCCCACCAGCTGCGGGGATACGGTCAGGCACAGCTCGTCCACGGCTCCGGCGGTGAGGAATTGGCCGAACAGCGAGGGCCCACCCTCGCACAGCACCCGCCGCAGCCCGAGACGCTCCAGTGCGGTGCGGACGGCGGTCACGGTGGATTCGGTCGCGTCGGATTCGATCACCTCGGCCCCCGCGTCGAGGAGCCGCTTCTTGCGGTCGCCGGGCGCGGCGGCGGTGGTGAGGATGATCGGCCGCGCCCCGGTGTCGGTGAACAGCTTGCTCGCCGGATCCAGGGCCGCGGACCCGGTGACGACCGCGATGCGCGGCGGCGTCCCGTCCGGATCGCCGCCGAGCCCCTCCCGGTGCAGCCGCTTGCGCAGGTCCGGATCGGTGTGTGCCGCACCGTAGTTCTCCGCGCGCACGGTCCCGGCCCCGACCAGCACCACGTCGGCCAGATCCCGCAGCAGCCCGAAGACCCGCTTGTCGGCGGGCGTGCCCAGCGCGCCGGAGCGCCCGTCCACGCTGACCGCGCCGTCGATGCTGGTGACGAAGTTGACACGGACGTACGGTGCGGATGGCTCGACCGGATACGCGTACAACTCGACCAGGTCGTCGCGGGTGAGATCTGTGAGCTGAATCGCATTCGGCATACGCTGCATAAGGACCCATCCCACCACGCATCTACGCTGACGCCGTGCAACAACGCCTCGTCGATCGCCACCCGGAGGTTCCGGCAGACCAGCTCGTGGCCCAGATGGTTCCCCCGCCCACCTTCGACGAGGTGAGCTTCGGTTCCTACATCCCGGATCCGAAGGAACCGTCCCAGGCCGCGGCCGTGCTGAAGGCCGAGCTGTTCGCGGATCAGGTGACCAAGCTCCGCAAGGCCGCGGACAAGAAGGGCCTGTTCGGCAAGAAGAAGCCGGTGCACGGCATCGGCCTGTACCTGGACGGCGGCTTCGGTGTGGGCAAGACCCACCTGCTGGCCTCGATCTTCCACAGCGTGCCGGAGCCCAAGTCCTTCGGCACATTCGGTGAGGTCACCAATCTGGTTGGCGCGCTGGGCTTCAACAATGCCGTGGAGCGGCTCGCGGGCAACAGCGTGCTGTGCATCGACGAGTTCGAGCTCGACGATCCGGGCGACACCATGCTGGTCTCGCGCCTGCTCACCGAGCTGACCGACCGCGGCGTCTCCGTGGTCGCCACCTCCAATACCCTGCCGGGCCAGCTGGGTGAGGGCCGTTTCGCCGCCCAGGACTTCCTGCGCGAGATCAAGAAGCTGGGCGCGCTGTTCGAGGCCGTCCGCGTCGACGGCCCCGACTACCGGCACCGCGATCTGCCGCCCGCCCCGGAGCCCACCGCTCCCGAGCTGCTGGCCGAGAAGGCCGCCGCCACACCGGGTTCCACGCTCGACGACTTCGACGCGCTGGTGAAGCACCTGAGCACGCTGCACCCGTCCCGCTACGGCGCCCTGATCCACGACGTCTCGGCCGTGTACATCTCGGATGTGCACCCGGTGACCGATCAGGCGGTCGCGCTGCGCATCGTGGTGCTCGCCGACCGTCTGTACGACGCGGGCATCCCGGTCACCATCTCGGGCGCGAAGCTGGACCAGATCTTCACCCAGGAGATGCTCGACGGTGGTTACCGCAAGAAGTACCTGCGCGCGATCTCGCGTCTGCTGGCGCTGTCGCGGTTCGAAGCCCCGGCTCACGCGTAACGCGCGTGACCGCCGCCCTGGCTCAGGTGTAACCGCCAGGTAGGACCCGGTTTCTCTCATAGTTTCCTTAGGTAATAAATTCCGGGGGTCAGTGAAAGCCGGGCCGGATTCGGTTTTCGGCCCCGGAAGGAGATCTGCCTTGCGTAACCGTGCTGTCCAAGCTGCCGCGGTGGTCACCATCGCACTGTCCGCGAGCCTCGGGTCGGCGACCGCCTTCGCCGCCGACCCGCCCGCCGCCACCGGCAGCGTGCTCGTCGATACCGACAACCGTGCCCTCGGTCTGACCGGCGTGCTCAACGCCCGGGACGCGGGTGGCTACCGGACCGTCGACGGCCACACCGTGCGCACCGGTCTGGTCTTCCGCACCGGCGACCTGAGCAAGGCCACCGCCGCCGACCTGGCGGAGCTGGCGTCGTCGAACGTGGCGTCCATCCACGATCTGCGCACCAGCTACGAGCAGCTGTTCATGGGCGTGGACAAGGTCCCCGCCGGCGCCGCCGAGCATCACGACGACATCATCGGCCAGGCTCCGCCGCAGGTGATGGTCTCGACCCTGTCCGCGGGCACCGACCTGTATCGCGCCTTCATCACCGCACCGGGCGCGAACGAGGGCTTCGCGAACGTGTTGCGCGACATCGCCCACAACCCGGGCGGCGTCCTGTTCCACTGCACCGCGGGCAAGGACCGCACCGGCTGGACCTCGGCGGTGCTGCTGACCATCCTGGGTGTGGACAAGGACACGGTCTACTACGACTACCTGCTGTCCAACTACTACCGGGGCGCCAAGGACGGCGACATGATGAACGGCGTCACCGCCTCGGCGCTGGATTCGGCCTTCGACCAGGTGAACAAGAGCTACGGCAGCTTCGACAACTACGTGCGCGACGGCCTGAAGCTCTCCGACGCGGACGTGGCCGCGCTGCAGGCGAAACTGCTGGCCTGACAAGGTCGTTCACGATGTGACAGCGAACGCCGGGTGGTTCTCACCGCCCGGCGTTCTCCTTTGTGATCCACGACAAAGTGGTTGACGGCCCAGTGCCGCACCGATAACGTTCCAGGCCTCATGGGTATCGGTTTCCTGTTCTTGTGATCGCTTCGCCGCGTTGAGCTTTGCTCCGCGTCGAATCCCCTCCCACGCCTATCCGCCTGTCGGCGTTCGATTTTCGCGTGGGTTCCACCCATCCGGCTCGTGCCGAGCCGAGAACAGGAGATCCCTGTGCTTACCCTCCGAACACCTGCCGTCTCCCAGCTGACCCTGTCCGGCGTCACCAAAGGCTATGCCGACCGCATCGTGCTGGACGCGGTGAACCTGTCCATAAGGCCGGGTGAGAAGGCCGGCGTGGTCGGCGACAACGGTGCCGGCAAGTCGACCCTGCTGCGGCTCATCGCGGGTCGCGAAGTCCCCGACAACGGCGAGGTCGTCGTGCAGGCCCCGGGCGGCATCGGCTACCTGGCCCAGAGTCTGGAGCTGCCGCCCACCGCCACCGTCGGCGCGGCAATCGACCTGGCTCTCAGCGATATTCGTGACCTGGAGACCCGGATGCGCACCGCCGAGGCCGAATTGGCCGAGCCCGGGCCGCTCGGCCGCCGCCTCGAGGCGTACACCGCCCTGGCGGCCAGGTTCGAGGCGCGCGGCGGGTACCAGGCCGATGCCCGGGTGGAGGCGGCCCTGCACGGCCTCGGGCTGCCCGGCCTGGACCGGAATCGCCTGCTGGGCACGCTGTCCGGCGGTCAGCGCCGCCGCCTGGCGCTGGCGGCCACCCTCGCCTCCGCGCCGGAGTTGCTGCTGCTCGACGAGCCCACCAACGACCTCGACGACAACGCTGTCGAATGGCTCGAGGGGCAGCTGCGTGACCACCCCGGCACCGTGGTGGCCGTGACCCATGATCGCGTCTTCCTCGAACGCATCACCAGCACCGTGCTCGAGGTGGACGCGGGCGCGGTCGCCCGCCACGGCAACGGCTACCGCGGCTACCTCACCGCCAAGGCCGCCCAGCGGCACCGGCAGCAGCTCGAGCACCAGCGCTGGCGCACCGAGCTGGCCCGCAACGAGCGACTGGCCGAGTCGAATGTCGTCCGCCTGGAGGCGATTCCGCGCAAGCTGCCGCTCGCGGTCTTCGCCGCCGGTCCCTTCCGAACCCGCAGCCGCGGCCACGGCGCCCAGTCCCGCATCCGCAACGCCAAGGAGCGGGTCTCCCGCCTGACCGCGGATCCGATTGCGCCCCCACCGGATCCGCTCCGCTTCACCGCCGAGATATCCACGACCGACCCCCTCCTGGCCGTTGCCGGACCGGCCGGCACCGGAATGACCGGGGTTGGATTGACCGAGACCCCGCTCGTCAGCCCAGGCGGCACTGTGCCGGGCGGCGTCGTACCCGTTGGCATTGCGTCGACCGCTACCGCGTCGGGCGGCACGACGCCAACGGCGTCCGGCGACAGCGGCGGGGTGGTCGCGGTCGTGCCGTCCCTCGCCGAGGTGAGTTCGGTTGTGGTGGAAGGCCGTTTGCGCATGGACGGCCTGCGGATCGAGGCCGGTGAACGGTTGCTGGTGACCGGTCCCAATGGCGCGGGCAAGACCACGCTGCTGCGGCTGCTGGCCGGCGAGCTGGCTGCCGAGGCGGGCGAGGTCGCGGTGCGCGGCCGGGTCGGGCACCTGCGGCAGGAGGAGTCACCGTGGCCGGCGGAGCTGACGGTGCTGGGTGCGTTCGCTTCCGGACGGACGGGCTATCCGGACGAGCATGCCGAGGCGCTGCTGGCGCTGGGTTTGTTCCGGCCGGATGACCTGCGCCTGCGCATGGGTGAGCTGTCCTATGGTCAGCGCCGTCGCGTCGAATTGGCGCGGCTGGTCACCGATCCGATGGATCTGCTGCTGCTCGACGAGCCGACCAACCACCTGTCCCCGGCCCTGGTGGAGGATCTGGAGCAGGCCCTGGACGGCTATCCCGGCGCGGTGGTGCTGGTGACCCACGATCGACGGATGCGGCAGCGTTTCGCGGGTCGCCGCCTGGAGCTTCAGAATTCGTGCAGCATGACGTAGTCGTGGTGCAGCTGGTTGCCGACGGTGAAGGTCTTGGTGCCGGCGACGGTGAAGCCGTGTTTGCCGTAGAAGCGCTGGGCGCGCGCGTTCTGCTGGTTCACGCCCAGCCACACGGCTTTGCTGCTGCCGGCCCGGGAGTGCTCGAGCGCGCGCCGCATCAGCGCCGCCGAGACCCCGCTGCCGTGCCGGCCGGGCAGCACGTACATCTTGCTGAGCTCGGTCACCGGGCGCAGCGTGATGACCTCCGCCACGGCGGGATCGGCCGGTTCCATGGCATTGAGCAGTGCGTAGCCGACGATCTCGCCGCCGAGCACCGCCTTCAGAACCACACGGCCGGGATCGGCGAGATACTCGCGGAACCGGTCCGCGGACAGCACCTCCGCGATGAAGGCGGCCATGTCCTCGGGGGTTGATCCGGGCGGGCAGGCCAGCGGAAAGGTCGCGGCGGCGACGACGGCGAGTTCGCCGGCGTCGTCCGCGGTCGCCGGTGTGATGGCTACGGAATCGCTCACCGGTCCAGTCAAGCAGGCTCCGCGGCGGGCTCGGCGGCCGCGGGGGTGGCGTCGGTGCGGCGATGGAAGACCCGGGCGCAGCCGATCAGCACCACCGCGAAGGCGAGCGGAATCGCGAATCCGGCACGCAGATCGGCGGCGTCGGCGACCGCACCCACCACCGCGCCACCGACCAGGGTGCCCGCGTAGTTGAACAGATTGAGCCGCGCGATGAGCGCATCCAGCTCGCGTCCGCTGGTGAGCTGCCCGGCCTCGCTGAAGCACAGCGGCGCGATCACCGGCAATCCGATTCCGGCGACCAGGAATCCGAGGATCGCGGCCACCGGTCCCGGGGCGGTGACCACGATCACCAGACCGACCGACCCGACCGCCGCGGCCACCCGCACCACCGTGCGTGGTCCGAACCGGCGTACCCACAGGTCGCCGGTGAGGCGGCCGAGCAGCGACGCGCCCTGGTAGGCGGCCAGCGCCAGCGCGGCGGTCGCGGAGGAGGACAGCAGTTCGTCCTTCAGGTACAGCGCCGACCAGTTGCCGACCGCGAGGTCGATGGCGAAGGCCAGGGCGATCACCGCGCCGAAGATCCAGAAGATGCGCATCGGCACCGAGCCGGCCGGTTCGTGTTCGGCCGGACCGGCTTCGGCCTCGTCGGTGCCCAGCAGTCGCGGTCCCGCCGCCAGGCAGCCGATGGCCACCACCGCCGCGGCCACCAGGATCGACGCCTGCAACGGCACTTTCAGCGCCTCGAACGCCGAGACGAACAGCGCCCCGGTGATCGATCCCGCACTCCAGGCCGCGTAGAACGAGACCAGAATGAATCGGCCATAGCCATGTTGAATGAATACCGCCTGCATATTGGTCCCGGCGTCCACGATGCCGACGGCCACGCCGTACATCCCCAGGGCCACGAAGGCCGCAATGATGTTCGGCGACAGTGCGATCGCCACACCGGAGACCGCGATCAGCCCCAGCCCGATCCGCAGCGCGGTGCGGCTCGACCAGTGCAGCGCGATCCGCTCGGCGGTGATGCTGCCCACGCCCGCGAGCAGCGAGATGAGCGCGACGATCGCCACGATCAATCCGTCGGACAGCGTGAATTTGTCCTTCAGTTGCGGGAGCTCGGTGAGAATCACGGCCAGGAAGAACCCCTGCAGCGCGAATGCCACCGAGTTCGCCGAGCGCGCCGCCCGCAGTGTTGGATGGAGAGCGCTGAGCTGCGGCTTCGGGGACTGACTCGGGGGCATTTCGAAAGACTAGCGGCGGCGGGCCGGTCCGGCATCCCGGGCACGGGTTACGATCCACGCCGCGCTTGATCACACGCGGCTCGCGGTTGGGTAACGAATCTGGTCGCTT
This sequence comes from Nocardia sp. NPDC059228, assembly GCF_042754245.1. Lineage (NCBI taxonomy): Bacteria > Bacillati > Actinomycetota > Actinomycetes > Mycobacteriales > Nocardiaceae > Nocardia > Nocardia sp. NPDC059228. The sequence goes on along the minus strand of NZ_JBHZAL010000030.1, from coordinate 47,656 downwards.
TCGTGTCTTCGGACGCATGCCCTGCGGCACTCTGGAAGTGACGGCTCGGGCTGGTGGTTTCCGATAGGACGGAAGCGGTCCTTCCGTGTGTGTGGTGGCTGGGGTGATCTTGTGAGCACGAGGCGAGTGGAAGTTCCGCGGGAGCGGTCGGTGGCCCTTGCCGACCCGGATCCGCGTGCGAATCCTGCGACCGCCGTGGGGGATTCGGCCGTGGACAAGTCTGTGCGCGGGACGGTGGAGAAGTCTGTGCGGGGTGACGCGGACACGGCTGTCCGCAGTGCCGACGGGCGTGGCCATGCGGCGGGGGAGCGGTGCCGGGAAACCGACTGTGCGGACTGCCGCTGGGATGTGCAGCGGCTCAAATTCTGGCTGCGCGGCCGGCTGCTGGCGGCCGGCGCCGAGGATGTCCAGCTGGATGTCGCTGTCGGTGCGCAGCTCTCGGATGTGCTGTGGCGCAAGGGTGATCGCAGCGGCGTCATCGAGGTGTCCAGTGCGCCACCCGAGTTGGCGCGTTCCCGTGTGGTCACCGCCGAGCTCCGGGCCGGCGGTGGTGGTGAAGTGCTGTGGATCTGCCCGCCGGGTTTCTGGACCGCGCAGCTGCCCGCGCTCGGCCTCGACGACTTCGCCGCCGAGGGCTGCGAGTACCGGGTGGTCGGCGGCCTGCTGTCCTCCGGCCCCGGCGGTGTGGTGTCGGCTCGCCAATCCGCCTGTGAACTCCGTGAATTCGTAACGGGCTGGGTGGACGGGGCGATAGCGTTCGGCTGCCGCGACGAGCACATGGGAGGATGGGCGACGGTGACCGACTGGGAACGCCACACTCGGACACAGGCGGCCGTCATCGCACGGCAGCGTCAGGAACTCATGAATCAGCGCACGGCTCTGGCGTTGGCCCGCAAGGCCACCCGCGACAAGACCAAGCAGCTGCTGCGCATGACCCACCGTCTGGAGCGCGCGGAGATCGCCGCCCAGCAACAGGCCGACGATCTGGCCCAGACCCGCCGCAAGATCGCCGACCACAATCGGGTCGACGCCACGCTGCGGCTCACGGTGGCGAGTCAGAAGTCCGCGATCCTGCACTGGCAGCTGATCACCTGGTTCGCGGTGATGGTGATCATCACCTTCATCGCCGCGGGCCTGGTCCTGAAGTAGCCCACCGAACCTCACCTCAGCGGCCGAGCCCGGCGCATCCGCGGGTTCACGCGGAACACCGCTATTTCCTGGGAGTTTGGGGGCGTAGCCCCCGAGCGTTTCCGGGGGTTCGGGGGCGAAGTCCCTGAGAGCGCCGAGAGTTGGGCTTCCCCTTTCAACGTATATCGCAGTGGGGGGCTTGCGGCAAGGCCCGGGGGGTGCCGCAGAATCGTCGGCCGACAGGCGATTACCTGCGGAAATCAGGAGGATGGCGATTCATGGCCGATGTGATCATTGCGGGCGCCGGGCCGACGGGACTGATGCTGGCCGCGGAGTTGCGGTTGCACGGGGTGCAGGTGCTCGTGCTGGATCGGGACCCGGAGCCGACCAAGGTGGTGCGGGCGATGGGGATGCACGCACGCACTGTCGAGGTGCTGGATCAGCGCGGTGTGGCGGATCGATTCCTGGCGCTGGGCAAGCAGCACGATCCGAGTGCCTTCTTCGCGGGCATCGTGCCCGCGCGGCCGGTGCGCTTGGACACCACGTTTCCGTTCGTGCTGGGTCTGCTGCAGCCGATCACCGATCGCCTGCTGGCCGAGCGCGCGGTCGAGCTGGGCGCGGAGATCCGGCGCGGGTGTGCGGTGGCCGGGCTGAGCCAGGACGCGGACGGGGTGACGGTCGAGCTGGCCGACGGTTCCCGGCTGCGCTCGCGTTACCTGGTCGGCTGTGACGGCGGGCGGTCCACGGTGCGGAAATTGCTCGGCATCGGGTTTCCGGGCGAGCCCGCCCGGCTCGAGACGCTGATGGGCGAGGTGGAGCTGACCACACCGCAGGAGGAGGTGATGGCGCTGGTCACCGAACTGCACAAGACGCATCGGCGCTTCGGTGCGATGCCGCTGGGCAATGGCGTGTACCGGCTGGGCGCCCCCGCCGACGGCGTGGCCGAGGACAATGATGTCCCGCCCACCCTCGACGAGCTCAAGCGCCAGGTCCGGGCCATCGCCGGCACCGATTTCGGTGCCCACTCACCCCGTTGGCTCTCCCGCTTCGGCGACGCCACCCGTCTCGCCGACGCCTACCGGTCGGGCCGCGTCTTCCTGGCGGGCGACGCGGCGCACGTCCATCCGCCCAATGGTGGTCAGGGTCTCAACCTCGGCGTCCAGGACGCGTTCAACCTGGGCTGGAAGCTGGCCGCGGCCGTGAACGGCTGGGCCCCGGCCGATCTCCTCGACACCTACGAATCCGAACGCCGCCCGGTGGCCGCCGACGTCCTCGACACCGCCCGCGCCATGAGCGAACTCACCTCCCTCGAACCCGGCCCCCAGGCCCTGCGCCGCCTGCTCGGCCAACTGATGGAATTCGAAGAGGTCCACCGGTTCCTGATCGAACGCGTCACCGCCCTCGGCGTCCGCTACGACTTCGGCCCGGGCGACGACCTCCGCGGTCGCCGCCAGCGTGATGTGGCCCTGAAGCGCGGCCGCCTCTACGAGCTCATGCACCAGGGACGGGGCCTCCTCCTCGACCAGGCCGGCCGGCTGTCGGTCCAGGGCTGGTCCGACCGCGTCGACCACGTGGTCGATGTCAGCGAGGAACTCACCACCCCCGCGATCCTGCTCCGCCCGGACGGCCACATCGCCTGGTCCGGCTCCGACCAGCAGGACCTGCTCGAAGTCCTGCCCCGCTGGTTCGGTACCGCCGCAAGTTGATTCGGCACCGCCGCAAGCTGATTCGGCGCCATTACGAGTTGATTCGGCACCGCCGAGTGCTGGTTCAGCGCCGTGCCGAGCTGATTCGGCAGCGTCGCATGCGGGTTCAGCACCATCGTGCGTTGATCGGTCAGCGTCGCATGCCGATTCGGCACCGCCACGAGTTGATTCGGCCACGACCTCGACCGTTCTGCGCCCCGATAGAAGACCGCTGGCCGAGATGCTCCGGCCAGATGGTGACCACCTCGCCGGCCATCAGGCGAATGATCGAGATGCCGCCGAATCTGCCCGTGCCGAGACCCGGGCCACGCCGGTCCCCCACAGGGTTTCAAGATCAGGGAGCTCACAGCGCGGGGTATCGGGCGAAATTCCCCGGTGAGAGTTCCCTGACTTGAAGCGGGTCAGCGGGTGAGGCGGAAGGGGGCGCGGTGCCAGTGCCAGTCGTGGCGTAGGACCAGGGCGGCGAGGTCGAGGAGGTCGATGCCGGTCTCGGTGCGGTAGGCATCGAGGGCGGGCCAGCTCATCGGGCCCGTGGACAGTCGGCTCGTCAGGGTGGACTCGTGGTGGGAATTCACGGTGCGCGACAGCAGTTCCTGGATGCCGTCGCGGCTGCCGGTCCAGGTGAGCCAGCCCCAGCCGCGGGAGAAGGCGTGGGCACGGGAAGCTGCCGCGCGGGCGCGCTGGGGGTGCAGGGCGGTGTGGGCGAGGGGGAGGACGTCGATGAGGACGGTGCGGCCATCGGTGAATCGCGCTGCGGCGGTGGGGTAGTGGACGCGGTCGGCGCCATCGAGGTCGTAGGTGACGGCGGCGGGGAGCTCGCGGAAGGATTCCACGCGCGGGCTGGCGTCCAGCAGGCGGAGCAGGCGCGCCTGCAGGGCGGTGTCGAAAGTGACTTCGCGGCCGAGCTTTTCGGAGTACATGCGCCCGCGGCCGTCATCGTCGTAGTCCAGGCGTCCGGCCGGGAGGACCGGGAGGTCCTCGGGGCTGCCGTCGCTCCATTCGACGCGCCGCAGCCACGTATTCCACATGTCGTCGGGTGTGTCGTCGGATTGCGCCGCGGGCAGCAGATGCCAGCGCCCCTTCTGCTGCCACCCTGCGATGCGCTGAAAGACGAAGCCCGCCAGTCGTTTCGAGTCCTGCAGATCGTGCCCGGCGAGCCGCAGCTTCAGATACGCCCAGTCCTGGGCCGCGATATCGCCGTCGGTGGCATAGGTTTCCGCGAGCAGTGTCCGCACCAGTCGCTCATCACCCCACCCCACGGGATACCGTTCCGCGAACACCCCCAGATCGTGCTGCCCGATGGCCAGTGTCTGCCGCAGCATGGTGCCCACGGCCCGCGTGTACAGCTGCCGCGCTCGATCGCGCGAGACCCCGAATCGCGCGCCCAGCAGCATGAGGGTCTCCGGACCCTCCCCGTCCAGTCCGAGCCGGCAGGTGATCAACTCGGCATCGCGTGGCCGATCGGCCACCACATCGCCGGCCATGGCGGCCAGCACCTCGTTGACGTGCTCCAGCCCGAAGTCGACTCCCTCGGCCGGGTCGTCGCGCGGTGTGGTGCGCGCGGTGCGTGCATTGCTCGTCGTCAAGGCCCCTACCCGTCTTCGCCAGTCGGTTCGACGAGCCTAACGGTGCCCACCGACACACGGCGCACCACGCGCTGAACGGCCGGAGTTGCCGTGGAACGGTCAGGATCCGATGACGGCATTCATGATGGTGCCCGCGCTGGTGGCGATGATTCCGCCGATCATCGCTCCGGCCACCATCTTCGGGGAGGCGAGCCCGCCGCCCGACCACTTCTCCCAGGCGAAGCGGCCACCGGCGTAGGTGATGCCCAGGACACCCGACAGCAACACGAACCAGGTGAAGTACCGGACGAGCTTCATGAGCTTGTCCGCCACCGGCGGTGTCTCCGGTGTCGGGTTGCCGAGCTGGGCGAGCACGGCGTGTTGGGAAAGCACAGTGTCGTGGAAGGCGCTGAGCAACATGGTCACTCTGACAAGGTTACCGGGAAATCGGGCCGATATGGCTGCGAATATGCTCGGGATCTACTGCGCAAGAACAACTTTCGCGGCTCGAGCGCTGCGTCCCGTTGTCTGTGTTGAGCGGATGACGGGATTCGAACCCGCGACCCTCACCTTGGCAAGGTGATGCGCTACCAGCTGCGCTACATCCGCATCGCTTCCATCCGGCCCGCTTCGGCCCGTCCGGCTGCGAGAGAGAACACTAGCCCACCCGCCCCGCATTTCCAAAACGGCTGGCAAACCCTGAGTTGCCCCGGCGTGCCGCCGGGGCGGGGTTGGCGGTGTTCCGGTCGTGGCGCGGCGGCTATTTGGGGGTGTCCTCGTTCATGGGCACGATGGCGGAGATGAGGGTCGCGTCTCCGATCTTGGTGGTGATGACCAGCTGCGGGGACCAGGTGCGTTTGGTGGCGTCGGGGTGCTGTTCGGTGACGACCATGATGTGCTGGCCGTCGAAGGGTCCGGGCATGATCTGCACGCAGTAGGTGGTGCCCACCGGGATGCTGTCGATACCGGCCTGGATCTGGTCGACGGTCGGCGTGGGTGCGTCCGGCGCGAACATCTCACGGACCGCCTTGCCCGAGCGGTCGACGTAGTAGCGGTTCTGCAGCGCGAGAATGGCGTCCGGGCCGGACTTGGTACTGCCGGGCCCGTTACCGCGGACATTGCCGCCCTTCACCTCGTTGGGGCAGAGGTTGGCGGGTAGGCCCGACGCCGGTTGGTCGGTGGGTGAGGCTGCGGTGGGCGTGGATGCGGCGGGTGCGGCCTGAGGCGTGGCGACATGGGGTTTTGCGGGTGCGTCGCCACCGGTGACCTTGGCGATCTGGACCGCGATCGCGGCCGTCACCGCGAGGACGGCGAGCAGGCCGAGCAGGGGGACGGCCCACTGGCCGCCGTTCAGCGTGGGGAGTACGAATCTCGGTCGCTGCCTGGTCGGCCGCGCGGCCCGCTTCAGGGGTCGGCGGGCGGTCGGGTAGCCCGGCGGGGGACCGTGGGTGCCCGCGGCGTGCCGGGCCGGGGCGTAGGCCGTGAGCGTCCGTGGCGGATCGCCTGCCCGGACGCGGCCCAGCCGGGCGTGCGACGCGCTCGCCTGCCGGGTGTCCGGCGGGTCGTCGATCGACCGAGCGTGGAACGGACCGGAGGCCGGCCGGGCGCCGGGCCCGCTGTACTCCGAAGCGGCGGCGGCCCAGCCGGACGCCTGCTGGGGATTCGATTCCGCCGACCGCGGCTCGTAGTACTCGTCCTCGTCGTCGAAATCGTCGTACTCGTCGTCGAATTCGTCGGCTTCGTACTCGTCACGATCGGCCGCGTAGCTCTCGTGGCGGGCCGCGCTGACCCTGCCGGACTGCTCGGGGTACTCGCCGTATCCGGAGCGCACCGGCCCGGCCGCGCCGGTGATCCAGTCCGACCAGCTGCCCGTGTACGCCTGCGCGCCCGCCTGCAGCGGGGTGGGCGGCTCCGATTCCGTTGTCCGCGACTCCGATTCGGTGGTGCTCATGGCGTCGCCCGCGGGCTGAGGTCGGGGATCAGTGGCGCCCCGCTGGTGGTGGGTGTGGTCGGGGCGGGGGAGAAGCTCAGTACCGGGACGCCGCTGCCGGGCGTGCCGGTGCCGGTGCCGCCGCCGAGCGGGAACTGCCCATTGGGTGCGACGCTGGTGGGCGTCGTCGAGGTGCCCGCGAAATCCATTCCCAGCGTGGGTTTGTCGCTGCCACCACTCGGGATGGCGCCCGGGGTGGCGGCCCCGGACAGGTCGTGGGCGACGGCCGCGAACCATTGGCCGACCCAGTCGGTCGGACTCTCTCCGAATCCCGCGCCCTGGGCGTGGGTGTAGTCGTGCTTCTGCGCGGTGTCCCAGTACCGCACCCAGGTGGTGATGTCGAGCAGATCCTTGTTGTCGGTGACGTTCTGGGTGACGGCCGTGAATGCCTGGGTGGTGAGCCGGCTGATGGTGGTGGGCGGCACCAGGTTGGTGACCGCGCCGACCAGCTTGGCCCCGAACACCGCGAGCCCGGCGAGGGGGTTGGCCAGTCCGGCGGTGGCGATCTCGGTGATATTGGCCGGGGTCAGGATGTCCTTCACCACGGCCACAATGGAATTGATGGCGATGGTGCCGACCTTGAGCAGCGCCTGGAACGCGCCCGGGACGTCGACCTGGGTGTTCGGGTCGGAGGCGTCTGCGATGCGCTGCGAGATCGACTTCTGCGGCTGGTACGACAGATCCGACAGCGAGTTGCCGGACACGTCTTTGTTCACCACCGAGGTGGCGGTCTTGATGGAGGTGTAGGCCAGCGCCTCTGCGATGGATTTCAGCGACCCGATCGGGTCACCGGCCGAAATCTCCACCTGCCCAGCGATATTGGCGACGGTCCGCACCAGCGGCGCACCCACCGGGGTATCGCAGGCCAGATCGCCCTCGGTGCAGAATTCGGCGACCCGCCCTACGAGGGTGCCGAAGTTCTCGAGGGTGGCGCTGTCGGGGGCGATGCCCGCCCCGGACGCGGTCTTGGTGGCGGGCGGATCCCCCAGTGCCGCTACGGATTTGCCGTTCGTGCCGGGTGCGGCGGTGGGCAGCTTCTGATCCGGCTTGCCCGGGAACAGCGGCGCGTTGGCATTGCGGTTGGGATCGCCGAACAGCGCGACGGCCGCGATCCGGTCGGCCGGGACGGTGCCCTGGCCCGCGCCGACCTCCTGTGCGAACTGCGAGGCCACATGCGCGCCCTGCGAGTACCCGGCGATGGCCAGTTTCGTGCTGGGGCAGCGGTCGGTGACCTGTCTGGCCATGGACCGCAGCCGGTCCAGGCCGCCGGTAACCGACTGGCTGTAGGTGGTGGTGGACACCGACACCGCGCCGCCGAAGGACGCCTCGTAGGGCACGTAGGCCCGGTCCACCAGACCGGCGTCGCTGGCGGCGGCCATCATGGGCCGGAAGACTTCCGACAGCATGCCGGTGTCGGTGGTGACGGCGGCGTCGGGGGAGGATTCGCCGGTGCCCTGGACGCCGAGCGCGAACAGCGCCGGGCATTTGTCGATGGGGACCGTGGTGTCCGGCGGCCCGCCCCGGGCTTCCGCCGTATTCAGCACAGCAGGCCCGACGGCGGCCGCCGCCACGATGCAGACGGCCGCGGTCAAGAGTGCCGAACTCCGAAACCCCACGCTGGGCAGCAGTTTTCGATGCACGTCGCACCTCGTTCAGGTTATGGACTGGCTGATTCCGCGCCGTGCTGCGCGCGTTCGGTGATCCGCGCCCCGGCAATGCGCGCCGCGGTGAGGATCTGCTCGGCCAGAAGCCGAACCGGTTGCGGGGGAGTGCGAGTGGGATCCCCGTCGTCCACCGGTGAGCCACCGGCGGCGGGATCCCATTCCGCCATTTCGTAGGGTTCGAGGGCGCGCCACTGTTCGAGCCAGCCCAGCCGCCAGGTGCGGGCGCCCAGCGCGACGGCCAGGCCCTCCATCTCCTCGCGCCGCTGCGCGACCGGAATCGGCAGCGGCCGGGCCGAATCCGACACGGTCACCACGCCGACCACCTGGCTGCCGGCGGGCGTGGCCCGGGCCTGATGCGCCAGCAGCGCCCGATGCAGGGCATTCACCCCGCGCAGATGACTGCGCCCGACGAGCACCACCAGCGGCGAATCCAGATCCCCCGCCAGCCCGATCCGCGCGGGCCACCGTTGCCCCGCGTCCCCCGCCCAGCTGAGACTGGCCGCGAGACTGCTCACCCCCGCGCCGCCGTGCACGCCCACCAGCCACACCAGTGGCGGCCGCGGCGGCCGATTCGGCACCGCTCGATGCCACATCGGCACGGGTGGAGCCGTAGGCGCGGGCTGCCCGGGTGGAGGCGCGTCGGAGTATCCCGGTGCGGTTGCGTCGGAGTGTCCCGGTGCGGTTGCGTAGGAGTGTCCCGGTGCGGTCGTGTCGGAGTGTCCCGGTGCGGTCGTGTCGGAGTGTCCCGGTGCGGGCGAGGCGACAGGCCCTGGTTCTGGTGCGTCGGAACGTACTGTGCCGCTATGCCATTCGCCGCCACCGAGTGGTTGCCATGCGGCGCTCGGCATAGACGGCCGACCAGAGGTTGTCTCGTCGCCATCTAAGGGACTGTGGGCGGTGTGTGGTGCTGGACCCGAGTTGTCGGTGGCGTGCGGTGCCGGGGTGTGGGCGGCGTGCGGTGCCGGGTCTGGTGGCGATGCGCGGTGCGGGTCGTGGAGCGTGGTCATCGCAGCGCTCCGAGGAGGGTGAGGTAGGCGTCGCGGGTGGGGGCGGTGAGGTGATGCCAGGTGATGGGGCCGCCGGTGGCGAGGTGGAGGTCGAAGGGGATCGGGACCACGGCGCGGACCCAGGAGCCGAGGTGGGTGCGCACATGGTCGAGAACCGCTGCGGCCGAACCGGGTACCTGTTCGGTGAGGACGATGACCGCGTCGCCGACGACGAATTCGCTGAAGTTCTCGTCCAGCCAGGTGAGGGCGGGCTGGAGGCGGTTGATGGCGTCGGGACGTGCGGCCACGGTGATCACCAGCCCGACCCGGGGGTCCGCCAGCAGCGGGGCCGCCAATCGGCTGGTGACCGGTGCGCCCGCATCGAAAACCCCCAGCAATCCCGCGTTTTCGAGATGCCGCGCGACCGACACCAGGGATTCCCTGCGCGGCAACGGGTCCGGCGTCCGCCCCAGCACCCGCACTCCGGTCGACGTCTGCCCCGAGCATGCCCCCACACTCGATGCCAGCCCCGGATACGGTGTGCCGAGCCACTTCTGCAAGCTCCCCACCGGAGCCGCCGCGTCACACCCGCGCAACGCCACGTCCCCGCCCCCGAGCGTCGCGTCCACCACCACCGGCCACACCTCGCCGTCACTGTCCACGGCCGCCGCCGCGGCCAGCCCCAGCGCCGTCGTACTGGCTCCTGACGCCCCCGACCCGCCCAGCACCAGCACCGGCGGCACGGCGGCCCGCACCAGCCGCCCCTGCCCGCCCCGCAATGGCACGCCATCGGTGGGCGAACCGGCGGGCCCGGGCTGCATCAGCTCACTGAGCCCCGAATCCCCCTCGCCCCCAGCCGCACTCGCCCGCGCCGCCTCCACCAGCCGCGCCTCCACCTCTGCACTCGTGTTCGGCTGTGCGAGACCGGGCCGGGGTGTGGGGGGACCGGGGGGAGTGGAGCGGAGCCGGTCGTCGATGTCGACCATGGCTCACCGACTTCCGGCGACGATGGAGGTGATGCGGACCTGGCCGTCACGGGCGGCGGTGGTGATGACCTGCTGCCAGGAGGTCTGAGTGCCGTCCGGGTGTTTCTCGTCGACGGTGACGTTCCAGCGGTCGGCGTCCGCGCCGGTAATGGTGACGCAGTGCTCGGTGCCGGCCGGGGTGGCCGAAATCGCATCGCGGGTGGCCTGTTCCGGGGCGACGCGGGCGTCCGGGGTGAGCAGGGCGCGGACCGCGCCCACGTCGCGCAGCACGTACCAGGCGTATTCGAGGTGCATGATGACGCCGGGCCCACTGAGGAGGTCGCCGGCGGTGTCGCCGCTCACCCGCTGCGGCGTACTGATTTCCTGGCACCAGGCGACCAGCCCCGGCTGATTCCCGCCGGACGTGCTCGTGCCCGCCGCACTGGTCGCCGGAACCGCCTGTGGCGCCGGTGAATCGCCCGGCGTGAGCGCCAGCCACCCGGCACCCGCCACCAGCACCAGCGCGAGCGAAACTCCGGCAATCGCGAGTGCCCGATTGCGGATCCGCAACCGCCGCTGCGTCTGCTCCGCCCGCCGCCGCGCCTCGGACACCAGTGCCGCCATCGGATCCTCGGCCCGCAACTCGTCCGCCCGAACCGACTGCCGCCCCGCCTCACTCGCCGCCGGCACCGCCCCCTCCGTCAGCCACGAGGCCCACCCCGGCGTCTCCGCCTCCACCGCCCCCACCGGCTCCCCACCGCCCGGAGCCAGCACCGGCATCACCGGCCGCCCCCCACTCACATTCCCGCCACCCCTATCCCGCTCCGCCGAGAACCCCTCCCAAACCTCCGCAGCCCGATGCCGCCCCGCCCCACCTCGACCGTCCATGCCTTCACTCCCAACCCGACCCTCACCCAAGCCCCCGTCGACCCCACCGCCAGTACCTCGAGCGCCCCCGCCGCCAGCCGAAACAGCTCCCGAATGCCCCGCGCTGATTACCCGCGCGGCCGCACCCCGCCCCGGCCGACCCCTGTCGGGTTCCCACCGACCTGTTTCGGGTTCTCGTTCACCAGTGCCGGTTCGGTGCTGAGCTGCAGCGGATTCGAGTTGCGCAGTGCCGGGTCTTCGGTGTGCCGGGTCGGCCGCGTGTGGAGTGGTACTGCTTTCGGCCCTGGCTACGCCACTTTCGACCCGGGGTGTGCCGTATTCGGTTCTGCGGGTGCCGCTTTGGGTCTGGGCTGCGCCGTTATTGGCTTGTGGCGCGGTGCTTTCGGCCTGGGCCGCGCGGTCTTCGGTCCGGGCCGTGGCGGATGCCTGGACGGCGGGATCGGGGTCGAGGGCGAGGAAGTCGTGGGCGCGGTCGGCTCGGGTCAGGTCGGGATGCGGGGGTGGGCAGGTGGCTGGAGGTAAGTGGCCTGGGGTGGAGTCGGAGGCGTTGGTGTCTGGAGTCACGGCGTTGCCCGTGCCGTTCCGGTCACGCACCCGGCGAGGCGGGTTGCAGGGCAGCCATGAAGGCTTCGGGAGTGAGCGGGGGCATCTGCGCCACGGCGGCGCGGAACGAGTCGACCTGTGCGTTCACGCCGTCCACCACCTGCTCGACCACTGGCGCGGCCTGCGGCGCCACCGCGGCCACCTGCTGCCCGACCCCGGTAGCCGCCTGCTCCACCACCGGCGCGACCTGTTGCTCGACCGTGGTTGCGACCTGCTGCGCGACCGGCGCGACCTGCTGTTCAACCGTGGCGGCCACTTGCTTCGCAACCGGCGCGACTTGTTGCTCGACCGTGGTGGCAACTTGCTGCGCCACCGGCATGACCTGCTGCTCGACGGTTGCGGCGACCTGCTGCACCACTGGTGCGGCCACCTGCGCGATCGGCGCGGGCAATCCGGCGATCGCCGAAACCGGCCGTACCCCGGGCAAACCCGTCACCGGATCCGAAACCGGCACCTGCGCAGCGGTATCGATCAAAGCAGGGGGAGCAGGAGGTGCTGGCTGCGTCGCATCGCCGCCGCTGAGTGCACCTGCGCCGAGGGCAGCGAGTGCGCCGCCGCCGACTACCAATGGGACGCTGACGAGCCCGCCGAGCGAGCCGCCGCCGACACAACCCGCTATGCCACCGACGATTGCGCCCGCAGGCGCTCCAACCCCGGCAGTTGGAACACCGGCGATAGCAGCACCGGCCAGCGCTCCGACTACCGCGCCAACGCCGCAGCCGATCGGCGCCAGCACTGCTGGTGCGGCCACGCCAACCGTGCCCGCGCCGAGAAGCGCACCCATCGAGCTCGAAGCCGCCATTCGGTCGGAATCGTCTCGCGAGAAACCCATTCGGTCGTAAGCGGCCGCGATCTGCCACTCCGCCATGTCGAGATAGGCCTGTGCCTTATCGCGAGTCTTGGTATCGATCCAGTCCGGCAACTCGACGCCGCCCGTGCCCACTCGCAGCTTGTGCGGGTCCGCAGGCATCACTTCGGGCGTATTCGCGGCGGGCTGACCAGGCTGGGTGTCCTGCGGTTCAGTCGGCTGGACCTGCGGCTGAATGATGGTGTCCTGCTGCGGCGTTGTCTGCTGCTTCGGCCGGGGACGGTTCGGGGGCGTGATGGGTGGATCCGGGATGTAATCCGCCGGGCTGGGTGCGGAATTCGCGGGCGGTTGTTGCGGCTGGGTGCTCAGGCCCGGTTGCCCGTCGCCGGGTACGGCGAGGCCCGGCTGGCCCGGGGCCGCGGCGGCCACGCCCTGGCCGGCCACCAGCGCGATGGGCAGCATCGACAACAGGATCGAAGTTCGTGTGGTCTTCATGTCCCCAATTCCCCTTCCCCGAATGGACAGCACCGGACGCACGGCCCGAATCCCCCCGGATGCCATGGCATTCCGCACCCCTGGCCGACTACACAGGTGGCCCACCGGAACCAGGTCCCGGTGATCCATCATGAACCCCACCACCTGCGATGATCATGTTGCGGCCCTGATCTTACCCGGATCGTGAGCCCCCACAACCGGTTCCGTGACAGGAGTGACGAATTGTTAAACCGAGCCGAGCAACACTCGTAGATCAGCGTCCGGCACTCGTAGGATCACGACACGTCGCCCGCCCGCGCGTCATCCGAACCGGCTTCACCGCAACACTTCTCGACCATGCCCAGGTCCATCCGGAGGAATCCTCATGCGCGCCAAGCCAGCACACCATGCGCAAACTTTCGCCGCCGCGGCCCCGTCCCTGCTCGTCTCCGCGGTCGTGCTCAGCGTCGCTGCCTGCGGAGTCAGTGATCAGAGCGCCGCGAAAACGACCACCACACCGGTCGATCCGGCCCGCGCTCCCGCCGACGTGCACTGGGAGAACTACCAGGGAGTCCAACTGCCCATCGGCAGTCACGACGGTCCCAGCAAACTCGGCACCACCGCCGCGGGTTTCTCGCACACCCCGCAGGGCGCGGCGCTGGCCGCCATCAATCACAGCACCCGGCTATCACTGGCCCCGGACGGCGCCTGGCCGCAGGTGGCGGCCATTTCGCTGATTCCCGGTCCAGCCAAGGACTCCTGGGTGCTGGCCCGCGCGCAGGTCTCGATCACCGCCCCCGCCAATCCGGTGGTGGCCCCCCACATCACGGCCTACAAGCTCACCGCCTACACCCCCGACCGCGCCGATCTCACCGTCTACGCCACTTACTCCGACGCCAGCATCACCGCGACCACCGAGACGGTGCTCTGGGCGTCCGAGGATTGGCGGCTGCTCCTCACGGACCCCGCCGCCAAAACCCAGACCGTGCAATCGGTTCCCAGCGTCCCCGCGGACGCGGTCAAGCTGCAACCTCCGAAATAGCGGCTACCCGATCAGCTTCAACCCCATCACGCACGCCACGATCCCACCCAGCAACAGCAGCTTGACCGCACTCACCGCGGTCCCGCCGGTAGCCATGGAATAGACGACGGTCAACACCGCCCCGATCCCCACCCACACCGCGTACGCCGTCCCCACGGGCAGCCCCCGCATGGCATAGGCCAGCCCCGCCATACTCACCACGAGCGCCGCCCCGAACACCACCGTCGGCCCGAGCCGGGTGAACCCGTCCGACTTCCCGAGCGCGGTGGCCCACACGGCCTCGAAAACCCCGGACACGACCAACACCAGCCACGACATGACAACCTCCGAAGGCCGTCTTGTCGCACACCGGGTACGGCTCCCTCGTCCGGGCCCCCAATCGGGGGCTACCTACACGATGGCAAATATTCAGCGACCAGGGCAAATTCCCCGCTGGTGATCTCCGCCTCCATCCGCCGAGATCACCAGCTGCATCTCATCGCCAGATCCCACTACCGAGGAATCGATCCCACTGCGCACCGGAGAAGACGAGCACCGGCCCACCCGGATCCTTCGAATCACGCACCCCGACGAGCCCGGCATCGTCGGCGAAGGCGATCTCGACACACTCCGAAGCGTTCGGGGACTTGCTGGACTTGAACCATTGGGCGTTGGAAAGATCGAAGCTCACGCGGTGCACTCCTTCGCGATGCGCCACACCAGATCGCGGCTGGCGTCCTCACTCAACGCTACCTGCCGGAGAGTGTCGATGGCCCGCCGATGCCGTGCGATGACCTCCCGCTGTTCGAGATAGATCGCCCCTTCATAGCCTTCGATGTAGACGACCGGCGGCTCGACCAATCTGTTTGTGAGTGGCGGGAATTCGAGCAGCGTGAAAGACCGCACCACCAGACCGCAGTTGTTTTCGGTGGCGGCAGGGACCACTCGAATCGATACGTTCTCGCGCTCGCCGGCCTCACTGAGCCGCCGCAGCTGTGCGGCCATGACGGACGGTCCGCCAGGGCGATGTCGCAGCACCGCCTCCGACAGCAGCGCGTCGAGCCGGAAGTCGTCCTGTTCGAGCCGCGCCTGCCGCCGGGCGGAGAACTCGAGGCGGCGCTCGATATCGACGGCGGACAGTTCCAGCTCGGCGAAGCTGATGAGGGTTCGGCGGTACTCAGCGGTCTGCAACAGGCCAGGTACCAGCGAAAGTTGATGTGTTGTCAGGTGATCCGCCTCTTCCTCCAGTCTCAGGTAGTGATCGAAGTGCGCAGCCAGCTGATCGCTGTAGGCCCGCCACCAGCCGGCGGTGCCGCCCTGCGCCTTCATGATGAGATCCTGTTGCTTGACCTCCTCCCACAACCGCAGCACCTCGTCCCGTTTCGGGCTCGGATTGGGGACGCCGTAGAACTCGAGTAGGTCCCTGATCTGTGCTGTGCACATCTTGACCCGCTGGCCGTCCTCCAGTCGTCCGACGCTCTGGGGTGACATCTCGATATGCCGACCGGCCGCGAGTTGCCCCTTTCCGGCCTGAAGGCGAAAGCTTCGGAGCGCACGTCCAAATGCCCTGCGGGGCAATGTCGATCCCGCCATTTCGTTAGCCTCTCTATCTGGGAAGTTCCGTACTGGAATAGCCCTCGGTGGATGTCCAACGAATTGGAATGAATTGCACGATTCGATGGTGTCAATTCGTCCCGAGCAGTGTCTACTGAATACGGCGCGCCACACCGAATCTCGAAGAATTCCTCGCAAAAGGGAGTCCGAAATGCCCTGGGACGCATGGGCGCTGTTGTCCATCATCGTGGTCTGCACCGCCATCACCGCCCGCACCGCGTGGGACTCGTACCGCCTCGGTCGCGAGTCCCGCCCCACCACCCTCCGCCTGCCCCTGTCCACCGGCGGGCACCTCGACATCCCCTGTCCGCCAGGCCATCCCACCGGCCGCCATCGCCCCCAAACCCTGAGGTGACCCGATGACTCCCGCCGAAGTAGCGGTACTTACCACCCTCCACCCGGATCGTGTTCTGACCGCCCCGCAAATCCAGCAGTCCGCCGCACTGACCAGCTGGCGCACCCGAAATGCCCTCTCCCGCCTGGAATCCCGGGGACTCATCACTCCTAGTCGCCCGCGTGGCCGCTACCGCATCACCCCGCGCGGCCGAGCTGCCCTCGTCGCCAAGGCCCGCCGCTTCGCCTGACCCGGCTCGTCTCGGGCGAGGCAGGAAGGATGAGTCGATTTCCCCGGGCCGGGTGGCAGCGTCGGCCCGGGGGCAGGGTCTGTTGGTCACCGATCGCAGTGCTGTGAACGAACAGCGGCGGTGCCCAGGCCGAAGACCTGCGAACCACATAATGGCTGTGCCGTATCGGCGATGTCGAATATTGGGCTGGTCGAAAGATGCCTTGTGCCGTAGTGCATTCGGCGGCAGCCCGGCGTTGAGGGCTATCTCGGCAGGTAGGTTGCTCGATCCGGCCACGGAGACGAAGCCTGTAATAATGCCGTCATGCGCGTATTGATGCCGCTCCCCGACAGCGATTTCGATGTCACCGAGGTGGCGGTGCCCTGGCGGATTCTTACCGACGCTGGACACCAGGTGGTATTCGCGACCGAGCACGCCGGCACCGTGCCCCACGCCGATCCACGGCTGCTGACCGGAGTGCTGTTCGGGCAGTTGGGGGCCGAGGACGAGCCGAAGCAGTACTACCGGCAACTCACCGAATCTCCCGAATTTCGGGCGACGGTGTCCTGGTCCGACCTCGAGGTCGAGGAATACGACGGGCTCATTCTGCCCGGTGGCCACGCACCCCGCATGCGGCAGTACCTCGGTTCCGACCTGCTACAACAACAGGTCGCCAGGTTCTGGGCACTGGAGCGTCCGGTCGGCGCGATCTGCCACGGAGTACTGGTGCTGGCCCGCGCCAACGACCCGTCCACGGGCCGCAGTGTGCTGGCCGACCGCAGCACCACCTGCCTACCGAAATATATGGAACGTACCGCCTACTTTCTCACCGCTTGGCGCTTGGGCCGCTACTACCGCACCTACTCCGCATACGTCGAGGACGAGGTTCGCGACGCCCTCGTCCATCCCGACAGCCAATTTCGAAGGGGGCCAATCGAACTCGTTAGACGCGGCACTGCCACCGACGACAACCCCGCGTTCGTCGTCTTGGATGGCAACTACCTGTCCGCCCGATGGCCGGGCGACGCCTACCTTTTCGCTCGCCGCTACCTCGACCTGCTTGCCGCGGCTGCACCTTAACCAACCCGGGCGCCGTAGGGTGCGGCGATGGCCTATGTGCGCACCGTGGGCGCCAGGTCATTTCATGGTGGCGAGGTTGTGCCAGAGGTGTCTGAGGCTGTCGGTGCCGCCGAAGAGCGTGGTGAAGTTGGTGGAGTCGATGAGCAGGATGTCGCCGGCGCGCGGGCCGGCGGGCGGCATCCAGATCAAGGTGTTGAATTCGGTGTTTCCGGCGCTGGTGAAGGGGTGCGGTCGGTGGGGGTCGACGCGCTGGCTGGCCAGCACTCGGAGTGAGTCGCTTTCGGGCGCGGTGAGCTGGTAGTGGGGCAGATGGGGGTGGAAGTTGAATGTGGTGACCTGGTCGAGAAGTTGGGGTGTGTCCAGGTCGCGGAACGCGGTGACGGGGGCGATCTGATCTGTGCCTTCGACGACTGCCGGGCGTAGGCCCCAGATGTTGTGCACCGGCACGTCGAGCGCTTTCATCAGCGAGCGCGTGTACTGGCCGAATCGCTGCTGGCGGGGCACGAGCGGATCGCCGTGATGCTGGTATTCGATCTGTCGCTGCGCGTTGTCGTCGGTGAAGCCGACGTCGTGGTGTGGCGCCAGCAGCAGACAGGTGCCCTCCCGTTGCAGCCACGCACGGATGGCGTCGATCTCCTCGGGCGCGGCCTGCTGTTCGGCGAGGACATGGTCGAGTCCGAACACCATCAGGGTGTCGGTGTCGGCCAGGATGCGTTCGTCGATGGGCAGGAAGTAGCCGGCCTGATCGATGCGCTGGAAGACCGCGACGGGATGGCCGGTGGCCTGCCCCGCCAGCTGCTGGAAATCCAGTGTCGAGCGGTGGAACAGCTCGAGGGTGCCGGCGATACCTTGCAGGAAATGGTCCTTGTCGTATTCGGGGGTCTCGTAGGCCGGCCAGGTGACGTTGCGGACCTCGGTCATCGTGGAGAAACGGTTGTAGATTTCGGCGGGGTCGCGTTGGGCTTCCCAGGGGTAGCTCCACGTCCAGTAGATGCTGACCCGCCGCCGCCCGTCGGCCATGCGCGGAATGTGGCTCTGGTTGTAGGTGCGTGCCGTCGGCAGGCTGCTCATGAGGTCACCTCTCGGTTTTCGAGCGTGGCCAGGTAGCGCAGGGCGCTGATACCGGGCAGGAAGAAGTACGCTCCGCCTTTGAGAGTGGTGAAGGCGGGCAGGCCCGTGAACACCTTTCGGATCGGGCGCTTGGGGATGGTGAATTCCAGGGTGCCGTCCTGGGCGCCGCAAATGGGGTCGTGCTCATTGCCGAGTTCGTGGAATGCCTTGTCGTTGATCCAGACGTTCTGGGCGAACTCGAACTGGCGAACCAGGCTGGCGCAGATGATGAACGCGGCGATGCCCCGGTCCGCGCCGTCGTCGGGCGCGTCCTCGGGCAGCGCCGGCCCGTAGGTGGCACCGCGGCGAATCATCCTGCGCCGGTTCATGTTCACCGCGGTGTCACGCGGGTTGAGTCGGCGCGCATGCGAGCCCAGCGGCACCGCATAACCGTGCGGGTCCATCTGCTTGTAGTTGAAATCGTTGTTGCGCAAGGGATCTGCACCGAGCTGGGGATCGTCGTGGTCCGGTGACAGCACGAGCGGCGCGCCGCTGCGCCACCGGCCCATGATTTTGGCGGCGAGGAGCTCCTGCCCGTCCGGCGTGTCGGCGTTCTCACGCAGGAAGTCCCGGAAGGCACCCACGTGTTCTTGCAGCCGCCGGTAGGCCATGTAGCTGCCGTTGCGGGACAAGACCTCCGGCTGCGGCAGCCCGTGGGGTGGCCCGTCCTCGTCGGGGTAGCCCAGGATGAATTCACCGGGTTGCAGCGGCGCGCCCGAGCCCGGGGTCGGTTCTTCCCCGGATCCTTCCATCACCGGCTGGGACAGGCGATCTCGAAACCCGAAGTGGTCGTGGGCGTAGTTGAACGGCGGTGTCGCGTTCAAATCCAGGAACGACAACACGCGCACCCCCGGACAGCCGGCCACCAGTTTCTCGTGTTCGGCCGTGCAGCGCTGGCGTTCTTCCTCGGTGCGGGCGAACAGGATTGCGATGGCATGCAGGTCGGCGCCGGCCAGTCCGCCCACCCAGTTGTCGGGATGATTGGCGCCGGTGTCGCCCAGGATGTCGGCCCGGGCGGCCATGCCCTCGCGGAATTCGTCGGGAAAGGTGGCAAGCGCTCGGTCTGGAACCCCGAGTGCCCGCAACCCATTCCAGGTGAAGGCCAGTGTGACCCACCGCTGCGAACTGTCCATCGTGGCGCGCACGTCCGCGGCCGACTGCACCCGGTCCAGCAGCGGCGTCAACCAGGCCCGGCCCCCGGCGGGGTCGTCGAAGGACAGGAACTCATAGCGGCCGGTCACCGCCGGGGTGCGGGTCAGCAGGATGTGCTGAATATCCTCGAGTTCGAGCATGGCCCCGGGCTACTGCATCTGGTCGAGCATGTCGGAGAACGCCGCCTTCGCCCGCAGCGCCTTCTTGATCTCGTCAGCGGTGGCGTAGGGGTACTCGCCGTACTCGAGGAAGCTCGGAAATTGGTGTTTGCGAACGAATTCCACGAATGACTCCGGATTCTCCTTCCAGTCCTCCGGGAATCCCTCGAGGTTTGTGAAGACGGTGTCGATACCCGTCTGCGAGAACAGCGTCACGGCGTCTTCGGTGTACTTGTCGAAATCGGTGTCGAAGATGCCCTGATATTGGAAGTACAGTCCGAATCCGACGTCGAACAGCAGCCACCGCAGGTAGTGCAGCCGGAGCGGTGCCAATACGTCCGGGCTTGCGGCCACCGCGTCCTGGATCCGCTGGCCGTGGGCGCGGATGGCCTCTTCCCGGCCAGGTTTCACCTTCGCGATGATCGAGAACCCGTAGCAGGCCGGGGTTCGTGGAAAGGTGGGACCGTATCGGCCGCGTTGCAGTTCGAAGTAGCCCTCCTTGGGAATGGCCAGCGCTGCTGGTTTGCTCCAGTCCTGATCGGCGGATGGCATGTGTCCACACCTTTCGCAATAAGCCACCTATTGAGACCGTGTCGTAACCTGCATTCGGCACCGAATACGGATGCCGCGAATCGGCTGAGGTCGGGGTGAAATTGTTGTCGATTTGTTAGGCTGCCCGACCGCGATACGCGGTGGCGATACCGCCGAATTCCCGGGGCAGGCAACCCATTCTGGCAGGATGACCGTATGCCGACTCCGTCGCAACAGAGCAAGCCTGCGCCGCCTCTGGGCCAACTGTCAACGCCGCGAGCCGCCGCACTGGCCGGAGTGCTCTTCGCGATATTACTCGGTACGACGTTGATCCTGATCCGCATTCAAATGCCCGACCACGTCGAGGATTCGGCGCAATGGCTGCAGAGCCGGCGCGGTGCGCTCACCACGGCGACCGTGCTGATGCCATTCGCCGGAATCAGCTTCCTGTGGTTCATCGGCGTCGTCCGCGACGGGTTCGGACGCCACGAAGACCGATTCTTCCTGACGGTATTCCTGTGCAGCGGACTGCTCTTCGTCGCGATGATGTTCGTCGCGACCGCTGGTATCGCCGGTCTTGTGACGAGTAACAACAGCGTCACCGATCCGGCCGCCCGCACCGAGGTGATCAATTTCGCCAGGATGATGGTGATCTCGGCGAGCCAAACCTACGCGCTGCGGATGGCCGCGGTGTTCATGATCTCGCTCGCGACGATTTGGTTGAAGACCAGGCTGATGCCCCGCTGGCTCGTCGCGCTCAGCTACCTGGCCGCCCTGGTGCTGCTGATCGGCAGCGAGATGAGCCGGTGGCTGACCCTGGTGTTTCCGGTCTGGGTGCTCGTGGTCAGCTGCTTGCTCCTGGCCCGCGCCGGACTGATCGGTGAGCGGCGCGACGAGGGCGATCTGTCTCGGAGGCTTTCGTGAACGAGCCATCTTCGCCGCGTTCGCCCGACCTGGAGCTGGTCTACTTCGCGGTGGCGGACCGGCACCTGCAATACGAAAATCTGCTCTGGCAGGTGCCTGCGCTCAGTCTGACCGCTCAGGCCTTCCTGTTCAGTATCGCGATGGGAGCGGGCAACGACCCCGTCGCGCGGGTCGTCTCCTCGCTCCTCGCGCTGATCGTCTCGATCATGTCGATCATGTTGATGGCGAGTCATCGCCTCGCCGGCCGCAAGGATGAGCTCTGGCTGGAGCGTTTCGAACAGAACGAACTCGACGTGGGAACCTGGGGCGCACACGGCGCCGCATTCGCGCGGCGACAAGACATCGCCGACCTGGACGCGGGGCTTGTGGGCAAGCTGACACCGATGCGGCAGATGTTCAAGGTATGGGTCGTCGGACTTGGTTGCTTCGGCGTAGCCGCCGTCTTCATGATCCTGCGGACACTGATCTGATCGGTCTCGGCAATTGAGCAGTCTCCGCTGGTCGGCATGCTGGACCCGCGAATGGAGGCTTCTGGCCCCTAGCGGACGCTGGCCGATCGCGGTTAGCCTGAAGATCGTCCTTTCTCAAAAACTGTGGAGAGGACGTCGCTTCGGTCGACAACAGCTACCGGAGCCGCCAGGTCGACGTGGTGGCGACAGTGCCTGGCACCGGACCATTCCCACACAGGATCTGGTTCGGCAACTTCATCGTGTGGCTATCGCTCGTCATCAGGACCATGACAAACGGTCGGGGTCGAGAACGACGAAGTGCGTCATGAGCCGCTTCCGAGAGCGGCGAAACGAGCGACAGCAGTCGTACCACTGTCTGCCTCAGCAGACTTCGCCGCTCAATCACCAGCGCAGCGGCTCGGCGGCAATCACTGAGGTTGCCCGGCTGCACTGGACAAGTCACTCGACATCGAGGAACAGATATGTCCAGCAAAATGATCAAGTTCGTGGCCGCCATCGCTATTGCCCTGCCGTTGGGCGCTATCGCAGCTCCGGCAGCTTCGGCCGCGACGCCAAGTTCGACATCGACGGCGGTTACTCCCGCTGATGGATCAATTGCTATCTGCTTCCCCCTGGGCAGTGTGGTCTGGTGCATCTGAGACCACGGGCTGACGCCTCCGCATAGTTGGAAGGAGCTGCAAGGATCCTGTGGCATCCCCGGATTCCGACGACCCAGGGCCGGGGATGCCCCCATACTCACCAGGCAGAGATATCGAACGCGTCCGCGCTACATCGCGGGTAGCCGGTCTCCCTGGATGAGCTCTATGTCCAGTTCGATACGCACGGTGGTGCCCACCGCGGCAATGCCCGCCTGCACCATGACGTTGTAGTCGAGCGCGAAATCCTCACGGTGCAACAGGGTTTCGGCGTGGAAGGCCGCGCGGACGCCGCCCCACGGGTCGGGGCCGTAGCCGCCGTAGGTGACCGTGAGTTCGGTGGGGCGGGTGCGGCCGTGCAGGGTCAGGGCGCCGGGCATCGACCAGCCGGTAGGGCCGGTGCGCTGTAATCCGTTGCCACGGAAGGTGATCAGCGGATAGCGCTCGACATCGAGGAAGTCCGCCGACCGCAGGTGGTCGTCGCGCATGGCGATGCCGGTGTCGACGGTGGCGGCCTTGATTTCCGCGTATCCGGTGCTGCGCTCGAAGATCTCGGCAATGTCGAGGCGGCCGCCGACCTCGGCGAAGCGGGCCTTGATGCCGGCGATGCCGAGGTGGCGAGCGGTGACCAGGACGGTGGAGTGCGCCGGGTCGATGGTCCAGGGGCCCGGGGGTGGGGTGGTGACCGTGTCGGCGGAGCGTTCCAAGCGGATTTCGCCGAGAGTGCCCGCGCCGGTGGCCGAGATGCGGGCGATCAGCGCGACCGGCTGATGGCCGGGTGCGGTGACGACCGCGGTGTGCGTGCCCGGGGGCAGCGGCGCGGTGGCCGCCGCCCCGGTCGCATCGGCGGCGGCCCGGGCGAGCTGGTGGCCGTCGAGGCCGGTGACGGTGAGTACCGCCTCGGCGACCGGCCAGCCCTCCGGATCGCGGATCTCGGCGGTCAGGCCGGTCACGACAACTCCGCGGCCGGATCGGAACTCGTTGCGTAGAGCTCGGTTTCGCCCTGTTCCTCCGGAACCCGTTCGGGCTCGGTGCTTTCCAGGTCGTAGCCGAGCTCGACGGAGTGCTCGACCTCGCCGCCGAGCACGGTCACCCGGCTGGTCACCGGCGGATAGCCGCGGGCGACGACGGTGTACGCGCCCGCGTCCAGGTCGGTGAGCGTGTAGTGGCCGTCCGCGTCGGTGCGGGTGGTTCCGACCGGCGTGCCCGCCGCGTCCAGCACGGTGACCTCGGCGTTCGGCACCGCCCGGCCGTCGCCCCGGACCGTGCCGGTGAGCGTCGCCGTCGGGGTCAGTGCGATGTCGTAGCGCAGCAGGCCACCGGCGGGCACCACCAGTGCCGTGGCGGTCGGGCGCAGGCGTTCGGCCGCGGCCACCAGGGTGTACGTACCGGCTCCGACGCCGTGGCAGACATAACCACCGTCGTCACCGGAGATGGCCGCGCCGACCACCTCGCCGTGCAGATCGGTCACCGTAATGGTCACGCCCGCAAGCAGTTCGCCGCCCGCGGTGCGCACGATGCCGGACAGTTCGCCCGAACCCTCCAGCGTGAGGTCCAGTTCCGGCGACCGCCCGTTCATCGACACATTCACCGCGGTCGGCATGTGCCCGTTGGCCGAAGCGATGAGCACATAGCTGCCGGTAGCGGGCGAGTCGATGCGATAGCGGCCGTCGTCACCGCCGGTGGCGCGCGAAACCTGATGCCCGCGTTGATCGATCAGGGTGAGCGCCGCGGCCGGGACGGGGCTGCCGTCCGTCCGCTGGATCCGGCCGCCGATCGACGAGCCGTCCGCTCCGCCGAGTGCGGCGGTCGCGATCCGCTGCGCCATCGGGTCGTCGGCCGTCGCCGCCTGCTCACCGGCGAGCAGGGTGTGGCCGTTCGCGATGACGCTGTGCCCGTTGGCAATCGAGCTGTGCGCCGCCGCGGCCGCGGCCAGCACCGGCTCGGGCTGGGAGATCGCCTGGGCCGCACCCTCCCATACCTGGTCATCGGCCCACTCGGCCTCGGCCTCGCGCGCCGCGACCGCCGGATCGGACTGCGCGGCCAGGGGATCGGTGGCCCGGGCCGGAGCGGCCGGGGCCTCCTGGAGCGGGATCTCCTTCATGAACAGCAGCACGATGCACGCCACCAGCGCCACTCCCGCCGCCGCCCAGAACACTCCGTGCATCGAGTTGGTGAACCCGATCAGAATGGGGTCGCGCACCTGCGCCGGCAGCGCCGCGATGCCCGCGGTATTGGACTGCACGCTGGAGAGCTTGTCGGCCGAGAATCCGGGCGGCAGGTGTCCGCCGAACGCGTCGGTGATCTTGTGCGGCAACAGGTTGAACAGGATCGTCAGGAAGACCGCGACGCCCAGCGTGCCGCCGACCTGCCGGAAGAAGGTCGCCGCCGCGGTCGACACACCCATATCCGAACGCGGCCCGGCATTCTGCACCGCGATGATCAGCGTCTGCATGCAGCCACCCAGGCCGAGACCGATGATGCCGCCGTAGACCAGCGGCTGCCACAGCGCGCTGTCGTACTGCACGGTCGCGTACAGCGCACCGCCGCAGGCGATGATGAACGTGCCCAGCACCGGCAGGATCTTGTACCGCCCGGTGCGCTTGGTGACCTGACCGGAGACCAGCGAGCCGATCATGATGCCCGCCACCAGCGGCAGCATGAGCAGACCCGCCTTGGTGGGCGAGAAGCCGCGCACCACCTGCATGTACAGCGGGACCATGGAGATCGCGCCGAACATGGCGATACCGACGATGAAACCACCCACGATGCACACCGTGAAGGTGGAATTCTTGAACAGCCGCAAGGGAATCAGCGCGGCGTCCGCCATCAGATGCTCGACGATGAGGAACAACACCAGGCCGACGAGCCCGATGCCGTAGCAGACCATCGCCCTGCCCGAACCCCAGCCCCAGCCGCGGCCCTGTTCGGCGACGATGAGCAACGGCACCACGCAGATGGCCAGCGCCACCGCGCCGCCCCAGTCCACCCGCAGGTCACGCCGCTGGTGCGGCACATTGAGCACACGCGCCACCACACCGAGCGCGAGCACGCCGATCGGCACGTTCACCAGGAACACCCAGCGCCAGCCCTCGATCCCCCACAGGTGGTCGAAGCCGGAGAACCAGCCGCCCAGCACCGGCCCGAGCACGGTGGCGATACCGAAGGTCATCATGAAATAGCCCTGGTAGCGGGCTCTTTCGCGGGGCGGAACGATATCGCCGATGATCGTCATGGCCAGTGACATGAGCCCGCCCGCGCCCAGGCCCTGGAAGGCTCGATACCCCGCCAGCTCGTACATGGAGGTGGCGAACGTGCAGGCCGCGGAGCCGATGACGAACAGCCCGATCGCGGTGAGGTAGAAGGACTTTCGCCCGTAGATGTCGGCCAGCTTGCCGTAGAGCGGGGTGCTGATGGTGGCCGTGATCAGGTAGGCGGTGGTGGCCCAGGCCTGCTGGTCGAACCCGTGCAGGCTGTTGGCGATCTTGACGATCGCCACGCTGACGATGTTCTGGTCCAGCGCGGCCAGGAACATACCCAGCAGCAGGCCGGACAGGATGGTGAGGATCTGTCGATGCGACAGTTGGGGTGGAGCGCCTGCCGGTGCGCCTGCGTGCGCGTCGGTCGTCGCTGTTGTCATGTGTCGATGCCCTGTTTCGAATCGATTGTTGCGGTGGTCTTTTCGATGCCGTCCACGAGTCGCGCCAGCAGACCGGTCAACGCTGCCCGGTCGGCGGTGGACCAGTCGGCCACCATTTCGGCGATCCAGAGATTGCGCAGCCGCCGGTTCTCGGCGAAGACGCGCTCCCCGTCGGCGGTGGCCTTGAGCACGCACGCGCGTCCGTCGATCGGATCGGCGCCGCGCTCGACCAGTCCGTGGCGCACCAGGTTCCGGCTCTGCCGGCTGATGCTGGAGATCTCGGCGTGCAG
Source organism: Nocardia sp. NPDC059228 (assembly GCF_042754245.1). NCBI lineage: Bacteria > Bacillati > Actinomycetota > Actinomycetes > Mycobacteriales > Nocardiaceae > Nocardia > Nocardia sp. NPDC059228. Next base: position 21,691 of record NZ_JBHZAL010000030.1, on the reverse strand, counting down.
CATTTCGGCGAGTTTCCCGGTGCGTTGCGGCCCGTCGTGGACCAGGGTGAACAGCATGGCGTAGGCCAGCTGTTCGAGTCCTTCGGGACCGTGTTTGATCACCCGATGCTTGGCCCTGCCGACGGCTCGCAGGAGCCGAACCAGTTGCGCCCCTAGCGCGTCGGCATCCCCCAGAGCCCCGGCGTCCGACAGGTCGGTGCTGGTATCGGGATCGTGGGTGGTGTGAGCCATTATCGGTTCCTTCTCACACTTAGTTAGCACGTGCAACTACTTGCGCGTGCCAACTATACCCACGTTCGCCCGCCTGATTCCAGTCCCGGGTCAGGCAGCCATCGCCGCGAACCAGAAGCGCGGCCGGGAATTCATACCGGCAGGCTGCGTCGCTCCCAGCGCTGCCTCACCACGCCGTGAGGCCGGCACCTGTGCATCCAGCTCGCCTGTCCGGTGGTCTCGATGATCGGAGCGGCAGGCTGCGTCGCTCCCGGCGCTGCCTCACCACGCCGTGAGGCCGGCACCTGTGCACCCGATTCGCCCAGTCCGGTGGTCTCGATGCGAGGCGCCTGTATCCAGCACCGCGGGAAACGCCCCTGGCGGCGGGCGCGCGACGGCTCCCGCGTCCCCGGTTGCGGGCTCAGTCGTGACCGGTGGCGCGGCGGTGCTGGATCGCCCACCAGACCTGTAGTGCGGTGCCCGCACCGCGCAGATCGGTCGCGGCGAGTTCCTCGAAACGGGACAGTCGATAGCGAACGGTGTTGGGGTGCACGATGAGTCGCTCGGCGGTGGCGTCGACCCGCATGCCGGTGTCGAGGAAGCACTCGGCGGTGTCGATCAGGGTGCGGGCGGCCTCGCCGGGGCCGAGCGGGTCGAGGTAGCGGCGCACGAGTTCGGCGCCCAGCTCGGTGTCGGCGGCAATGGCGGGCAGCAGTCCGACGCGATCGAGGTCCAGCGGGCCGGTGAGGTCGAACAGCTGGGCGGTGGCGAGGACCCGGGTGGCCAGGCGGAAGGAGCGGTCCAGGTCCGCGATGCGCGTGGCGGGGCCGTAGGCGATCAGGCGGGACCCCTCGAGCCTGCTGGAGTTTTCCACAAAGCCCGCGAGATCGCCGTCCACCGTGGTGGCGAACCCGCGCATGGTCGAAATACCTTGCAGGGCAGGCACTGTCGGTCCCTCGTCCGGGCGGGACCGGTACGCGCGATACTCGCCGTCGACGTCGAGACCGAGCTGCTGGGCGCGAATCTGCAGCTCCGCGGGGCCGATCGTGCCCAGCAGCAGGGCGCGGGTGATCTCGGCGCGGAACTGCTCGTCATGGCGGGCCAGCGCGATCTCGACCTCGCGATGGGCGGAACTGAAGGCGATGGAGGCCTGGTCGACGAGGTCGAGGAGGTCGGTGATGGACTCCAGCAGTACGCGGTCGGGAACCTTGCCGGCATGGGCGGCCGCAGTCAGCTCGGCCAGGATCTCGCGCACCGCGATGCGCCAGCCATTCTGCACGTCGGCCAGTGAAATGCCCTGGCGAGCACGGGTTTCACCGAAATCCCGAATGGCGTCCAGATCGTCGGCGAGGAGTGGTCGGGATTCGTGCAGGGCCCGCGCGAGCCGCTCCAGGATAGATTCGGTGCTGCGCACAACGGTCGTCGCGGACAGGCGGGCGTAGTCGGGCATCTCGGCGCGGGCGCGGGCGACCATGCGCTCGGACGCCTCGGGGACCCGGTCCAGGACCCCGGTGATCATCCGTTGTTTGGCGCTCACGCGACTCGAACTCATGGTGCCCCGACCCTACGACCGGTGTCTTGGAGAAATCAACAATCCAGCGACCTGGAATTGAACCCCATCTCCATGGCGCACGTCACAGTGCCCGCGAATACTCGTGACACCGACCACAGTTGTTCGACGAAGGGTTACCCGATGTACCTGACCCAGGGGCTGCACCGCGCCGCCCAGCAGCGGCCCGACGGCGTCATGACCATCTGCGGCGAGCGGACCCGCACCAATCGGGAGGTGCTCGATCGCGTGTCCCGGCTGGCCGGGGCGCTGCGCGGGCTGGGGGTCGCGCCGGGGGACCGGGTGGCCATGCTGTCGCTGAACTCGGACCGGTACCACGAGTACCTGCTCGCGGTGCCCTGGGCGGACGCGGTGCTCAACCCGGTCAATATCCGCTGGAGCGCCGCCGAAATCGCCTACAGCCTCGCCGATTCCGACAGCCGCGTCCTCCTGGTGGACGACGCCTTCGCGGCTCTGGTGCCCGCATTGCGGGAGCGGTACGACGGACTGGCCACGGTGATCCACTGCGGTGACGGTGCGACGCCCGAGGGCATGGAGGCCTACGAGACGCTGATCGCCGCGGCCGAGCCCATCGCCGACGCCCGCCGCGGCGGTGACGCGCTGGCCGGAATCTTCTACACCGGCGGCACCACCGGATTCCCCAAGGGCGTCATGCTCAGTCACGCGAATCTGATGACCTCCGCGCTCGGCGGCGTCGCCACCGGCTACCTGATGTCCCAGGACACGGTGTTCCTGCACGCCGCGCCCATGTTCCACCTGGCGGATCTGGCCGGTTGGCTGGGCGTGCTCATCGTCGGTGGCACCCATGTGACGGTTCCGGCCTTCGAACCCGTGGCGGTGCTGAGTTCCATTCGGCAGCACCGGGTCACCTCGAGCGTGCTGGTGCCGGTCATGATCCAGCTGCTCGCCGATCACCCACAGGCGGCCGAATTCGACCTGTCCAGCGTCGAGCACCTCATGTACGGTGCGTCCCCGATCTCGGAGGCGGTGCTCGAACGGGCCATGCGGCTGTTCCCCCGCGCCGGATTCACCCAGGCCTACGGCCAGACCGAGGCCTCGCCCATCATCACCCTGCTCGGCCCCGGCGAGCACCGGGCGGGCCGATTGCGTTCGGCGGGAAAGGCGGTGCCGCACAGCGAAATCCGCATTGTCGACGGCGACGGGCAGGATGTGCCGGCGGGTGCGGTCGGCGAGGTGGTGACCCGCGGCGGCCACGTCATGCTCGGCTACTGGAACAAGCCCGACGAGACGGCCGCCGCCCTCCGCGCGGGCTGGCTGCACACCGGCGACGGCGGCTACCTCGACGCCGAGGGCTTCCTGCACATCGTCGACCGGTTGAAGGACATGATCGTGTCCGGCGGTGAGAACGTCTACTCCGCCGAGGTGGAGAACGCCGTCGCCGCGCACCCCGCCGTGGCCGCGGTCGCCGTCATCGGCGTCCCCGACGACGAATGGGGTGAACGAGTCCACGCGGTCATCGTCTGCAAGCCCGGCCATTCGGTGACCCCGGGTGAGATCCGCGATCACACGCGGCAGCTGATCGCCGGCTACAAGGCCCCGCGCAGCGTCGAGATCGTCGACGCCATGCCGGTGTCGGGAGCCGGAAAGATCCTGAAACGCGACCTGCGCGAACGGTATTGGGGAGACCACGCGCGCCTGGTCAACTGACGAGCCGAAGCCCTATCGGAGAATCGCGGCCGCCACCCGGACGGCTCCGCACCGCTGTGAAAGCCCGATCCGCACCTCCCCGTCCGAGCGAAGGTTCGAACGTATCGCGGAGGTGTATTGGGAACCAACCGAATTCGAGCCTTCAGTGGACGGGGCATCGTTGCCGGCCGGCCCTCACACTTCGGGCCGGGACACCCAGCGTGTCCCGGCCCGAAGTGTGCTGCGGAGCAGAAAGAGCTACTGGCCGGTCTGGCAGACGCCGTTCAGGATCGCCGCGTTGTTACCGACCAGCGCGACGTCGCCCTTGGCCAGCGCGTCGGCGTAGTTGTCGATCGCCCACCGCTCCTGGCCGCCGGCGTCGATGGCGTGCAGGCGGTCGGCGGCTTCCTGCTTCTGCTGCGGGCTCGGGCCGAGCGAACCGTAGCTGGCGAGGATGTCGTTGGCGGCCTGGCAGGCCGGGGTGAGGGCGTTGGCGGTGCCGGCGGGCAGCACCAGCAGGGCGCCCACGGCGCTGGCGGCCAGCAGGGCGGAAGGCAGGATCTTGCGCATTCATTCACTCCCAAGAGATCGTGTGCGGTTGGCGCCTCCGAGTTTGCCCGATGCCCGCCGAAAATCGATCATCGACATCTGGCCAACGACCCACCATCGGGGCTGATTAGGGAGAAATCCCCCAATGGTGTGCAGTTCCCGGGCATCGGATGGGCGGCTCGCCGCCGTGAATCCGCGATGCGCACTGTCGGCCGCTTCCCGCCTGGTGCGGGCTCGGCGTGTCGCCGAAGCGCACCGGGGCGGATCGTCTCGAGGCGGCGGGTGCGGCACGGTCCCTCAGCGTTCCCCGGCGGACCGTCCGCCCCGTCCGTTCTCGTCTGCTGCTGCCGATCCCGTTCGGCGATCCGTGCGAACAGCCGCACTACGACCTCCTCGAGCCGCAGGCCGAGCGATTCGGCCCGCAGCGCGGCCATCTCCAACGCGAACTCCCGGTCGGCGGGGGACGGATCGCTCAGGATCTCGTCCAGCGCCATCCCGTCGATGGCCTGCTCCCGGGTCAGATCCCACCCCGGCAGCCAGCTCAACGCCCACGTACCACCGCCGGAACCGAACACCAGATGCGCGGTCTCGGGCGTCACATTGCTGGTAATCGCGCGACCGGATATGCGGAGCGCCATAGCCTTTCACCCTCTCGATCCCCTCGAAATCTACGGGTGCAGCCTTGAAGATCTCTGTCGAATTGCTTGCCCCGCATTACAACCGAAGGTGTCCTCCGGCCTGCGGTAGCGTGCGTTCCCCTGGATCAAGATTACTTGCACGCGGCCGATGCGTAAAAGACGAATGATGTGAGGCGGGTACTGGGCACAGCGTCTGCCTATGTTGCCGAGTCCACCAGGTCACGACGGGCGGAACAACCCGCCGTGACGGTGTGGAGCGGGGACTGCGCCGGTCAGCGGAGGCCGGCGAAGAGGTCGGTTTCGCGGGTGGGTACGGCGACGCGGTTGAAGTGGCGGACGAACGATTCGGTGGCGAAGATCGTGTGCTGTAGTTCGGCGGGCAATTGGAGGAACGGCACGCTGTCGCTCTGACTGGCGTGGGCCTCGAGCGCCTTGATCTTGCGCCGGGTATAGGGGGCCACGTCCACGACGGTGGTGATCTGATCCATGGGCGTGCCGAAGTTGTCCGGCGGCTCGAAGTCGATCAGGCCTCTCACCCGCAGATCCGCGAACATTTCGCGGGAGGATTCGCGCGGAAGCGCCGTGTAGTAGAGCTTGTCCGGGATATCGGTCGCCGCTGCCGCCGCCACCGCGACACGGTTGGCCTGGATGTGGTCAGGGTGGCCATAGTTGCCGTTTTCGTCATAGGTGACGACCACCTGGGGACGGTAGCGCCGCATCAGGTCCGCGAGTCGTGCGGCCGCCTGATCGACCGGAATATTCCAGAAGGCCTCGGGGTCGTGGTTGGCGTCCCAGCCGTCCATCCCCGAATCGCGGTAGCCGAGCAGCTCGACGTGCTGGATGTCCAGCAGCGCGGCAGACTCCTGAAGTTCGGAAAGTCGTTGTGCCCGTACCGCATTCGGATCGTGGCCGGGCGCGCCCGGCTTGATCCCGCCGGGCGCATCGCCCTGCTCACCATTGGTGCAGGTCACCAGGACGGTCCGGATTCCTTCGGCGGCATACTGCGCGAAAACCCCACCGGTGCTGAGGACTTCGTCGTCCGGATGGGCATGTACGGCCATGATCGTCAGTTGGTCGGTCATGAGTCCCCATCCGTGTGTGCTCGGCGATTCGGTGCATTCACTCTACGAACCAACATCGTGACTCGGAGCGGTGATTCCCGTGTCTCGAGATCGCACGGCGACCAGCGCTGTGATCGGCACGTATACCGCGCGGGTATCACCGGATGTTCGAAGTCATGAGATGGCGCCGAGGCGGGGATGGATGCTCGTTGTCGATGTGCGCGCCGCGCCATTCGCGGCTGTCCGCCGCCGAGTCGAATCGGCCGATCTTGCATGAGGTACGTTCGAAAGGGCCACGCGACAGGAGGATTCAACGATGACTGCTGTGCACGGGATGTCGGTCGACATTCGGACACCGGACGGAGTCGCGGACGCGTACGTCGTCCATCCCGACGATGGCGCGCCCCATCCGGGAGTGCTGGTGATCCAGGACGGGTTCGGGCTGCGGCCGAGCCTGCGGGCGCTGGCCGATCGTATTGCCGCCCACGGCTACACCGTCCTGCTACCCAACGCCTTCTACCGGCACGGGCGCGCACCGGTGGTCGAGCTGCCGGACTTCATCGACCCGTCGGAGCGGCCGGAGATCTTCGAGCAGGTCTTCCCGATGATCCGCGAGCTGACACCGGAGCGAATGCGTTCCGACGCGGGCGCCTACCTCGACTGGCTGGCAGCGTCGCCGCGGGTCGCCCCGGGCAAGGTCGGTCTCACCGGCTACTGCATGGGTGCCCGGCTGGCGGTGATCATCGCCGCCATGTTCCCCGACCGGGTCGCGGCGGTGGCCGGATTCCACGGCGGACCGCTCGTCACCGACAGCCCGGAAAGTCCGCACCTGACCGTCGGAAACATCACGGGGGAGCTGTATTTCGCCCACGCCGGCGAGGACCACCACATGACTCCGGAGCACATTGCCCAGTTCGACAAGGCACTCGATGCCGCCGGTATCCGCCACCGCACCGAGGTCTACGAAGGCGCGCAACACGGCTACACCCAGGCCGATACCTCCGCCTACGACGCCGAGGCCGACGAACGCCACTACCGCGAACTACTGAACCTGTTCGACCGCAACCTGCGCTGACACCCAATTCGGCTGAGCCCAAGACCCTCGGTCCCATACACGTGCAGCGTCCCACGATCCGCCACATCCGCGTCCTGGAACCGCAACCCCGGTCGTCGCTGCGAACATCATGGCGAGCGATGCGCTTGCGCTGCTGTGGGTCTCGACCGCTCGGACGGGCGGCGCCGGAGTGCCGGCGCCGCCCGGTGCGGGTTAACCCACCAACTCGGGGACGCGCAGGTGTGCGAGCGCGAGTTCGAACTCACCGACGTCGGTCACTTCGACGCCGGCCTGCTGGGTCGTGGATGCCCGGAGATCCGCGGCCTCCATGCTGTTGCGAGCCATGGCCTCGGCGCTATCGAACGAGGCACTCGAGACAGCGGTCCCGGTTGTCCGATTGACCATGAGACTGGCACTGCAGAAGCCTTCCAGCCCTTCCATGCCCGGCAGGGCAGCAGATCGGTAGACATTGATGGCCGAGTCGAGCCGATCCGGTGTGGTCCGGGTCCAGATCGCACGCACGCAGGCACCCTCCTGTGCGCGGTGGTCCCGATGCAGAACGGCGATATCCCATTCCTCGACCAGCGGTCCGCCACCCCCGAACATTTCGGCCGCGCGATCGCGAATCGGGCGAACTCGACCCTGGCTGTCACGCATCGCGTCTTCGGTTTCCCACGCGGTCGTGGCGATGCACCGGCCGGAGCGTCGGTCGACCATGAGCGACAGGCCCACCCAACCGGGCATGTCCGCCAATTCGGACATCACTTCATCGCGCATGTAGGCAATCCCGGCATCAATAGAGGACAGCTGCGCCTGAATCGTGCTAGAGCGTGCGAACACGTTCGATCCACCTCCTCTGAGCGGGGGCAGCGCCTCGGTGACGCCACCGACGCCCCTCAGCCTGCCCCGGCAAGATCGCTGTGGCAATAGCCTGCCGGCAAACGCTCGGCAGCCATGGGTGAACAGCGGAAACAGATCACCCGGCGCCGCCCCGATGCCTGAGCGGATATCTCGACTTCCCGCGCATGCGGGCCGGCGGCGGCGTGGTCGCAGTACCACCGATATGGCGAATGCGGCTGCGAGACCTGGAAATCGGCAGAGAGCGAACGGTTCTCGTACAAACCGACATGGTGTACTCCGGGCCGCACCGCGGCCGGCTGATGAGGCAGTTCTTGCTTGCCGGTCACCGCCGAAGATCCGCGGTCGTTATCCGGTGGCGTACTGCTCTCGGCGGACTGCGGCTTCGTAAGCGGCAGTGAGTTCCGACAGGACGCCATCGGTCGGGGGCGGTGCGCCGTGTAGGTGGATGGCACGGAGTTCGGCCATGAATCGCTCCCACAGTGCGGGGCCGCCGGCGGCGAGGAGTTCGGCTCGCACGGTCAGCTCCGGGGTCGTATCGAGCCAGCGTGCGCCCCATGCGCCGAGCTGAGCCATGACCGGCACGAGCTGGATCGCCGCTTCGGTGAGGTGGTATTCCACCTTCTGCCGGTGGCTCGGATCGTCGTCGCGGGTGAGCAGGCCCGCGTCGACGAGTTTCGACAGGCGAGCCGCGAGGATGTTCGAGGCGATGCCCTCGATGGATCCGGAGAGTAGTTCGCGGAAGTGGGTGGCACCGCTGAACATGATGTCGCGCAGGACGATCAGACTCCACCGGTCCCCGAGCAGCTCGACCGTCATATTGATCGGGCAGCCCGACTTGCCCGGGGGCGTCGTCAGCTTGTCATGAGCAACTGGTTGCACCATGAGATCAGTCTAGGTACAGTCCAAACTGATTGCATATTGCAACCAGAAGGGATTGTCGATGGCGCAGATGGTTCGGGTTCACAATTTCAATCTCTCCAGCGATGGCTACGGCGCCGGGGAGGGGCAAAGTCTCGCGCACCCGTTCGGTGATGCCGACGCGACCGCGCTGTTCTCCTGGTCCGGCGCCACCGCCCACGCGCCCACCCGGACCGAGCCTGGCGGCAGCTACGGCCTCGACGACTACTGCACCCGGGAATGGCACCGCAACATCGGCGCGGAAATCATGGGCCGCAACAAATTCGGTCCCCAACGCGGCCCGTGGGAGAACTACGAGTGGGAAGGCTGGTGGGGAGAGGAACCGCCCTTCCGCACACCGGTATTCGTCCTCACCCACCATGTACGGCCGTCGATCACCCGGGGCGCCACCACATTCCATTTCCTGAACACATCCCCGAAGGACGCCCTGGAACAGGCTTTCGAGGCCGCCGAAGGTAAGGACGTCCGCATCGGCGGCGGCGTGGCCACGGTCCGCCAATTCCTCGACGCCGACCTCATCGACACCCTCCATTTCGCCGTCGCGCCAGTCGAATTCGGCCACGGCGAAAGACTGTGGACAAGCCCCGGCGAACTCACCGACCGCTTCCACCTGGAGCAGATCCCGAGCCCGAGCGGCGTGACGCACCACTTCTTCTGGCGTCGATAGCTCGGATCATCTGGCGGTGCCGCCCGGGCGCGCGGGGCGGCACCGAGTCCGATGCGGTCTCGCCGGCAGCGGTGACGTTGCAGGACACTGAAATGATGGCTAATCGCTGGGTCGGGGTGACCATCGACTGCGTCGACGTCGAACGGGTGGCGGGCTTTTGGAGCGCGTTGCTGGACCGGCCGCGGGGGCCTTCCGAACCCGGCTGGGTCTATCTCGGGGATCCCGGGGATCAGCAGCCTCGCCTTGTCTTCCAGCCGGTGGCCGAGCCCAAGCGTGGCAAGGTACGGGTGCATCTTGATGTCGCAGTGGACGATATCGATCAGGGGATCGCCCAGGTTGTCGCGCTCGGCGGACGGTGGACGGGGGAGCGGCACGACTATGACGAGGGCGTGGTCGTCGTGATGGCTGACCCCGAGGAGCACGAATTCTGTCTTGTTCAGTACCGCTCGCTGTTCGGAGCAGACCCGACCGACCGCGGTTGAACGGATCATCCCACCGATGACGGATTCGATGACCAATTCAATGCCCTACTGCGAGATGCCCAGTCCCTGTTAGAGTTCGCCGCCGTCTTTGTTTCGGGCGCGGCGGGGATTCGACAAGAGGAATGGGTTGGGGATGAAGCGTGTGTTCGGGGTGGGCTCGGCCGCCGCGGCGGCGTTCGCGATGGCAGTCGGTGTAGCGGGCGCAGCCCCCGGCGATGTGAGCAACGGCGACCCGAATGTGCTTGCACAGCAGCAGATCCGGCACGTGTCGGTCGGAGTGGATATCCCCTCCGACACGTGGGTCTTCGCGCCCCCGGCCGCCGGACTCGCCTGCTACTGGGGTTACGTGCCGTACCCCGGCTATAACGCCCAGGGCAAGCCCTATTCGCCGTGGACGGACACGCTCCACGTGGTCGGCCCCGGCGGCTGGACCGAACACCTCGACCCCGGTTCAGTGATCGAAACCAACTGCTACATGCACCGATCCGGTGTGTGATCCACCCTCGAAACGCCGGTGAATCGGGTCAGGGGCAGCCGGTGGCCAATGGCGCACCACGCAGCGCGGAATCGATCAACTGCTGCAATGCACTGTCGATCGGCTCTTGACCGTGGGAGACCGTACGGCCGGGGCAGAACGATTGGATACTGGCATTGGTCGCACCCGGCAGCGGGCTCTTCTCCGCCCCGGCGTTGTCGGAGGAGAAGTGGTAGGCGATCAGGCCCGACGGCACCGCGGGATCCGCATTGAGCCGAGTCAGGAATGCCGAACCCGGCACCAGATCTTGGCAACCCGGGGACACCCCGGAGCATAGGGTTCCGAGGTCGTCACCTTGTTCGGGTGTGCCGTAGTCGATGTAGGTTCCGACCGAATCGATTCCGCCGAGGAATTTCACATAGGCCCGCTCTGCGAGACCGCCCATGGAGTGACCGACCAGATCCACCCGTCGCGCCCCGGTCTGTCGACGGATATCGGCGACCTTGTCGGCGACGGCCTGCGCTGACTCCGAGATCGGTGCTGTCCCCGTAGGATTCCCGGCCAGCACCATCGAAAAGGTGGAATATCCGCGTGCATCGAGCCAACCCTGCAGGCTCTCCAACCGCGCCTGATCCGCATAGATGCCGCCGATCACCAGGACCGGGTCCCGGTCACCGCCTTCCGCTGCCACGGCCCCGACCTGCCCCGTGACCAATCCTGTTGCCGCGCATAGCAGGACGATTCCTATGCGTGCGATCTGCCTGAGGGAGTGCATCGGCCCGCTTTCGTTGAAGATCTGACTGCCGTTCTACCACCGCAGTTATCAGCGTGCCGAGTCGGTGCAGCCGATCCGAATTTCTCGAGGGCGTTGCGGTGGATCCTGACGGCTTGGCTTCAGAGCCTGGCATCGACCTGGCGGTCCAACCGGTCGCCGAGATCCTGAGCGCGGCACGCCAGGCCGCCATAAGCAGGGCCGACAGCAATACCAGCGGGTGTCATGTAGCGGCGTTGCCTCGGCAGTGGACGTAGCCATCGAGTTCGATGATCATGACGCGCTCGTCGTGCTGGTTCGAGAGTTCGCCCTGGACGCGGACTTTCGCTCGCCCGCGCCGCGCCGGCGCGACCTCGGCGATCGTGACCCGGCCCGTAAGGGTGTCTCCGGGGTGGACCGGTTTCGGCAGCGTCATGCCCTTGACGTCGCGTCCGGCGACGATGGCCCATCGCGAGTAGACGCCGGCCACCGCGAGTCGTTGGAACACGCACAGAGTGTGTAGTCCGCTGGCGATCACACCGCCGAAGTGTTCACCATCGCCGACATGGATTGCCAGCGGATCCCATTGCTGCGCGAACGCGCGGATGGCCTCCTCGGTCAGGCTGTATCGGCCGAGTTCCTGTGTGACACCGATTATCTCGGTGAGGTCCTCGGCGTAGAGGCGCGCGCCTGTGGACTGGTTTCCGTTCATGGGATATCTCCTTGGAGTGGCTCAGGTGAGGAGACTCGGTGGGCAGCGGTGCCCTGACGGCAGGCGCATGCTCCGACTGGTGCCCGAGGTGCCGCTGAGACCGCTCGACCAGCGGTTCGAGCAACAGCGCGCCGAGTTGGCGCACGACGGCGAGGATCACTTGGTTGGCGGACCACTGATGACGCCAACCAGATGGTCCTCGCCGGCCTATGCGTCAGGCGTCGTCACCGGGTGTACAGATCGCGGGCGATGATCATCTTCTGGATCTGCGGTGTGCCGTCACCGATCTGGTAGCCCGACACGTCGCGCAGCATGGCCTGCAACGGCATTTCCTCGGACCAGCCGATGTGGCCGTGCAGGACGACACAGTCGTTGATGGCGGCCATCGCGACCTGTGGAGCCCACCATTTGAGCATCGCCGCCTGAGCGGTGTGCGGCTGGCCGGCCATGCGCAAGCCGAGGGTCTGGTAGGCCAGCGCCCGGACCGCGGTGATGTAGGTGTTGTGCTCGGCCAGCGGGAACTGCACACCCTGGTTCACGGCCAACGGCTGCCCGAAGGTGGTGCGCTGCTGGGTGTATTCCACGGTCATGTCGAGGGCGCGCTGCGCGGTGCCGATCACCATGAGCCCGATCAGGGTCCTGGTGAGGTCGAATTCGCGCATGATCCCGTGGAAGCCGGTGCCCGGTTCCATCATCACGGCGGAGTCGGGCACGAAGGTGCCGTCGAAGATGAGCGCGCCGCGGCCGATGGCCTTGCAGCCCGGGTCGTGGAAGGCCTGGCGTGCGATCGTCGGATCGTCGAGCGGCACCACGAAGGCGCCGATTCCCTTGGCGCGCTTGCCCGGATCGGTCTGCGCGATGACAACGGCGACGTCGGCGTGCGGGGCCTGGGTAATGGAGGACTTCTCCCCGTACAGTTTCCAGCCGCCCTCCACCCGCTCGGCGCGGCAGGTCAACGCGGAGGCGTCGGAACCGGTGCCGGGTTCGGTGAGCGCGGTGCAGCCGATGGCCTCGCCGGAGATGAGTTTGGGCAGCCACTCCTCGCGCACCGCCGCCGGGGCGTGTGCGGCGAAGAAGCTGGTCTGCACATTGACGAAGAAGTACGCCAAGGCCATGGTCGAGCAGGCGTAGCCGATTTCTTCGGCGGCGATCCCGAGGGCGAGCAGGTCCGCGCCCTGTCCGCCGTACTCCTCCGGCACCGCCAATGCGGTGAGACCCGCGGCGGCCAGCTCCCGCAGCTCCGCGCGCGGGTATTCCGTGCTCGCGGCCCGTTGCAGCTGGCCGGGAATAAACTTCTCGCGGGCGAATTTGCGGATGTTGTCGCGGAAGACGAGGTGATCCTCGTCGAGGATGAACGCGTTCATGATGGGTCCGATCTGGTTGCGGAAGTAGGTGATTCAGCGGCCGACGAGGCTGCCGGTCTCGGCGGCGGCGACCAGCGAGGCGGACGGGGCGAAGCGGGGGCCGTAAGCCCAGGCGAGTTCACGGGCGCGGGCGACGAATCCGGCAGGGCCGCCGGGGTAGGTGTTGATGAACGACAATGCGCCGCCGGTCCCGGCCGGGAATCCACCCATCACCGACCCGACGTTGGCCGTGGTCGCGGATTCGACGATGCCTTCCTCGAGGCAGGCGGCCACCTCCAACGCGATCCGGAACAAGTAGCGGTCGCGCAGATCCTGGAACGGAATGTCCCGGGCGGCTCCGAACGCCTCGCGCAAGCCCGGCCACAGCCCGAGGCGCTTGCCGTCGGCGTAGTCGTAGAAGCCCGCGCCGGCGGCGCGGCCCAGGCGCCCGAATTCGTCGACCATGCGGACCACGACGCCCTGGCCGGCGGTGCGTTTGTCCGCGCTACCCGCCGCGGCTTCCCGGTCGGCGATGATCTGCCGCGACAGCGACAGGCTTACCTGGTCGAGCACCAGCAGCGGCTGGGTCACCATACCGTTCTGCAGCGCCGCCTGTTCGATGGAAGTGGCGGGCACGCCGTCGGCCACCATCTCGCACGCCTCGAACGTGGCCGCCATGAACAAGCGCGTCAGGTAGAAGCCGCGACCATCGTTGACCACGATCGGCGTCTTGTTGATCAGCCGGACCGCGTCGACGGCGCGCGACACCGTTTCCCGGTTGGTCAGAGCACCTTTGACCACCTCGACCATCGGCATCCTGTCCACCGGCGAGGAGAAGTGCATGCCGATGAACGCCTCCGGCCGGGTGACTCCCTCGGCGAGTCCGGAGATCGGGATCTGCGAGGTGTTCGACGCGAGCAGCGCGCTGCCGTCGAGGACCGGCTCGACCTGCGCGTAGGTCTTCTTCTTCAGTTCGGGGTCCTCGAACACGGCCTCGATCATCAGATCCGCACCGGCGAGGTCGGCGTCGTCGGCCGTCGGGGTGATGCGGGCGAGCAGATCGTCGGCGCGCTGCTGGGTCCAGCGGCCCTTGGCGACCGCGGCCTCGACCAGCGTGTGCGAGTACGCTTTGCCGCGTTCGGCGGCCTCCAGCGAGATGTCCTTGAGGGCTACGGCCACACCGGCTTTGGCGTATTCGTAGGCGATACCCGCGCCCATCATGCCCGCACCGATCACCGCCACCTTGGTCGGACGGAAAGGCGCCAGCCCGGCGGGCCGGTCGGTGTTCCGGTTCGCCTGCTGCAGGTCGAAGAACGCCTGAATCCCGTTGGCGGTCAGCGGGTTCAACGCCAGGTTGGCCACATACCGGGTCTCGATCGCGGACGCTGCGGTGAAGTCGACGAGGCTGCCCTCGACCGCGGCGGCGATCAGGTTGCGCGGGGCCGGCAGATCGGTTCCCTTGAGCTGCTTGCGCACGCTCGCCGTCAGGGCCAGTACCTGCTGCGACAGTTCGGCTCCGTTGGGTAGGCCGCCCGGCAGAGTGTAGCCCTTGCGGTCCCACGGCTGGACCGGAGCCGGGTTGGCTGCGATCCACGCCCGTGCGGCGGGCAGCAGTTCGGCGTCGGTGTCGACCACCTCGTCGACCAGCGCGGCCGCGAGCGCTTTGTGTGGGCTGAACTTGGTGCCCTTCAACAGAACGTTCGTCAACGCGCCGGCCAAGCCGAACATGCGCACGGTGCGCACCACGCCGCCCGCGCCGGGAATCACACCGAGGTTCACTTCGGGCAAGCCGATCTGAACTCCTGGACGGTCCACAGCAATTCGGTGATGTGTGGCCAACGCGAGTTCGAGGCCACCGCCGAGCGCGGTGCCGTTGATCGCGGTCACGACGGGCTTGCCCAGGCGCTCCAGCCGACGCAGCAGCGCCTTCGCCCCGTCGAAGAAGGCGGCGATCTGTACCGCGTCCGCGCTCTGGAACAGTGGCCCGACCTCCTTGAGATCCGCTCCGGCGCTGAAGATTTCCTTACCGGAGGTGATCACGACACCCGCGTAGGTCTCCCGTTCGGCCTCCAGGCGGTCCACGGTGACGGCCAGCGACTGCCGGAAGGCGGCATTCCAGGTGTTGGCGGTCTGGGAGGGGTCGTCGATGGTCAGTACCACGATGCCGTCCGTGCCGAGTTCCCAGCCGATGATGTTCTCGCTCATAGTCTTTCCAGTCCTCTCTGGTGTGGGCGGATCAGCTCAGGCGCTCGACGATGGTGGCGATGCCGATGCCGCCGACCGCGCAGAGCGTGACCATGCCGTAGCGTTTACCGGTGCGCTCGAGTTCGTCGATGACGGTGCCGAGCAGCATGCCGCCGGTCGCGCCCAGCGGGTGCCCCATGGCGATGGCGCCGCCATTGACGTTGATCTTGTCCACGTCGATGTCGAACTGCCGGGCGAAGGTCAGCACCACGGCCGCGAACGCCTCGTTGACCTCGATCAGGTCGATGTCGTCGATGCTCAGTCCGGCCTTGTCCAGCGCCTTGCGGCAGGCCGGGTAGGGGCCGGTGAATCCGATCGACGTGTCGGATCCTGTGACCGCGGTGACCACGATCCGGGCGCGTGGGGTGAGCCCGAATTCCGCACCGACACGGGCGTTTCCGATGGCGAGCAGCGACGCACCGTCCACGATGCCCGAAGAATTGCCCGCGGTGTGCACGTGCTCGATGCGCTCGAGCTCGTGATAGCGCTGCAGCGCGACGGCGTCGAAGCCGCCGTGCTCACCGATCGCCGCGAACGACGGCCGCAACGCGCCCAGCGACTCCACGGTGGCGTCCGGGCGAACCAGTTCGTCGTGGTCGAGCACGACGACGCCGTTGAGATCCGCGACGGGCACCACGGAATCCTTGAACCGGCCTTCGGCCCACGCTCGGGCGGCGTTCTGGTGCGAGCGCGCGGCGAATGCGTCGAGATCGGTGCGGCTGAACCCGTACTTGGCGGCCAGCAGATCCGAGGCCGGTCCCTGCGGAATGATCGGGGTGCGCTGGTAGGCATTGGGATCCGAGGCGACGACCATGCCGCCGTCGGAGCCCATCGGAACCCGGGACATGGATTCGACGCCACCGGCGAGGATGAGGTCCTCCCACCCCGAGGCGATCTTCTGGGCCGCGGTGTTCACCGCTTCGAGTCCCGAAGCGCAGTACCGGTTGAGCTGCACGCCCACGGCGGTCTCGCCCAATCCCGCACGCAGTACCGCCATTTCGGCGATGCCGAAGCCCTGCTCACCGACCGCGCTGACACAGCCGAGGATCACGTCGTCGATCCGGTTCGGGTCGATGCCCTTGTTGCGCCGCAGCAGTTCCCGGATCAGGCCGGTGGCGAGCTCGACCGGCGCGATCGTGTACAGCCCACCGGTCGGCTTGCCCAGACCTCGCGGGGTGCGAATCGCGTCGTACACGAGTGCTTCTGTCGTCATTGCTCTCTGTCTTCCGTTCTGTCGCTTCGGATTCGACGCGACGGTTCATACGATTGGAAATGCCTGAGCGGCAGTGCGTTCAGGCCCGGTCGCGCGTGTAGAGCGCATCGATCTCGCCCGCGAATTTCTCGGCGATGACGTTGCGGCGCAGCTTCATCGTGGGAGTGATCTCGTCGCTGCCGGGTTCCCAGACGACCGGCAGCACGGTGTATGCCTTCACCTGCTCGACACGCGACAGTCGAGCGTTGGCGGCGGCGACGGCCGCGTCGAGCCGGCGTCGAATGGCCGGGTGGGCCGCCAGCACCTGCGGCGATCCCTCGATGCCGTGCTCGGCGGCGAACTCGGCCGCCGCCTCGGGCTCCAGGGTGATCAGCGCGGTCACGTACTTGCGCCGATCACCGATGGCCACCACGGATCCGACCAGCGGGCTGGCCGCGCGGATCGTGCTCTCGATATTGGCGGGGGACATGTTCTTGCCCGCGGAATTGATGATCAATTCCTTCTTGCGATCGACGATGGTGACATAACCGTCGGCATCGATGACCCCGACATCGCCGGTGTGCACCCAGCCGCCGGCGTCGACGGCCTCGGCGGTGCGGACCGGGTCGTTGCGGTAACCCTTCATCGATCCCGGGGTGCGGACCACCAATTCACCGTCCTCGAGACAGCGAATCTCGACCCGGTTCAGCACCGTGCCGACGGTGCCCACCCGCTGCGCACCCGGACGATTGGACGTCGCCAGACCGATCTCGGACATACCCCACGCCTCGGCCACCGGAATCCCCAGTGCCAGCAGGAATTCCAGGGTCTCGGGAGTGATCGGCGCGGCGCCGCTGTAGGCAATACTCGTCTGGTCCAGACCGATTCGTTCCCGCAGCCGCGCCAACACGAGGCGCTCGGCCAGCAGATACCGCAGCCGCAGCGCCACGGAGATCGATCGGCCCGCGAGATCCGCGGCGACCTTGCGACGGCCGACCCCGAGCGCCCACGCGGCCGCCGCACCGCGCCCGCCGGTCTGCTCGGCGAGCGCGGTACGCACCGCCGCCTCGATCTTGTACCAGAGCATCGGCACGGTGACGAACACCGTCGGCCGCACCACCGGCAGCGCGGCCGCGAGGTTCTTGCCGTCGGCCACCGTGTACACCGCCGCACCGGTGACGGCGGGCATGTAGTGGGCAAGCCACCGGTTGAGGGCGTGCGCATCGGGAAGATAGGACACCACCCGCCCACCGCAACCCACAGCGAACTCCGGGATTCCCAGCATCGCTTCGGTGCCGAACATGGCGTTGCGATGCGACATCTCCACGCCCTTCGGCGCCCCGGTGGTGCCGGAGGTGTAGATGATGGTGATCGTGTCATCGGCTTCAACCGCACGCCAACGGGATTCGAAATCGAACTCGGGATCGCCCAGGGCTTCGAGTTCGGCGAGCGTCATGGCGCCCGCCGGGGCGTCATCGAGGCAGATCACGTGCTCGACCCGGCCACCCTCTTGGGCTTCGAGCACACGTGCCAGGAGCTGGGACTCGCACACGACGACGCGATTGCCCGCATTGGCGAACAGGTAGGCGATCTGCGCCGGGGCGCTGGTGTTGTAGACCGAGAACGGGATCGCGCCCAGGTGGTACGCGGCGGTATCGATCAGATGGAACTCGGGGCGGTTGGTGAGCATGATCGCGACCGTGTCACCGCGTCCGACACCGAGGGCCGCCAGCCCTGCGGCGAGCCGGTGCACTCGCGCACCGTATTCACCCCACGTCAACGCGGTCTTGCCGTCGAGTGTGCGCAGCGCGAGATCTCCGGCCCGAGTCGCGCAGGTGTGCTGGAACAGTTCGCACAGCGACTTCGCCTGCGACAGCCGCGAAAGGGTGTCTGTAGTGCTCATGACGGTCAGTGTGCTGTCATGCGCGAATGGGACGCTTGTACCGTGGATCACAAAGCGACCGGCCGCAGTTGTGCCGCCGCCGCAGTCTGTAATGTGCCACGGCCGCCATCTGTACATCGACGTACGCCGGGAGAAATTGATATGCGTCAACCCCGTGACCTCGTTGCGGAGGCCAGAGCCTGGTTCGAATCCTTCGCCGACCGTGAGGTGGCCGAGCCGGAGTTGAGCACCCTGTCCGGGCGAATGATCGATGCCATCGCAGCTGACGTGCCCGAGATTGGATCCGACGCCGCGCTCCGACAGGAACTTCGGGTCGCCGTGCACGACGGAGTCGGCGCGTACTTCAGCCAGGGGCCGCACGAACGTCCCGGCGATATCCACCTGCCCAACGCCGCCAAGGCCCTGGGCCGCGCACTGGCCCAGCGCGGCTACGACATCGCACTGCTGCAACGCTGCTACCGGACCCTGCAACGCATCAGCTGGGCCGAGATCATGACCTCCGCCTGCCGTGAGATCACCGATCCGGAGTTGTTGCCGGTGGTGCTGGATCTACGGTGGGATCACTTGAGTCGCACCATATCCGGTGCTACCGAGCGCGCTGAAATGGCCTTTCTGGACGAGACGCGGCGGCAAGCGAGCAGCGCGCTGACCCGCAGGCGCGAGCTCGTCGAGGCAATCCTGCACGAGGACAGGGTCGATGTCGAGCGCAGCACACGGCAACTCGGGCACAACCTCTACATCCAGCAGACCGGCCTGATTATCTGGACTCTGGACCGCACCGAGGACGACGTCACCGCGATGCTGGAGACACTGGCCGTCGACATCGCGACCGGTCTCGGCGCTCCACGTCCGCTGATGCTGCCCGCCGGCGGCCGGATGCTCTGGGCCTGGCTGGCTACACCCGAAGTGCCCGACCTCCGGAAGATCGCTCACCTGAAGGCATTTCAGCAGCGTCAACCGATCGTTCAGCTGGCCGCCGGGGTCCCCGCGACCGGAGTGGAAGGATTCCGCGTCAGCCACCAGGAAGCCCTGCGGGCCTACCGGATCGCGGCGGAGACCGAGCCCGCGCCGGTCACCCTGTACCGCGATGTCGAACTCGTCAGCTGTCTGGCCGCCGACATCGCCGCGCTGTCGCGGTTGGTGCGCCGCGAACTGGGCGGCCTCGCAGAGCGGGGCGAGGCCACCGCACGGCTGCGCGATACCGCCCTGGTCTACCTCGAACAAGGCAGTATGGCCAAGGCCGCCGAATTACTGAGCGTGCACAAGAACACCGTGCTCTACCGGATGCAGCAGGTCGAGGAATTACTGCCGCAGCCGCTCGACGAACACAAGATGGCCTTGGAGGTCGCTCTCCGGGTAGTGGCCACCCTCGGTGAACGGGTGCTCCCGCACTGAAGACCGATCGGCTTCGGTACGAAAGCCGATGGCCGTCAATAGTTCATGTTGAGTTCACGACGGTAGAAGGGCCCGGCGGGAACCGGGCCTGATCCGGTCGAATTCTGGTGCGCGATACTGGGATTGAACCAGTGACGCGCACGCCGTTCGCGCCACAGCGTCCCGGTCCGCACCGGCCTGGGACCAAACGGGCATCTTCCAGTGATAGGCCGATCTGTGCACGAGGCCGAGTGCCGTCGACCCTGAGAGTGTGAGTCGACGGCGGTGACGGCCACCGGATCAGAGCGCAAACGCGATCCAGGGGTCAGTAATAGTGACTTCGGCCGCCGACGGCGTGACCCGCCATCCCCAACAGCATCAACGCGAGGCCGATGAGGAGGACAACGATTCCGATGGTCCAGAGGATCGGGACGCTGAATATGAACCCGACGATAAGAAGGATGATTCCGAGAACGATCATGGTCAGCTACCTGGTTTCGCTGCTGTACTGGAAGGGCCTTTGAAACCCTCCGTTGCTGATGCTGGTATCGATCGTGTGCGCAATGCCGGCATGCGTCACCGCGCCCACCCAATCCCGCTGTTCCAGTAGGCGCCTCAGGCCCAGGAGCGGCCGTGATCACGGCCCCTCTTCTCGAAGGCTCCCGGCCTACTCGAGCGGTCTCCTGGCGGATAACCCGGATTCGGACAGTTAAACAACGCCGTTGATAGGGCGCACCTGTCTCCCGCTTCTTGTCATCGGACTTCGAGTCCGGACCGTCAGTCCGGATCGACCTTGTCCGCGAGCTCCGAGTCTTTGTCGGTTCGTGAATCCGCCTCGCGGGATGGACCCGCCCGCTGGGCAATTTGCTCGGCCTGCGCCGTGTCGACCCGTCTTCTGCCCTTGCTGCCCGGCTCCCGCCTGCCCCCGCACTTCACGCTGGCCGAACTCGATTGAAGCCATCCAGATCTTGGCCGATAAGGCGGAGATTGCTGGGTATACGCCAGGTAAGGCCATTCGCAATATGGCCTACCCCACTCATCGGGTCTCGACCGATCCGGGGCCGCATCGGTGCAGCGGGAGTCGAGCAAGCAAGGAGTAAGCCATGCAAGGTGGCACAAGAATTGCGATAGGCGTGGGAATCGGCTACGTACTCGGCCGCACACGCAAGATGCGTTTTGCGTTGTCGCTGGCGGGTGCGGCGCTGGCGAAGCGATCTTCGGGATTGTCCGGGGAGCTGCTGGGGCGAGGAACTGAATTGCTCAAATCGTCACCTGAGCTGGCGGAGCTCACCGACACCGTTCGCGGCGAGTTGGTGGGTGCGGTCCGGTCGGCCGCGGTGACCGCCGCGAGCAACCGTATCGACGCACTCAACACACGGCTACAGCAGGGCTCAACCATCGTCTCGGATACAGACCGGGACCGTTCGCACGAAACGGATTCCGACGAAGATCAGGACGCCGACGATACCTCCCGAGACGCCGGGGAATCGTCCGCCGGCGAGGACGAGGATCTCGAGGACCGCACCGAGTCCGGAACAGACCACGACGACGAGGAGCGCAGGAAGCAGCCCGCGGCGCGGGCGCGGTCGAGCAGCCCGAGAACCACCCGCGCGCGTCAATCCGGCTCCCGGACCCCGGTTCGTAGGTCCGGATCTTCGGATCGTCAGCCTGCCTCGTCCACGCGACGCCGTAGTCGCGCCGATGCCGACGAAGCGCCCGTGCGCCGCACGAGGAGATGAGATCGATGCCGAAGACGTTGCACGACAAGACCAATGGAGTCGGCAAGCTCGCTGCCGACGCTGTCGGCAAAATTGCGGACACCGCGACCCATGCGGGGGCGAAGGCCGGGAAATCGTCCACCCCGACGGGGTTGCTGCAACAATCGGTGCAGAACCTTGCCGGGACCCTGGCCGAACGCGCGGTAGCCGGGTTGTCGGACCGGGCATCGCGAACCGCGGAGCGGCTCACCGACTACGCAGAGGGTAGCGGAGGCAATCTGCTGGCGGCGGTGACCGGGGTGGAGAAACTGGCCGGGGGCGC
>NZ_JBHZAL010000029.1:79363-97350 GCF_042754245.1 Nocardia sp. NPDC059228 | reverse complement strand
CTGGCCTACATGACCGACGAAGCCGTCGAGGGCCGCGACGCCTTCCTCGAAAAGCGCGAACCCGACTGGAAGCCCTACCCCTGGTACTTCTGAACCCGGACCGCAGCAAACGGCAAGCTGTCATGCTGCACTCATGGAGATACTGAGCAGTCGGGTAATCCTGCGGCCCCGCGACTACGAGCGGACGGTCGAGTTCTATCGCGATGCGCTGGAGCTGGCCATTGCCCGCGAGTATCCGGGTGGGACGGTGTTTTTCGCGGGGCAGTCACTGATCGAGGTGGCCGGGCACGGGCGCGCGGACGATGCTCCGAGCGGGTTCGCCGGCGCCATCTGGCTACAGGTGCGCGACTGTGACGACGCCGCCGCGGAACTCGCGCTGCGCGGGGTCATCATCGACCGCGCACCCGAGCGCGAACCGTGGGGTCTGATCGAGATGTGGATCCGCGATCCCGAGGGGACGCCGCTGGTGCTCGTCGAGGTGCCGGCGAATCACCCGCTCCGGCGCGACACCCGGGGCGACTGAGCGCGGCGGACCGCCCTTAGCACGGCGGTAACTGTGAAATGCGTCCGGGGGCACCGGTTAACGGAGCGTAAAGACCATGACGCAAACTGATCGGTGTGTCTGCCGAACTGCTCGTTCTGCTGATCGTTGTTTGCACAGCCTTGGCATTCGACTTCACAAACGGATTTCACGACACCGCGAACGCGATGGCCACCTCCATCGCCACCGGTGCCCTCGCCCCGCGTACCGCCGTACTCCTGTCCGGAGCACTGAATCTGGTCGGTGCGTTCCTCAGCGTCGCCGTCGCCGCCACGGTCGCCGAGGGCATCGTCGACCTGTCGGAGGTGAGCGGCCGCGCCCTGCTGGACATCGTCTTCGCCGGACTGGTCGGCGGCATCCTCTGGAATCTGTTCACTTGGTTGTTGGGTTTGCCGTCGAGTTCCTCGCACGCGCTGTTCGGTGGTCTCATCGGCTCGACCATCGCGGCGCTGGGCCTGCACGGGGTGATCTGGACGGCGGGCAGCAAGGGCGTGCTCGCCAAGATCATCATCCCGGCCCTGCTCTCCCCGATCGTGGCGGCGCTGGTGGCCTCCATCGCCTCCTGGGTGGTGTACCGGATCACCCGGGACAGCAACGAGAGGACCGTGACCCGCGGCTTCCGCTTGGGACAGATCGGCACCGCCTCCCTGGTCTCGCTGGCGCACGGCACCAATGACGCGCAGAAGACCATGGGCATCATCTTCCTGGCGCTCATCGCGCACGGCTCGGCCAAGGCCAGCGATCCGCTGCCGCTGTGGGTCATCGTGTCCTGCGCCATCGCCATGGCCGCCGGCACCTGCCTCGGCGGCTGGCGCATCATCCGCACCCTGGGCAAGGGCCTGGTCGACATCGTGCCGCCGCAGGGCTTCGCCGCCGAATCCACCAGTGCGGCGATCATTCTCACCTCGGCCCACTTCGGCCTGCCGCTGTCCACCACCCAGGTGGTGACCGGATCCATCCTCGGTTCCGGCATCGGCCGCCCGGGCGCGGAGGTGCGCTGGGGCGTGCTCGGCCGCATGGTGGTGGCCTGGGTGCTGACCCTGCCGCTGGCCGGCGTGGCGGGCGCGATCTGCTGGGCCATCCTGCACGGCATCGGCGGCACGGCCGGCGTGCTGGTGGTGCTGGCGCTGCTGATCGCCATGGCCGCGTTCATCTGGTTCCGGTCCAAGCGCGCGGTGGTCAACTCGCACAACGTCACCGAGGAGTGGGGTGGCGTGGCGGACCCGGCCCCCGCGAACGGTCGCAGTGCAAACCCCGCCGCTCCCCGCAATGACGACACCGTCGGAATCGGCTAGGAGACCGCGATGCACACCCTGCTGCACAACCTCTCCGACCTGTGGCGAGTCGTGCTGGCCGCCTTGATCTTCGGGGCCGGGCTGCCGACCGTGTTCGCCGTCGGCATCCGCTTCCGCTCCCAGGTCGACGAGGGTGCGACCGGAGCCACCCGGACCGCCGCCCTGGCCGCGTCCCTGCTCTGCTTCGCGGTGGTCATGATCGCGGTGGTCGCCGGTGTGCTCTTCATCGCACGCGGCTTCCTGGCCTCCCGACTCGGAATTCACCTGCTCGGCGCGTGACGCCGCCTCATCGAAAGGCACGCTCGTGAGCACCCCCGAACAAACGAATGCCGCCGCCGACCCGGCCCGCACCCCGCAGCCGCGTCAGAACGTGTTGCAGAAGGTGCTGGACTGGCTGAAAGCCGGATACCCGCAGGGCATTCCGCAGTCGGACTATGTGGCGCTGCTCGCGGTCCTGCACCGGCGGCTCACCGACTACGAGGTGCACCTGGTGGTGGAGCAGCTGATCCGCGAGCGGGTGGCCGCCTCCGATATCGAGCGCGGCGACATCGCGGCGGCGATCGCCCGAGTTGCCAAGGAGCAGCCCGGCGAGGACGATATCGCTCGGGTGGCCTCCAGGCTCGCAGCCGGTGGATGGCCGCCGGCGACACCGACGTCCGACTGACCGCACGAGACCCTGCAGCATCGACATCCGGCCGCCGACCCCGGCGCGCGCCGCCACCCCACGGAATGACACGATCGCGAACGTGAGCAATACCCTCCGAATCCTCCCCATGCCCACCGGCGCAGCGGTGGGCGATGTATTGCCGCATCTGCGAGAAGCCTTGGAGGGCAACGGCCCGGCCTGGCTTCCGGTTCCCACCGCCGACCGCCGCGAGACCCAGCGCCTGAGCGGGAGCCTGCGCCCCGGCGAGGAGATCGACGACGACGTGGCCCTGGTGGTCACCACCTCCGGCACCACCGGAAATCCCAAGGGCGCCATGCTCACCGCGGCAAATCTGCGGGCCAGCGGCGACGCCACCCATGAGCGCCTGGGCGGGCCCGGACAGTGGCTGCTGGCCCTGCCGACCCACCACATCGCGGGCATCCAGGTGCTGCTGCGCAGCATCCTGGCCGGGACCGAGCCCACCGTGCTGGACGTCTCCGGCGGCTTCCTGCCCGAGGCCCTGGTCGGCGCGATCGCGAGCATGCGCGGACCGCGCCGCTACACCTCGCTGGTCCCCACCCAGCTGATCAAGGCCCTCGACGAGCCGGCCGCCACCGCGGCGCTGGCCGGCCTGGACGGCGTGCTGGTCGGCGGCGCGGCCACTCCGAAGCCGGTGCTGGACCGGGCCCGCGCGGCGGGCATCACGGTGTTCCGCACCTACGGCATGAGCGAGACCTGCGGCGGCTGTGTGTACGAGGGAGTACCGCTGACGGGCACCCGGGTACGCATCGAGGACGGGCGGGTGCTGCTCGGCGGCGCCACCATCGCCAAGGGCTACCGCAATATCTCCGACCACCCCGCCTTCGCCGAACCCGGCTGGTTCCGGACCGAGGACGCCGGCCATCTCGACAATGGCGTGCTGACCATCACCGGCCGCCTCGACGAGGCCATCATGACCGGTGGCCTGCTGGTCATCCCCCAGGTCGTCGAGGCCGTCCTCATCACCCACCCGGCGGTCTCCGAGTGCGTGGTGCTGGGCCTGCCCGACGACCGCCTCGGCCAGCGCGTGGCCACCGCCATCGTGCCCGCTCCGGGCGCCATCGCGCCGAGCCTCGACGAACTGCGCGACCACGTGGTCGCCGAACTCGACGCCATCGCGGCCCCGCGCGAACTGGCCGTGCTGGACGAACTTCCGCTGCGGGGCCCGGGCAAACCCGACCGCGCCAAACTGCGACAGCTGCTGCTGGCGGATTCCACGCACTGAACGCAGCGGCCCGGTCCGGTCCGCGCGCACCACGCTGATGGCCACCGTGCGCCGAAGTGATGGCCGCTTGCGCAAAGACGCTCACCTCTTGCGCGGAGCACGCAATCGCCGTGCAAGGGGGGTGCAAGGCAAGCCCCGCAGGGTGTAGCCATGACTTCTTACACACCTGCTGAGACTCCCGCCATCGAGGCGGACGGCTTGGTCAAGGTCTTCGGGGAGCAGCGGGCCGTCGACGGCGTGAGCCTCGCGGTGCCGCGGGGTGCCGTCTACGGCGTGCTGGGACCCAACGGGGCCGGCAAGACCACCACCATCCGCATGCTCGCGACCCTGCTCCGCCCGGACGGCGGCAGCGCCCGTATCTTCGGCCGCGACGTGGTCGCCGAGCCCACCGCGGTGCGGTCGCTGATCGGCGTCACCGGCCAGTACGCGTCCGTCGACGAAAAGCTCACGGCCACCGAGAATCTGGTGATCTTCTCGCGGCTGCTGGGCCTGTCGAAGACCGAGTCGCGGCGCAAGTCGGCCGAGCTGCTCGAGGAATTCGGCCTGACCGAGGCCGCCGACAAGGCGCTGGAGAACTTCTCCGGCGGCATGCGGCGCCGCCTGGATCTGGCCGCCAGCCTGATCGCGCGGCCGCCGCTGCTGTTCCTGGACGAGCCGACCACCGGCCTGGACCCGCGCACCCGCGCCCAGATGTGGGACACCATCCGGCGGCTGGTGAGCGAGGGCTCGACCGTGCTGCTCACCACCCAGTACCTGGACGAGGCCGACCAGCTGGCCGACCGGATCGCGGTCATCGATCACGGCAAGGTCATCGCCGACGGCACCTCCGATGAACTCAAGTCCTCGGTCGGGCTGTCCGCGCTGCAGCTGACGCTGACCGATCGCGACCGCATCGAAGCGGCCCGGATCGTGGTCGGCGAGGTGCTCTCCCGCGCGGCGGGCCGGATCGTCGAGGCCACCATCAGCCCGGAGGCCGGCCGCATCACCGCGCCCCTGCCCGACCCCAGCATCACCACCGACATCCTGATCCGGTTGCGCGAGAACGACATCCGGATCGACGAGATCAATGTCGCCAAGCCGAGCCTGGACGAAGTGTTCTTCGCACTCACCGGGCACGCGGCCGAGGACGACACCGACGACACCGAACGGAGCGCGGCATGACCACGACTCTCTCCGCCCCCGCCGGGCGGCAGGCGGCCACGGTCGCACCGATTCCCGAAGTGAGCAACCATATTCCGTTCCGGCAGACCGTGGCGAACTCGTTCACCATGGCCTACCGCGGACTGCTGAAGATCAAGCACAATCCCGAACAGCTCTTCGACGTCACCGTTCAGCCCATCCTGTTCACGGCGCTGTTCGCCGGGATCTTCGGCGGGGCCATGGCGGGCAGCGTGAGCGCCTACCTGCCGACGCTGATCCCCGGCCTGCTGGTGCAGACCGTGGTGCTGACCTCGGTGGTCACCGGCACCCAGCTGCGCGAGGACATGGACAAGGGCGTCTTCGACCGCTTCAAATCCCTTCCCATCGCCCGCATTTCGGCACTGTCGGGGGCGCTGCTGGCGGACATGGTCCGCTACGGCCTGGCCACGGTGCTGACGGTGGTCATGGGCATGATCCTCGGCTACCGCCCGCACGGCGGGTTCGTGGCCGTGGTGGTCGCCGGTCTGCTGGTGGTGTTCTGCTCGTTCGCGATCAGCTGGATCTGGGCGCTGATCGGCATCACCGGTAAGAGCGCGCCCGCGGTGCAGGGCATCTCGATGATGATCATGTTCCCGCTGACCTTCATGTCCGGCGCGTTCGCCCAGGTGTCCACCATGCCGGGCTGGCTGCAGGGCCTCAACAAGGCCAACCCGATCTACTACATGGTCAATGCGGCCCGAGAGCTGATGAACAGCAATATCTACAGCTCGAACGTGGCGTACTCGATCATCGGCTCCATCGTCGTGATCGCGATCTTCGCCCCACTCGCGGTGAAGGCGTACATGCGCCGCGCCTGACGCGGCCGCTCGCCCCGCGGTTGGGACGCCCGTCCACCGGTCACCGGTGGGCGGGCGTTTCGCGTCGGATGCCGGCGATCGCCCTCAGGTGAACCATGATCCGCTCGGCGGCCGTGCGACGCCCCAGTCCCGCAACCGAATTCAGCGCGGCGGTGATCCGCTCCTGCCCCACCGCGGCGCGGTGCAGGTCCAGGTGCCGCTGCCACTGCATCGACGGATAGTCCTGGCGGCCGAACACCTTCGGCGTCAGGAGGATCAGGTCCAGACCGCGCTCGACGTGCTGCCCGGTGGCGAGCAGGTAGGTGCCGATCGCGCAGCTCATCGAGCCGATCTGCGGTAGATCCCAGAACTGGCCGCCGATCACGCGGACCGCGACATCGGCGAGTTCCGCCGCGGTCCGGTCCACCTGCTCGACCCGGCCGGACAGCACGTGGGCATCGATGACGGCGGACACGAAGATCAGGGTCGCCGGTCCCGGCATTCCGACATTGTGCGGCCAGTCCATCAGCGCGGGCACCTGACGGAAGCGACGCAGCCCGGTGTCGATATCCCCTTCGGCGAGTTCGATTTCCGCCAGTGCGGCCGCGACGGCGGCGATCCGGTGGTTGGGCTTGGTCACCGGCGCGTCGAGGGGCAGGTCGCCGACCACCCCGAGGGCCGGTTCGAGGGCCTGCCGGGCCGCCGCGGGCTGCCCGGTGCCCGCCAGTGAGATGGCCAGCAGGCCGCGGACCTCCACGGCTTCGTCCCACGCCCGCAGTTCCTCGAGCAGTTCGACGGCCCGCCGGTAATACCCGACCGCCTCGGTGTAGCGCGCCGACTGGCCGTGCATGCTGCCGAGGTGCTGCGTGGTCATGGCGGTGCCCCAGGTGTCCCGGTCGCCGCTGATGCGCATGGCGATCTCGGCGTCCTTGATCGAGCGGTACGCCATACCGTTGTTCTCGCACAGGTTCGCGCGCAGCAGCAGAGCCGCGAGCTGGATCTGCTCATCCGGCGACCGCACGCCCGCGCTCAATCTCCGGGCCAGCTGGGTGGTGTTGCGGGACCGGGTGATCAGTTCGCCGAGATACCGTGCGACGGGGCTCATCGGCGCGCCCGATGCCAGAATGCGCCGGATCGTGGTCCGCACCCGCCCCACCGCGCGCAGGTCGGAGGCGCCGAACATGAGGTGCATGCCGAGCATCAACTGACCGTGGATGTAGAGGTCGGTCTCCGCCGCGACCTCCGGAAAGGTCGTGGGCGGCAACGCGATGACGCGCGGCGACCAGCTGATCAGTTCGGCGTGCGCGCCGCGCAACACCCAGAGTCCGGCCAGGGTCGGGAACACCGTGTGCACGGTCTGGGGATCGTGCCGCTCCAGCGCGTAGCGCAGCACGGCGATCAGGTTGTCCATGTCCGCGCTCAGGGCCAGCACCGCCGACACCTGTTCGGTGGTGTCGTACCGCTGCGCGGTGTCGACCGCGAATTCCCTGGCCCACTTCGACATTCGGTCCATGACCAGGCCGGCTTCGCCGGTGAAGGCCAGCTGCTCTTCACCGAACTCGCGGACGGTCTCCAGCATCCGATAGCGGGTGCCGCCCTCCTCGTCCTCCAGCACCGTCAGCAGCGACTGACTCACCAGACCGTCGACGGCCATGGCGGGATCATCGATCTCCGGCCCGGCCAGCAGACATTCGGCGGCGGCCAGCGTGAATCCGGCGGGAAATCGGCACAGCCGGCGCAGTGCCACCCGCTGTGGCTCGTCGAGCAGGTTCCAGCTCCACTCGATCACCGCGTGCAATGTGCGATGCCGCTGCGGGGAACTGCGATCTCCGCTGCGCAGCAGGGCGAATCGATGGTCGAGGCGGGATTCGATCTCCTCGACGCTCATGGTGCGCACCCGCGCCGCCGCCAGTTCGATGGCCAGCGGCAGTCCGTCGAGGTTGCGGCAGAGTCTGGCCATCACCTCCGGATCCAGCCGCACCGACGGGCGCACCGCTCGGGCCCGCGCCTCGAACAGGTCGGTGGCGGGTGATCCGGCGGCGTCGATGGTCAACGGCGGCAACGGATACACCGCCTCGGCCGTGATCTCCAGCGGTGCGCGGCTGGTGGTGAGCACGGTCAGCTGATCGCTCACCCCGACCAGATCGGCGACCACCTCGGCCACCGGTTCGATGAGGTGTTCGCAGTTGTCGAGGATCAGCAGTACCGGGCGCGCCCCGAGAGCCTCCCGCAGTTTCTGCCGGATATCGCGGCCCCGCACCTGCCGCAGCACGTTCGTCTCCCAGACGACATCGGCCACGCCGAGGGTGGTCGCGATGGCGACCTCGATCTCGTCGCGGGTTTCGGCCGCACCGTCGGATTCCGAACGCAGCGAGGCCAATTCCACCAGCATCACCGCGGTCTCGTGCGCTATCCGCGCACCCAGTTCGTTGGCGATCCGGGTCTTCCCGGTCCCGCCCGGACCGAGCACGGTGACCACCCGCGAGGACCGCAGGATCTCCTCCAGCGCTGCCAGGTCGGCCTCCCGGCCCAGCAGCGGATTCGGTGCGGCACGCAGTCCGATAGCGTTCTCGCCCACCAGTTCTCGTGCCTCGGCCGCCCGGGCGGATCCCGCAGCACGGCCCGCGGTGCGCGCCTGACCGGACGAACGGCCATCGATCGATGCCACCTGTCCGATCGCTGCGGAACCGTCACTGCCGAAACCGATCCCACCGGCCACGCCGGGCAGCACGGTCAGTCTGTGCTCGGCCGCGCCGGCGGGCCCATCCGGCCGGACGCCGCCGTCGACTGAGGGCGCGAAGGCGCTGGGCCGGACCACCCCGGATTCGGGCGCTATCACCGAATGTCCTTGCGCGCCAACAGCACTGCCGATCGGCGCCACCGGCTGCCCGGGCAGCGGTTCACCGCGCAGGATCGCGGTATTCAGGGCGACCAGCGCCGGGCCCGGGTCGGCGCCGAGCTGGTCGACCAGCCGGGTGCGCAGGGTGGCGAAGACGTCGAGGGCCTCGGTGGTGCGGCCCGCCGCGGCGAGCAGGCGCATGAGGGTGCCGTGGGCGGGCTCGTCCAGCGGGTCGGCGACCACGGCCTGCTGGGCCAGTTCGATGGCGGCGGGCAGGTCACCGACGGCTTCGCGGGCGGTCAGCTCCAGCGCGTCCAGCGCGCGGCGGCGGGTGGCCGCCAGGGTGGCGAGTTCCTCGGCGACGGGACCGGGCGGCAGGTCGGCGGCGGGTTCGCCGCGCCAGAGCGCGCGGGCCGCGGCCACCAGGTCCAGGCAGGCGAGGCCGTCGCCGGCGATATGGGCTTGGCGGGCTTGCCTTTCCAGCTGCTGGGCCAGCGACAGATCGACCTGCTCGGGCGCCAGGACCAGACGGTATCCGGCGGGACCGATTTCGAGCGCGCCCTCCGGCAGCGCCGAGCGCAGTCGCGAGACCTGGGTGTGCAGCGCGTTCATGGGCGCGCGCGGCGGGTCCTCGCCCCAGACGTCGTCGATGAGCGCCTGCGCGCTGCGACTGCGGCCGGGGTGCACGGCCAGTGCCGCCACCAGCAGCCGGGCCCGCGCACCGGGTACGGCGGTCAGCGCACCGTCGCGGCGCAGTGCGATCTCGCCCAGCAGGGCCACCAGGGTCGAGTCGCCCACGTTCGCCACCCGCGCGCTGCCCGTGCTGCTCGAACTGCCGTTGTGCGAATTCATTCCTTGCCAATCGTAGGTGAGCGGGCGGGTGGTCGCCGGATGCGCACGGCCGGTGCCGGGCCGTCGCACGGGACCCGTGCTTACCCGACGCGCCGGGCCGGCTCAACCGGTTTATCGACGGCGAGCCCCATTCGGCGCCGGCAGCACTTACCCTCATGCCATGGCCGAATTCGACATTCGCCGGGAAGCGGTCATCAAGGCCGATCCCGCACAGGTCCAGGCACTCGTCGACGACTTCCACCAGTGGCGCAAGTGGTCGCCGTGGGAGGACACCGATCCCGCCATGGAGCGCGTCTACAGCGGGGCCGATCGCGGCATCGGCGCGCGCTATTCCTGGAGCGGCAACCGCAAGGCCGGCCGCGGTGATATGGAGATCACCTCCGCCACCTCCGACGCCATCGGCATCAAGCTGCACTTCGAGAAGCCGTTCAAGGCGACCAACCAGGTCACCTTCGAATTCCGCCCGCAGGGCGACACCACCGCGGTGACCTGGCGGATGACCGGCACACAGAACGGCCCGATGGCCATCATCGGCAAACTGTTCCCGATGGATCGCCTGGTCGGCAAGGACTTCGAGAAGGGGCTGGCCCAGCTCAAGGCCACGGCCGAAAGCTGACCGAGGCCGGCGCCGCCATCCCGGGCACTCGGGCGGGCGCGGCCACCGACTCTCGCACTAGGCTGCCAAGCATGGCTACAGCAGCACAGTGGATCGAGGGCGCTCGGCCGCGTACCCTCCCGAATGCCATCGCCCCGGTTCTGGCGGGCACGGGGGCGGCCGCCTCGATCGACGGGTTCGTGTGGTGGAAAGCGATACTGTGCCTGCTGCTTTCGGTGGCGCTGATCATCGGCGTCAACTACGCCAACGACTACTCCGACGGCATTCGCGGCACCGATGACGAGCGTGTCGGCCCGCTGCGGCTGGTCGGCTCCAAGCTGGCGGCCCCGGCCGCGGTGCGCAATGCCGCCATCGCCTGCCTCGCGGTCGGCGCGGTCATCGGCCTGGTGCTGGTGATCACCAGCGCCTGGTGGCTGCTGCTGGTGGGCGCGGCCTGCCTGGCCGGGGCGTGGTTCTACACCGGCGGCCGGAACCCGTACGGCTACAGCGGTTTCGGTGAGATCGCGGTGTTCGTGTTCTTCGGCCTGGTGGCGGTGCTGGGCACCGAGTTCGTGCAGGCCGGGCGGGTGGACTGGGCGGGCCTGGTGTGCGCGGTGTCCGTCGGCGCGTTCTCCAGCGCGGTGCTGGTCACCAACAACCTGCGCGACATTCCCACCGATACCGAATCGGGCAAGCTCACCCTGGCGGTGCGGCTGGGCGACGCGCACACCCGCACCCTGCACATGGTGCTGATCCTGATCCCGTTCCTGGCGCTCGCACTGCTGGTCTGGCGCAGCCCGTGGACTCTGGCCGCGCTGGTCGCGCTGCCGCTGGCGGTCCGCGCCAACGAGCCGGTGCGGACCGGCAAGAACGGTCCGGGATTGATTCCCGCCCTTGCCGGTACCGGTCAGGCGATGCTGGTCTGGTCGGCCGTGGTGGCCGCGGCGCTGGCCGTCGTCTGATCGACGGCCGGCCGGTCTCAGTCCTCGTCCGGGACCAGGATGCCGAGCACCCAGTTCACCAGCGAGATGATGATGCCGCCGAGCACGGCGGCCCAGAAGCCGTCCACCCGCAGGCCGTAATCCGTGGTGCCGGTGATCTTCGCGGTCAGCCACAGCATGAGCGCGTTGATCACCAGCAGGAACAGGCCCAGCGAGACCACGATGAAGGGGAACGAGAGCACCTTCACGATCGGTTTCACCAGCGTGTTCACCAGGGCGAACACCACCGTGATGGCCGCGATCACCAGGATCTTGCTCTGGGTGGTGTCCTCGGGGGTCTTGATCTCGATGCCGTTCACCCAGGCGGCGGCCAGCCAGATGGCCACCCCGTTGATCAGCAGACGTATCAGTAGCGTCATGCCCCGATCGTAGGGCGAGATCAACTCGCGGGCCGGACATCCGGGTAGGGCGGTCGCTACGCGGGCCGGATCAGGCCGCGCGGTCGAGATAGCCGGACACCGCATCACGCAGGACGCGCATCGCCTCGTCGTCGCCGAGCAGGCGGCGGGTGACGGCATTGGGCGCGCGCAGCACGGCCAGCATCACGTGCCCGGCCTCGATGCGATTGTCCTTGCGCGACACCGCCTCACGCAGGGACAGCTCGATGACCTTCTTGGCGTCCTTGGTGAAGGGAATGTGGCCGCGCGGGCCGCCTTCCGCGCCCCAGTACTTGCCCCAGCGCGATTGCTCGGCGGGCACGGCCGCCTGGTCGAGGGCATTCTCGCCGAAGGTGGCCTCCAGGCTCTCGCGCACGGCATCGAGGTCGATGCCGATGGAACGCAGGGCGGCCGCGTCCTCCGCGCCGAGCGGCTCTCCGGTCCGCTTGCGGGCCACCGCGTCTCGTACGCCTTCGGCGGTGAGACCGTGTGCCGCAAGGATTTCCCGCAGACCATGGTCGGGGCTGACGAGCAGACCCAGCAGCATGTGCTCGACCTCGATGGTCGACGAGCACAGGTCGCGGGCCTCCTCCTGGGCCATGACGACCGCGTGTCTGGCCGCCTTGTCGAATCGTTCGAACATCAGCGGATACCGCCCTTCCGGTTGTACTTCTGGTGGACCGCCTGCCGGCTGACCTCGAGCGCGTCCGCGATGGCCTGCCAGGACCAGCCCTGCTTGCGGGCATTGCCGACCTGAATGGCCTCGAGCCGCTCGAGCAACCGACGCAGTGCCAGCACCGCGCGGAGCCCGACCTGGGGGTCGGGGCTGCCGGCGGCGGCCGCCAGAGTCGTTGCTTCACTCATGAGTGTCAATTTACGTTGACACCTGCGGCGCGTCAACGAAAATTGACACAATCGGAAAGGTGTTCGCCGACAGCAGCGCGTCGTCGCGCGACAGGCCGAAAGCCACAGGCCCCCAGGCGTTGACGACCCCACCCCGCACTTCTGGTTTGTTGTTGCTTCAAACTATTGGAGCAGAACGGAAGGCCGCACCGCCCACACCCCGGGGACCGTGCGGGCATCCGTCGGCAACCGCGCGCGTACCCGACGGCCATACAAGTAAGGTCTGCCCAAGTAATGGATGGAGTTCCCGCGTTCGGCGAATACATTCGCCAACGCCGCACCACCGCGAATCTCACGCGTCCCCAACTGGCCTGGCTGGCCAACCTCTCGGTCCCCTACCTGACCAAGATCGAGGGCGGGACCACTCCGTCCCGGCGGGTCATCGAATCCCTCTGCACCGCACTGAAACTGCCGCCGGCCGAATTCGAGTATGCGCTGGTGCTGGCCGAGGGGCCGCTGCCGCGCCTCGAGGCCGACCACCCCACCCCCGCCGACCAGGAGTACCTGGATCTGCTCAACCCCGCCATCGGCGCGTACATCACCGAGCTCTGGGACACCGTCGCGGCCAATGCCGCACACCAGGAGTACTTTCCGGAACTCGTCCCGGGGGTGAACTACCTGGAATGGCTGATCTGCAATCCGATCTCGCGCACCGTCATGGTGAACTGGGATACCGAAGTGCGAATGGCAGCCGGTCGGTTTCGTATGCAGCTGGCCCGTAGCGACGATGACGAGCGCGGCCGCCAGATCCTCGAGAAGTGCCTCACCGATTCGGACTTCGCACTGCTGTGGCGCTCGGACACGATCGCCGTCGAGCGCACCGATCTCACCAAGCTGGTGCGGGAGCCGCGCACGCTGGCCATCACCGAGTTGCGCATCAATTTGTGGCGCACCCAATCGAGCCTGCAGTCGTGGCTCCTGATGCTCGGCACCACGGTCGATCGACCGACCGCGGTGACCCGTCCGGTGGTCCGGCAGCGCCCCGAAACGTCAAGGTCTATTAACGCTTCCGGAGGCCCTGCTACCCCGTCGAGACGCGCGAAAAACGCTGTGCCCGCTAACGATCCGAGCCCGACGAAGCCGCTTCAGCAAATAAGTAGCAATCTTTCCGATGGGTGATCAACCGATATCAGCCGACCCGTCGTGCCGTGCGAAAACTATCCCGACCAAGTACCGGTGGCGATGAATTCGGTCAGCACCGCGGTGGGCTCGGTCAAGCTCAGCCCCTGGTCGGCAACCCATTCGTCATTGAAATAGGTTCCGGCATAACGGTCTCCGCCATCACAGAGCAGCGTCACCACACTGCCGGTACGGTTCGCGGCGATCATGTCGGCAATCAGGGCAAAGGCCCCCCACAGATTGGTGCCCGTGGACCCGCCCACGCGCCGGCCCAGCACCGCGCTCGCGTGCCTGGCGGTCGCCACCGAGGCCGCGTCGGGCACCTCGATCATGCAGTCCACCACGCTGGGCACGAACGACGGCTCCACCCGCGGCCGCCCGATGCCCTCGATCCGGGACGGCATTCCGGTCTGATAGTCCAGGTCGTCGACCTCGTAGCCGCCGTAGAAGGCCGAGTTCTCCGGATCCACCACGGCCAGCCGGGTCGCGTGCCGCTTGTAGCGCAGGTAGCGGCCGATGGTCGCGCTGGTCCCGCCGGTCCCCGCGCCCACCACGACCCACTCCGGCACCGGGTGCGACTCCAGAGTCATCTGCTCGAAGATGGACTCGGCGATGTTGTTGTTGCCTCGCCAGTCGGTGGCCCGCTCGGCATTGGTGAACTGGTCCATATAGTGGCCGCCGGTCTCGTCCGCCAGACGCGCTGCCTCCGTATAGATATCGGGTGCGCGTTCGACCAGGTGGCAGCGACCGCCCTGGGCCTCGATGAGCGCCAGCTTCTCCGGCGAGGTCCTGGCCGGGACCACAGCCACGAAGTCCAGGCCCAGCATCTTGGCGAAATACGCCTCGCTGATGGCCGTCGAACCCGAGGAGGCCTCCACCACGGTGGTGCCCTCGGTCACCCGGCCGTTGCAGATGGCGTACAGGAACAGCGATCTCGCCAGGCGGTGTTTGAGACTGCCGGTCGGATGGGTGGATTCGTCCTTCAGATAGAGCTGGACGCCCCACTCCGGCGGCAGGGGATAGCGCAGCAGATGGGTGTCCGCGCTGCGCTGGGTGTCGGCGTCGATGAGCCGGACCGCATCGTCGACCCAGTCCCTGGGTGCGCTGCGATCGCAGCGTTTCACTGCTCGTCCTTGCCCTGCAGTCTCGACATCAGTTGGTCACGGTCCCGGCGGCGCTTGGCGTCCACCGCCGCGATGTCCTTGTTGACCTGGGTACGCAGCTTCTTGAACAGCAGCAGCGACAGCGGCATCGCGATGAGCAGCCCGAACAGCAGGGCCACGATGAGGGGAATGGCCACTTTCACCACGGCGGCGACGCCCATGATGATCGCGGTGATGACGGCGACCAGGCCGAGCCGGGCCACCGTGTAGATAGCCAAACTGCGTGCCAGGCGGCGGCCCGCACCTTCGGGCCGGGTTGCATCACTCACGCAGAACAGCCTAGGTGACGGGGGTTCGGACGCCGCTGCGGCCCTCGCTGGCAGAAAACTAATCCGACCAGCCCGTATGTCGCTGGTAGTTCGCTGCATTAACGCCAAAAGTGACCGTAAACACATAACGGATATCCGTTTTGTCTATTACTTCCCCTTTACCAAAGCGAGACCGTTCGAACACCCAGGGGGTCCAGTGCAACGATGTCGCTACTGATGAGGGATCTGTCGAAACGGAAAGGTTTGCGAATGACTGCGTTCACCGCGGCGAGCCGCGCATTGGGTTCCGTCAACGGCCAGGACACTCTGCTCACCCCAGGCCAGGTCGCTGCCCTGTTCCACGTCGATCCGAAGACCGTGACCCGTTGGGCTCACGCAGGTCGGCTCGGCTCCCTGCGGACTCCGGGCGGCCACCGCCGGTTCCGCGAATCAGAAGTTCTGCAACTCCTGCGGTCCCTCACCACCGAGGCCACCCGCGTGTAACACCTATTTCCCGCTTCAGGTGCCGCGGGTACGCACTCGGATTACCCTCGTTGTCAGGAGGTGAGCGACGTGACGTACCTGTTGGCACTCATCGCGGTAGTGGCCATCGCGATGCTGTGCTGGAAGGCTTTCGGACCCCAGCGATCGGCCGGCACCGGCCCAGCACCCACTCGGCGCAACCGCGTTATCGGTCCCGAAGATGATCCGGATTTCCTCGCCAAGCTCTCCCGGGAGCATCGTGACGGCGAATCCACCTGAATGACCGAAGCTCGCCAACCAGATAGCCATATAGACAGATGTGACCGTCCCCCGCGAATCCGCACCACCGGACCCACGGGGGACGCGTCGTATCACGCGAAGGCCACCTCGGGGATGGCGGCCATGAGCTGCTCCCATTCGGGATACATCTCGACCTTGCGCAGATGCAGCGCCTTGATCTTGTCGGACAGCTCCGGATCCGGATCATCGGAAATATCCGGGCCGATCACCAGTTTCGCGAAATGCGGCGCGATCTCCGGATCCCCGGCCAGATGCACCGGGTCGTGCAGATACCGCTCCAACGCGGCCAGATCCTCGATACCCACGCAGTAGGCATGCGTGAGGCCTTCGGCCGGATCCCCCAGGCTCTGCCCGACCGTCGCGAAACTCACCGACTCCACCGACGCGGTACGACGCATGGCCGCGAGCACCTCGGCCCGCTGCTGCTCGGTGGACTCGTCGCGGAATCGGAACCGCAGGACGTGAACGATCACGCCAACTCCTTCATTTGAACGTCACAGTTCAATATTTCGAACCGGTTGATTCAGTAGACAGGATTGAACCAATGAGTTCAATAGGACGAACAAATCGGTAATATGGCGAGATGACCACAGCGAAGGCGGGCCGTGGCCGCATCGACAAGCGGCAGGCCATCCTCACGGCGGCCCTGACGGTGTTCGCGCGACGCGGCTACGCCCAGGCCTGTGTGCAGGAGATCGCCGACGCGGCATCCGTCGCCAAACCGACGGTCTACAACCACCTCACCGACAAGGAAACGCTGTTCCGCGCGGCGATGTCGGCGGCCGCGGACGCGGTCGGCGAGCAGGCCCTGGGCGCGCTCGAACCGCTGCGCGAGCCCGGCGACGATCTGGCCGCCGCCTTCGGCGCGGCCGCCGCGCTGCTGCTGCAGGCCTGCTCGGACGAGCGCGCGCTCGCCTTGCACCGGCTCACCTACGCCCAGGCAGGCGACTTCCCCGATCTGGTCGATACCGTCCTGGACCGCACCACGATTCGGCTCCGCGACGCGCTCGCCGACCGCCTGGGCCGGCTCGCGCTGGCCGGGCGGCTGCGCCACTGCGACCCGGCGGTCGCCGCCGAGCAGTTTCTGGCGCTGCTCAGCGGTCCTCTGGAAGCGCGCTCGCGCCAGGGCAATCGGGCCGTCGCCGCCGCCGAACTCCAGGCCGTCGCCGACGCGGCCGTGGACACGTTCCTGCGCGCCTATCGCCCCTGAGCGCCCGGCGCGAAGC
Organism: Nocardia sp. NPDC059228; assembly: GCF_042754245.1. Classification (NCBI taxonomy): domain Bacteria; kingdom Bacillati; phylum Actinomycetota; class Actinomycetes; order Mycobacteriales; family Nocardiaceae; genus Nocardia; species Nocardia sp. NPDC059228. The sequence continues at coordinate 80,522 of NZ_JBHZAL010000029.1, read as the reverse complement.
GGTGGCGGACGAGATCCGTTGCGGCGCGCGCCATTCGATCGAAGGGCTCGATCTCGCCCGCGGCGCGGCAGAGCACGTGCGCGCCCTGCAGCAGGGTGAGCAGGGTGGTCGCCAGGTCCGCGGCGGTGGCCGGGTCCGCGCCGGCGGCGGTCAGACGCTCGGCGAGAGTGGTTGTCCAGGAATCGAATGCGGTGGCGGCCACAGCGCGCAGGTCGCCGCTGTCGGGGTCCACGGTGACGGCGGCGACGGCGCAGCCCGCGCCGTCGGCCGAGGCGGCCACCACCGGGCGGACCAGAGCGAGGAAGGACTCGACGAGAGTCACCGGGTCGGGGGCCGGTAGCGCGGCCAGATGCTCGCGCACCTGATCGCCGTTGCGGGCGGCGGCCGTCGCCACCAGTTCGGCCTTGCCGCCGGGGAAGTGGTGGTAGATCGCGCCGCGCGCGGCGCCGCTGGCGTCCAGGACCGCGGTGAAGGACATACCCGCGACACCCTTCTTCTGCAGCGCGTCGATGGCCGCGTCGATCATCCGATCCCGCGTGGTCGCCGCCATTCTTCCTCCCACCATTGACTAGTACGCCCATCCTAGTACACACTCGACTCGCTAGTACGTACGTACTAACACCTCGAGAACGGAGAGCCCAGTGCCCATCACCGTGACCGCACCGCGCGGCGTCCTCACCGCCCGCGGCGAACGCGAGATCCTGCCCGCCCTCACCGCGGCCCTGGCCGAGGTCAGCGGCGGCGCCGGCAATGACTTCTTCACCGGAATCATCGGCGGCAGCGTGCACCTGCTGCCGGCGGAGGACATCTACGCGGGCGGCGAGAACCGGCCGATCGTGATGGTCGAACTCAAGTTGCCCAATATCGGTCTGCCCGACCCGGACGCCCGCGCGGCCTTCATCACCGCGGCCACCGACATCGTCGCGGAGCTCACCACCGCAGGCCATCGGCGCGAGGACATCTGGGTCAATATCCTCAATGCCCTCGACGGCGCCTGGGGCATCGGCGGCCGCGCCTACACCGGCGAGGCGCTGATCGCGGCGGTCACCGCGGCCGCCAACTGACGACGGTCCGGGGGGGGGGGCCGGCAGCGGCCCCCCGCCCCCGCCGGGTAGCCTCACCCCGCCCTGGCCGAGGGGCGGCCGCTGCGGCGTGAGCG
>NZ_JBHZAL010000029.1:0-79353 GCF_042754245.1 Nocardia sp. NPDC059228 | reverse complement strand
CGGACACCGCGGCCCCCAACCCCCCCCGTTCGGGGTGGGCGCCCACCCCCCGCCCACCCGGACCGTCCGGAACCCGATCCCCGTCAGTGACTGACGGCGTCCTCTTCCGCCTTGCGCCTGAGGTTTTCGGCGACCTCCGCCTCCCACGCCTCATTGGCCTTGGTGGTGTCGACCTCGAACTCGAAGCGCTGCACCGACTTCGGGTCGATGTCGGCGACGTCCACGTAGAACTGCTCGTACCAGCGGCGCAGCTGGTAGACCGGGCCGTCCTCCTCGGTCAGCAGCGGATTCTCGATCTTGGACTTGTGCTTCCAGATCTCGACGTCCTGCAGGAAGCCCTCACCGATGCCGACGGTCATCTTCTTCGCGATCCGATCGGCCGAGGCATCGTCGATGCCCTGCGGCTTGCGCACCGACATGCCGTACTGCAGCACGAACGCGTCCTGCGAGATCGGGTAGTGGCAATTGATCAGCACAGTCTCGAGCTCGAACCCGCTGTAGTTGTTGACGAGCGGATTGACCATGTAGGACGGCCCGAAGTACGAGGCCACCGACTTCAGCGTCGAGTTGCCGCCGTACTGCGTGGCCATGCCCTTGTCCGGGCGCGCCGTGGAGTCCAGGAACTGGGTGGCGACGTGGCCCTCGAAGACGTTCTTGAAGAACGTCGGATACGCGTAGTGGATGTAGAAGAAGTGGGCCATGTCCACGACGTTGTCGATGATCTCGCGGCAGTTGGAGCCCTCGATCACCATGGACTCCCAGGTCCACTCGGTCCAGCCGTCGGCGAGCCCCTCGGTGCCCTTGCCCTCGGCATCGGTGTACGGGCCCTCGATGTAGGGGATCGTCACCTCGTCCGGCGGCGGGTTGCCCTCGTGGTCGTGCCACACGAAGAGCTGGTCGTTGCGCTCCAAGGTGATCCACGACCGCGTCCGCGCCAGCGGCGGCACCCGCCGCGCGTACGGAATCCCGGTGCACTTCCCATTGCCGCCCCAGCGCCAGTCGTGGAACGGGCAGGCGATGGAATCACCTTTGATCTCACCCATGCTGAGGTCGCCGCCCAGATGCCGGCAGTAGGAGTCGAGCACGTGCAGCTCACCCTTGCTGTCGGCGAAGACCACCAGCTTGGTCCCGAATGCGGAGATCTGATGCGGCTTCCCGTCCCGGAACGACTTCGCGAGCCCGAGGCAATGCCATCCGCGTGCGTACCGCGTGGGCGCCTCGCCCACGTCGATCTCCCGCACGTTCCGAACCCGACCCTGCGGCGCCACTGCCATGACGAGCCCCTTCTCTAAAAACTAGAACGTGTTCTAATCACGGTCGCTTAATACGGTACAGCCCCTGAGCACCGATCGGAAGTTCCCGGGAATAGAAGAAGGCCCCGGCACTGAGACGTGCCGGGACCTTCCGAAACCCATTGGGCCAGTTCGGGAAGCCTGCCGGGTCAGTTCAGACCCGCGTACGAGTGCAGACCGCTCACCACGATATTGATGATGAAGAGGTTGAAGAGCATGGCCACGAAACCGGCGATGTTGATCCAGGCGGCCTTGGTGTCGCGCCAGCCGGAGGTGGCACGGGCGTGCAGGTAGGCGGCGTAGAGGACCCAGGCGATGAAGGAGCAGGTCTCCTTGGGGTCCCAGCCCCAGAAGCGGCCCCAGGCGGCCTCGGCCCAGATCGCGCCGAGGATGACGCCGGCGCCGAAGATCGGGAAGCCGATGATGGTGGTGCGGTAGGCGAGCCGGTCCAGCAGCTGGGCGTCGGGGAGGCGGCGGGCCAGCTGGCCGAGGATGGTGCCGGACTCCGCGCCCGCGGGCTGCCAGAGGCGGAACAGGAACAGCAGACTCGCGACACCGGAGACCAGGAAGACGCCCGAGCCGATCGACACCACGGTGACGTGCACCGGCAGCCAGTAGGACTTGAGGGCCGGGACCACGGGGGCCGCGTCCACGTGCAGCTTGGTGCCCGCCAGGAACAGCAGGATCAGTACCGGCACCAGCAGGAACGACCACATGCCACGGTAGCGCTGGTCGCGCAGCAGGATCAGGCCGAGCAGCACGGCCGCGCCGGTCGCCATCGAGATGAACTCGAACATATTGCCCAGCGGGAAGCGGTGGGTCGCGAAGCCGCGCAGCACGATCGAGACCAGGTGCACACCGAAGCCCACGAACAGCACCGCGAAGGCCATATTGCCCAGGCGCTCCGAGAAGGGGCGCTCGCCCCCGCGTGGCTGCACCTTGCCGGGCACATTGGCGGGCGGCTCGTCGACGATGCCGGAACCGCCTCCGGAGGTGACCAGCTGACGGGCGGCGGCCGTCGGTACCGTGCGGGTGAGGGCGAACTGCCAGACCAGCATGATCCAGACCAGCGCGTAGATCACGATGGCCGACTTGAACGCGAGATCGCTGTAGGAGGCGATGTTCTCGTCGATCGGCATTACTTCTCTCCCGTCAGCAGCCGCTCACGCAGGCGGTCGAACTCGCCGCCCCACCCGGCCTGGTCGGTGCGGGCCAATCCGCCCATTTCTACTACGGTACGTCGTACCTCGTCGGTTCCGGTACCCGGGTACACCCGCAACCAGATGCGACGGCGCTTCACCAGCAGCGACACCAGCAGGCCCGCCATCATGGTCAGCGCCGACACCAGCACCCACTGCTGCGCCGGATCGTGCGAAACCTGCAGGTTCACGAACTCTTCCGCGCCGTCGAAGGTGACCTTGGTGCCGTCGGACAGGGTCGCCGACTCACCCGGCTTCAGGTTCACCCGCTGTTCCTTCATCAGGCGGCCCTGCTTGATCATCTCCGGGTCCAGCGCGAACAGCGACTGCGCGCGGCCGGTGTCCAGGCCGGTATCACCCTGGTAGATGTCGATCGCCACCGCGGGATCCTTCATGGCCGGATACATGGAGGTCAGCAACTGCCCGTGCATGAGCGCGGTCGGCGCGAACAGGCCCTGGATCGCCACCTGATGCTTGCGGCGCTCCTCCTCGTTCGGATACATGCCGCCCGGCGGATCGATGCGCAGCACCCCCGAGGACAGGAAGGTGGTGGCGTCGTCCGGCTTCCACTGGATGGCCTCGGTGCGGGTCTGGCCGTTCGGGAAGGTCACCGTGAACTTGGGCGCGAAACCGTGTCCCTGCAGGTAGACCCGGTCGCCCGCGACGCGCAGCGGATGGTTCACCTGGATGGCGGTGTCCCGCCAGGTGTCGGAGTTCAGATCCTTACCGGTCTGGTACTGGATGTTCGAGGTGAACATGGACGCCTGGCCGTTCTGGAGGTAGTCGGCCCGGAAGTCCTTGACCCGCACACACATCGGCGTCAGGCCGGTGCCGTCGTTCACATTGCCCGCGCGGAACGAGTCGAATACCGCGGGCGAGGTGGTGCAGAAACCCGGGCCGTCATTGGCGAGCACGACCACATTGCCCTCGTAGCCGAACAGCTTGCCGACCGCGATCGCCGCCAGCAGACCCACCAGCGCCAGGTGGAAGACCAGGTTTCCGAGCTCGCGGGTGTAGCCCTTCTCCGCCGAAAGAGTCAGTTCCCCTTCGCGATCGCCCGGCTGCACGACCGTGCGCCAGCCACGCATCTGACCGCGAGCCCGCTCGATCACCTGCTCCGGGGTGGCCGCGTCGGTCCCCGACCAGTGATGCGGCAGGCGAGACAGGTTGCGCGGCGCCTTGACCGGCGGCGTCCGCAGCGCACGGTAGTGGTCCACACAGCGCGGCAGGATGCAGCCCACCAGCGAAATGAACAGCAGCACATAGACGGCCGTGAACCAGAAGCTGGAGAACACGTCGAACAGCTGCAGCCGGTCCATCCATGGGCCCAGGGTCGGCCGGTTGCGGATGTAGTCGTCGACCTTGCCCGCGTTCAAACTGCGCTGCGGCAGCAGCGCGCCCGGGATGGCGGCCAGGGCCAGCAGGAACAGCAGCATCAGCGCGGTACGCATGCTGGTCAGTCCGCGCCAGGTATTGCGCAGGACGCCGAGTACGCGCCGCAACGGCGACTGACGCGGCGGACGGACGGGGGCGCTGGGGGTTTCGATGGTGGCAGTCATGTCAGATCGGCAGGGTCACATTCGAGACGAAGGCGTCGCGGACCCAGGAGACGAACTGGTCCCACGCCCCGGTCACCAGGGCGATGCCGACGGCCACCAACAGCAGACCGCCCATCACCTGAATGGTGCGGGAATTACGGCGCAACCAGCCGACGCCGCGCAGCGCGGTCGCCGAGCCGAAGGCCAGGATCACGAAGGGCAGGCCCAGGCCCAGGCAGTAGGCCACGATGAGGGCCACGCCGCGGACCGCGGTGGCGCCCTCGGTGCCCGCCGACACCGCCATCACGCCCGACAGCGTCGGACCCAGGCACGGTGTCCAGCCGAGCGCGAAGACCGCGCCCAGCAGCGGAGCCCCGATGAGGCCGCTGAGCCGGCGCGGCTCCATGCGGGTGTCGCGCTGCAGCGCCGGAATGAGACCGATGAACGCCAGGCCCATCACGATGGTCACCACGCCGCCGATGCGCTGCAGCAGATCACGATTGACGTTCAGCACCTGGATCGCGCCGAACACGGTCGCCGAGGCCAGCACGAACACCACCGTGAAGCCCGCCACGAACAGGCCCGCCGCGCCGGCCACCCGCAGGCGCGCGGAATTGCGGCCCGCCACGGCGGTTCTGGTGGTCTTGGCCGATTCCACCGTCACCGGCGGGGCCTCCGCGCCCACCACACCGGCCAGGTACGACAGGTAGCCGGGCACCAGGGGCACCACGCACGGCGAGGCGAACGACACCAGACCGGCCAGCATGCACGCGCCCAGCGCCAGCAGCAGCGGTCCGGTGGCGGCGGTCTGCTGGAACGAATCCCCCACGCTCGCCAGGTAGGTCACGTGGTTCACGCCTGCTCCTGCGCGAGCTTGTCCACCACCGGCTGCAGGTCCTCGGCCAGCAGGGCGCGCAGGAACACCGCCGCCACCCGGTGCTGCTTGTCCAGCACGATGGTGGTGGGAATGACGCTGGTCGGGAACTTGCCGCCGAGCGCGAGCAGGCTGCGCATGGACGGGTCGTAGATGGAGGGGTAACCGACCTTGTTGTCGGTCACGAAGTCCTGGGCCTTGTCCTTCTGGTTGTCGCGGACATTGATGCCCAGGAACGCGACACCCTTGTCCTTGCTCGCCTGGTAGACCTGTTCCAGCGCGGGCGCTTCCGCGCGGCACGGGCCACACCACTGGCCCCAGATATTGACGACCACGACCTTGCCGGGGAAATCGTCCACCGACGTGGTCTTGCCGTCGTGCAGCAGATCCGGGCCGGACAGCTTGCCGATGGTGCCGCGCGAGGACGGCGGATCGTAGAAGATCTCGGTCTTGCCGCCCGGGGAGACGAAGTCGAAGGTGCCGCCCTGGGCCACCGCGTCCTTGCCCGCCGTCGAACACCCGGCGAGCACGGCCACCACACTCGCACCGGCCAGCAACGCCGCGACCCGGCGCAGCGGGCGGCGGGCGGGCCGGGACGCGATGGCGCGGCTCATGCCGTGCCCTTTCGGCATGAGCGGGGGCCCTGCGTGGTTACGCAAGCTGCCTCCTCCGGGCCTGACCCGCTCATGCCCCGGTCACCTTGGGATCCGAGGCGCCCGCCGGCTCCGAGTAGACGATGTCGATCAAGGTATCGCCCTGGTAGACGAGCGAAGTCAGCGAGGCGAGCGAGCACTGGCGGTGCCGCGGGTCGTGCCACAGCCGCTGTCCCTGCAGGAAGCGGCGCAGCGTCCAGACCGGCAGCTGATGCGAGACCAGCACGGCCTCCCGGCCGGCGGCCTCCACCCGCGCCTTGTTCACCGCGGCCAGCATGCGGTGCGCGATCTGCAGATACGGCTCACCCCAAGAGGGCGTGAACGGGTCGCGCAGCTTCCACCAGTGCCGGGGCTTGCGCAGCGCGCCGTCCCCCGCCGAGACCCGCAGCCCCTCGAAGGTATTGCCGGCCTCGATCAGATTGTCGTCGGTCCGGATCACCAGACCGTGGCCCGCCGCAATGGGATCCGCGGTCTCCTGCGCCCGCTGCAGCGGCGACGCCACCACCAGCGCGATGTCATGATCCGCCAGCGACCGCGCCACGGCCTGCGCCTGCGCCCGGCCCGTCACCGACAGCTGGAACCCGGGCAACCGGCCGTACAGGATGCCCTTGGGATTGTGGACCTCGCCGTGCCGCATGACATGCACGATCGTCTCGAGATCGCTCGCTACGTCACCCGGCAGGATCAACCCGCCCGTGGTGCCGGGGGCCACGTCGGCGCCGTCGGCAGCCGCATCCGAATCGCCCGGGGCCGCGAATTCCGTGCCCGATTCACCCGCATCGGGGTCGATCTCGACCACGATCTCGGACGAGAACGACGCAAGCGGAACAGCGGATTCACCCGCATCGGAGTCATCCGGATCCGTTTCGGACCCGGCGGCGGTAGCGAACTCCCCGGCCGCGGACGCCGCAGCCTCGCCGAGCTCATCGGCCACTGCGCCGGAATTATCGGATTCCGTTGGGGTGGAAACGGGTTCGGCCGGGGAGACGGCGATGTGCTCGCCGGTTTCGGCCAGTTCCTCTTCGGCCTGACGGATGGAGTCCAGGAGGCGGGTGGCCTCGGCGGCGGAGAGGGGAACCTCGTGCTGGGTGGGTGCGGGTAGGCCGGAGTCGGGGTGGGCGGAGCTCACGCGGCGGATCCTTCGGGGGTGGCGGCCGCCGCGGCGCGCGCGGCGGCGGGGAGGGCGGCGGCGATGCGGTCGAACGCGTCTTCGTCGAGGGCGGCCGAGACGAACCAGGCTTCGAAGGCGCTCGGCGGCGCGTACACACCGGCATCCAGCAGCGCGTGGAAGAAGGCTGGGAAACGCCAGGTTTCGCTCGCCTTGGCGGCGGCGTAGTCGGTGACCGGGTTCTCGGCGAAGAACACGCTCACCATATTGCCCGCGAATTGCACCCGGTGCGGGACGCCCTCGGCGGTCAGCGCCTCGGTCATGAGCGCACCCAGCCGCTCCGCGTTCTTGTTCAGCGTCGCGTACACCTGCTCGTCCGCGGCGCGCAGCGTGGCCAGGCCCGCGGCCACCGCGACCGGGTTACCCGAGAGGGTGCCCGCCTGATAGACCGGACCCAGCGGCGCCAGGTGATTCATGATGTCGGCGCGCCCGCCGAACGCCGCGGCCGGCAGGCCCCCGCTCATCACCTTGCCGAAGGTGTAGAGGTCACCGGCCACGCCGTCGATGCCGAACCAGCCCGAGTGACTCACCCGGAAACCGGTCATGACCTCGTCCATGATGAGCAGCGCGCCGTGCTCGGTGGTGAGCCGGCGCAGCCCCTCGTTGAATCCGGCCACCGGCGCGACCGCGCCCATATTGCCCGCCGCGGCCTCGGTGATGACGCACGCGATCTCACCCGGGTAGGCGGCGAACGCGGCGGCCACCGCATCGAGATCGTTGTAGGGCAGCACGAGGGTGTCGGCCGCCTGCGCACCGGTGACGCCCGGCGAGGTCGGCAGGCCCAGCGTGGCCACGCCCGATCCGGCGTCGGCCAGCAGTGCGTCGACATGCCCGTGGTAGCAGCCGCTGAACTTGATGATCTTGCCGCGCCCGGTGAAACCACGCGCCAGCCGGACCGCGCTCATGGTGGCCTCGGTGCCGGAGTTCACCAGCCGCACCCGATCCACCGGAGCGACCCGGCCCGCGATGGCCTCGGCGAGCTCGATTTCCGCCTCGGTCGGCGCGCCGAAGGACAGCCCGCCCGTGGCCGCCCGCTGCACCGCCTCGACCACCGCCGGGTGCGCGTGCCCGAGAATCATCGGGCCCCACGAACACACCAGGTCCACGTAGTCGTTGCCGTCGGCGTCGGTCAGCGTGCAACCGCGCGCGGAGGCGATGAACCGCGGCGTGCCGCCCACGGAGTTGAACGCACGCACGGGCGAATTCACGCCACCCGGGATGACCGCCGCGGCGCGTTCGAAAAGTTGGGCTGAGACCGGGACCGACACCTGGCTCACACGCGGAGAAGAACTCACGGCACCCAGTCTCTCAGCCGCCCCCGTCCCCGTCGACGACAGGGTGTAGTCGAGTGGCCCTTCCCACAGCCAACCCGCCATCCTCGCACCCCGATACGAACACCGCATCCCGAAGGCGGCCCGGCCGCCCACCCCGGCGCCCGAGCCCTCGCTGCCGATACCGCCTCTCCCGAACTCCCCGCGGCATCGGCCGAACCATCGGGCGGCCCGACCGCGACGATGGCGAACGGCCTGGTGCCGGGTCCGCGGGATGCGGCGCGACCGTCAACCGCTACCAGGCCCGCGAATACCGATGGCGGTTCAACCGCGAGCTGCGGGCACCGCATACCCGCGGGTCCCTTTCAGCCCCGCAGCCGCAGGACTCCGAATTGCAGTGCGCGGACTCCGATGTGGGCTCACTGGGACGGTGGGGCAACACGCCGGAGTCCAGTTTCGCACAACGTTATTCGCTACACGTTTGCTGATGCGTAATGTCTCGGCACAGGAGACGACGTGGGAGAGAGGGCGGGACGTATGCGGGTCGTTCGAATCGGGGTTGGGATCGTCGCGGTGACGGCCGGGCTCGCCGCCGGGGCCGGAGTCGCGGCAGCGGCGGAGCCGGTGGTGCAGATCGATCAGGGACGGGTGGGGGTGACGCTGTCCCACGGTGAGACCGCCGTGCTGGCCGATGGTCCCGTACCCGCGGTGATCAGCATGGTCGTGCCGCTGAACCGGATGGGGGCGGGCCTGCGGCCCGACACCACCATCTACAAGGACGACAAGGGTGGCGTGCACGCCTCGCTCCGGCAGGTGATCGCGGAGGCCGCCGATCATCCCGACGGCAGCGTCGCGATCTTCCTCGATCTGCCGGGCAGCCGGAGCGGGCGGGTGCTGGATATTTACCAGAACTGGGGCTGAGGCCTTCGCGTCAGCGGCAGCCGGCCCTCGCGCAAGCGGGGCTGACACCTTTTTCCGCAGCGGAGACGGCGGCGCGGTCTGCGGTCACGCCGCCGCAACCCGTTACGGGAGTGGAATCTCCAGGCAGAACGCCGCCCATCCGGTGGACAGCAGGCAATTCAGCTGGGGCGGTAGTAGGTCTTGCCAGGACAGCTCGACCGGGTGTGTCCGATGATCCGGGACGGCATCGACCGGAGCGGCGGCGGCCGGGGCCACCGCCGCGACGCCGACGACCCCCGTGGCCAGCACCGCGGTGGCGATGCGTTTCACGAGATCTGTGCGCTTCATGCCCATGATTCTCCGCGACCGCCCGGACGCCTCCAAGGCGAATCCGGACTTCGCACCCCCCGCGTGGTATGTCGCGAAAAGCTCAGCGCGCGAGCCGAACTGCCCGCGCCACCACGTCGATCAGCGCCAGCCCCGACATGATGGCCAGCACCGCGCACCCCGCCAGCCAGGGCCCGATGTACCGCGTCGCGGTGAACGCGGGCACCTCACCCTGCGGTTTGAAGGCAGTGGTCCGAATCCCGTTGTGCCAGCACCACACCGCCGCCACCACCAGCACCGGCACCAGCACGAACTCGGCGAACACGGTCAGCCATCGCATCACAGCGCTTCCTTCCGCTCGTCGTCCGACCCGCTCTCGTCATCGGTGCCAGGCTCGTCATCGGTGCCGGGGTCGCTATCGGTACCGCGTGCCCGCCCCAGCGCGGCTGTCAGCTCGGCACGCAGCGTGACATGATCCCGCGCCCACGCCTGCACCAGCCGCCCGTCGGTCAGCTTCAGCCCGATTCCCTTGCGCCGCCGCGGTACTCCGGTCAGCTCACCCAGCGCCCGCGCCGACTGCCAGTCCTCATACTCCCAGGACTCCTCGTCCTCCTCCGCCAGCACCTCGGCGATGTCGCGCAGCGGCACCACTTCCGTGCCCTCGCGCAGTTGCGCCGGCGTCAGCTCGACACTGATGTGCCGCTTGCCCGCCACCACCTGCAACCACACGAATCCGGCCAGCAGCACCGCGCAGAAGACCAGCCCGAACCAGTGGACGGCGCCGCCCCGAATCAGCTCGATGACCAGAATGATCGCGCACAGCGCGGGTCCGTAGGCGATGGTCCGCCAGCGCGCACCGGGCTCGGAGAACAGCACGGCCCCGGGGGTGTTGATGGCCTCACTCATAGGTCGAGCGTAAAGATCGTGGATTCGCTCAGCGGGCCAGGCCCGGAATCAACAGCACGGCGAGGGTGAGCAGCCCGAACAGAAACAGCAGACTCAGCACCAGCACATCGCGCCGCAGGCTGTGCGGCTGCTGGATCACCACTCGCATCGTTGCCTCCGCCTTCCCGGAGCCGAACGCGCCATAACACAACGTATGACGACCGGCATCCGGTTCCCGAATTCTCTGTGACTGCCCTCACCATACCCGCTAGTACGCTTGTCACAAACTCAGGCGTACCTACTGCGGTCCGGGACGGAAGAAGGCCTCGGATTCGCTTCGATAGCACAGGAATACGGCTCCGCCCGCCAGCACCGCCCCCACGATTCCGGCCCCGCCGGCGACCAGCGCGGCCGCACCCTCCTTCGCCCCGATGCCGAACAGCGTGCCCGCCGCGCCGAGCACCAGGAAGACGCCGAACCCGGTGAGAAGCGCTCGCGCCCAGGCCTTTCCGCGTCCCAGCTGGTACACCACCGCCACTCCGGCGCCGGTGAGCACCAGCCAGAACACGCCGACCAGGACGAACACGATCGCCATCCAGGCCTGCACCTGTGCCAGCGTCACGGTCGGCTGCTGCTCCTTGACCTGGTCGAACATCTGCTGCGCCAGATCCTGCCGCTGCCCGAACTGCGTCACCAGCGAGGCGATCAACTGCACCAGCCCGACAGCGAATGTGGCGTACCAGAGTTGGCAGGCGGTGCGCACGTCTTCCGGAGCCGGGCGCGAAATACCCGGCGGGACCATCGGATTCACGATCGGAACTACTCGGTCACGCTCACGACAGCCAGTGCGCGGCCTCGGTGGCCCAGTAGGTCAGCACCATGTCCGCGCCCGCGCGCCGGATGCTGAGCAGCGACTCCAGCACCGCGCCCTTGCGATCGATCCAGCCGTGCTGGGCGGCCGCGGTGATCATGGCGTACTCGCCGGAGATCTGATAGGCCGCCACCGGCACCGTGGAGCGGTCGGCGACCTCGCGCAGAATGTCCAGATACGACATGGCGGGCTTCACCATGACGATGTCCGCGCCCTCGAGCAGATCCAGCTCCAGCTCACGTATTGCCTCGCGGCGGTTCGCCGCATCCTGCTGATAGGTGCGCCGATCCCCCTGCAGCGAGGAGCCGACGGCCTCCCGGAAGGGACCGTAGAAGGCCGAGGCGTACTTGGCCGCGTAGGCGAGGATGCCGGTGTCGGAGTACCCGGCGTCGTCCAGGCCCGCACGGATGGCGGCCACCTGGCCATCCATCATGCCGCTGGTGCCGAGCAGGTCCGCGCCGGTTTCGGCCTGCGCCAACGCCATTTCCACGTAGCGGATCAGCGTGGTGTCGTTGTCGACCGCGCCGCTGTCGTCGAGCACGCCGCAGTGGCCGTGGTCGGTGAACTCGTCGAGGCAGGTGTCGGCCATGATCACGGTCGATCCGCCGACCTCGTGCACCAGTGCGCGCAGGCCGCGGTTCAGGATTCCGTCCGGATCGCTGGCCGCGCTCCCCTGCGCGTCCTTGTCCTCCGGCTTGGGCACGCCGAACAGCATGAGCCCGCCCACGCCGGCGGCCACCGCCTCCACGGCCGCCTTGCGCAGCGAGTCCATCGAGTGCTGGAAAACGCCTGGCATGGAGGAGATCTCGTGCGGTTCGCCGATCCCGTCGGCGACGAACATGGGCAGAATCAGATGCCGCGGCTCCAGGCTGGTCTCGGCGACGAGCCGACGCATGGCGGGAGTGCGGCGCAACCGCCGAGGGCGGTCCATTCCGGTCATGTTCGCATGATATGCCCGCCCCTGGACCTGAATGCGCGCGCCTCCGCGGCCGGGCCGCGCCACACCGTCACGGTCATCGGGTCGCATCGCCAAAGTCATTGGGAGCAGCCGATTTTGTCGGTGCGCACGAGTAGAATCGAAGATGTGTTCGAAGGAGCCGCGCCGCCGATACGGGGTGCGAATCCGGATCGCGACGGGAGGAATGGTCGTGCTCGCAGCTGTTACCAGCATGTCCGACAAGGTGAACAGGGCCGACGAAGTGCCGAAGAAGGGGGACGTGATCGATCACGCGTGGCGGCCGCTGTCCAAACAGCCGCTGCCCGCGGGACGGCCGCGGTCGTGGTACATCTCGCACAATCGCAGGTTGAAGGCCATGCGGCTGGCCATCGCGCTACTGGATTCCGGATCCTTCAGCCCGGATCAGGCCACCAATGAAAACATCCGCCACACAGCGGAAGTCATCGGCGTGCACCGGCCCTCGGACGCCACCTGCCGCATGGTCCGCCGCCTGATGGCAGCGCAACGCTGACAACGGTGGAGGCTCTCCGAGGCCGCGCAAGAGACTTCGGAGAACCTCCGCCGTGCACGACGGCCGCTAGGAGACCAGGCAGCCGGTGCCGGTGGTGCCTGGGGTACCCGAGCCGCTGGTCAGGCACTTCAGCAGGAATTGCAGCGTGTTCACGGCCGCGCTACCGGAGCTGGTGGCATCGATCGGTGCGACCGCGGTGGTCTGGACCGCGGCCGGAGCCTGCTCCAGCGGTACGGGCGCCGCCGACGCCGCGCCCGGGGACAGCACCGCGAGGGCAATCCCGGACATCGCGATCAGGCCGACTGCCGTGCGCTTCATGGACGTTCACCTTTCGAAGTTCGAATGCTGAACGCAGCGTATGCATTTCGGGTCGAAATGAAACGCCAGCAATTTCATGGGCATCCGTCCAGCGAACGCGAAATGCCACGGGCCCCGCATCATTGGATGCGGGGCCCGGTACCGGCCGGCGAACACGGCGATACCGCCGGGCCCGGCCGCGAGCGCTAGCGGCTGCGGCGGCTCTTCTTGCGGGGCGGGGGCAGCAGGCCCTCGGCGCGCAGGTGGGCGGCGTGCTCGGCGAGCGCCTCGACGAGCGGGCCGACCTGGGCGATCTCGGGCTGCACGTCCACGCGCAGGCCGAATTCGATTGCGGTCTCGGCCGTCTTGGGGCCGATGCAGGCCACGATGGTGCGGGCGTGCGGCTTGCCGGCGATGCCGACCAGGTTCCGGACGGTGGAGGACGAGGTGAACAGCACCGCGTCGAAACCGCCGGTCTTGATCATCTCGCGGGTCTCCGCGGGCGGCGGCGACGCCCGCACGGTGCGGTAGGCGGTGACGTCGTCGATCTCCCAGCCGCGGTCGCGCAGGCCCTCGGCGAGGGTCTCGGTGGCGATGTCCGCGCGCGGCAGCAGCACCCGGTTGACCGGGTCGAAAACGTCGTCGTAGGGCGGGAAGTCGGCCAGCAGGCCCTCGGAGGACTGCTCGCCGCTGGGTACCAGTTCCGGGTTGATGCCGAAGGAGCGCACCTTCTCCGCGGTGGCCTCACCGACGCAGGCGATCTTCACGCCGCTGAAAGCGCGGGCGTCCAGGCCGAATTCGCCGAACTTCTCCCACACCGCGCGCACCGCGTTGGTGGAGGTGAACACCACCCACTGGTAGCGGCCGTCGACCAGACCCTTGACCGCGCGCTCCATCTGCGCCGGACTGCGCGGCGGCTCGACCGCGATGGTCGGCACCTCCATCGGGATGGCCCCGTGCATGACGAGCTTCTCGCTCATCTCACCGGCCTGCTCCTTGGTGCGCGGCACCAGCACGGTCCAGCCGTACAGGGCCCGCGACTCCCACCAGGAGGTCTTGGCGCGCTTCTCCACCGCCTTGCCGACCGTGACCACCAGCGGGCCGACCAGTTCGGAGGCGGCATTGTTCAGCGTCGCCAGCGTGGCGTCGATGGTGCGCTGCTGCCGGGTGGTGCCGCGCACGGTCACCGCGACCGGGGTCTGCGGCGCCATGCCGTGCTCGACCAGCGCCGACGCGGTCTCGGCCAGGTGCCCGGAGGTGGCGTGCAGCACCAGCGGGCCCGGCGCGGCCGCCACGGCCGCCCAGTCCACCTCGCCGCGCACATCCACCTCGGTGTGGCTGGAACCGATTTCGATGCCCGCGTAGGCGGGGACGGTGGTACCGGCCGAAAGACCCGGCAGCACCTCGAAGTTCAGGTGCGAGCGGGTGACGGCGTTGATCTCCTGGATGACCGAATCGGTGGTCATCGGGTCGCCGGAGACCAGGCGCACCACGTCGGAGCCATTGCGCGCCTCGGCGATCAGCGTCTTGGCCACCTCGGCGGCGTCACCGAGCGCGGGACGCACGTCGACGGGACGGGTCCCGTCGGGGTTCTCCTCGACCGCGGTGCCGATCAGGGCGAGCACGCCCTTGTCGACATCGGGATCGGTGAACGCCAGCGTCGCCCGGCCGAGCACCTCGCGGGCCCGCACGGTGAGCAGCGCCGGGTCACCAGGCCCGGACCCCACGAAAAGGATCCGACCGGGATTCTTCTTCGTCACTCGGCTCATCGGCTGTTCTCCATTGGGCTGGGATTGCTGCTGTCGGTGAGCTCAGCGGGCTCCTCTGTGACGCTGAGCAGGTCGCGCGCCCCCAGCTCCAAGAGCTCGCGCGCCAGTGCGCGACCCAGGTCCGCGGCATCCGCGACCGAGCCGACCACTGAAGCCCGGATGACGTCCGAGCCGTCGATCGCCGCCGCGCAGGCGCGCAGCGACAACTCCTCCACCACCCGGCCGTCGTCGTCGAGCGACTCGACGACCTCGGCCAGCGCACCGATCGGTGCGGTACAGCCGGCCTCCAGTTCGGCCAGCAATGCCCGCTCCGCGGTGATCGCGGCACGGGTGCCGAGATCGTCGAGAGCCGACAGGATGGTCACGAGTTCGGTATCGGCGCTGCGGCATTCGACCGCCAGCGCGCCCTGCGCCGGGGCCGGCAGCATCTGCACCGGTTCGAGCGATTCGGTGACGGCGTCGAGGCGGTCGATGCGGGCCAGCCCGGCCCGCGCCACCACGACGGCATCCAATTCACCGGAAGTAACTTTGGAGATGCGGGTGTCGAGATTGCCGCGCAACGGCACGATCTCGATACCGAGGCCCAGCGCCTTCAACTGCGCGGACCGGCGCGGCGCGGAGGTGCCGACCTTCGCGCCCGCGGGCAGCTCGCCGAGCACCAGACCGTCGCGCGCCACCAGCGCGTCGCGCGGATCCTGGCGGGCCGGGATGGCCGCGATGTCGAAGCGCGGATCCTGCGCGGTCGGCAGGTCCTTGTAGGAGTGCACCGCGATGTCGACCGTGCCCGCGGCCAATTCCTCGCGCAGCGCGGCGGTGAAGACACCCACCCCGATCTTCTGCACCGGATCGGTGGCGTTCTGGTCACCGGCGGTCTTCACGATGACCAGCTCGGCCTGCTGACCGTTGGCGATCAGGGCGTCGCGCACATGCCCGGCCTGGGTCAGGGCCAGCAGACTGCCGCGGGTACCGATGCGCCAGGGCGCCTCGACGGTCCCGCGGCCAACGATCCGCTCCGTGGAGGGGACGGTTGTCTCGTTCTCGTGCACCATTGCTCCGGTCATGCGGTGTGCCCCTGTTCGTCGCCCGGGTGAGCGGCGGTGAAATCGTCGGCCAGTTCGCCCTGCAGGGCGGAGATCTCCATCGGCGCGGCAACCGCTTGTGCCGCACCGGGTTTCAGTTCGAAAAGCTCGCGCAGCGCCTCGGCGTAGCTGTCGCCGCCGGGCGTGGACGCCAGCTGTTTGACCCGCACCGTCGGCGCGTGCAGCAGCTTGTCGACCACCCGCCGCACGGTACGGGCCACCTCGTCGCGTTCGGTGGATTCGAGTCCCGGTAGTCGGGAATCCAGCCGGAGCAGCTCGGCCTCGACCACGTCGGCGGCCATCTGGCGCAGCGCGGCCACGGTCGGGGTGACCTCGGCCATGCGCTGTCCGGCAAGGTATTTCGCGAGTTCGTCGGCGACGATGGTGCGCGCGGCGGCGGTGTCGTCGGCGGCCGCGCCGGCCGACGGATCGCGCTGCAGCGTCTCCATGTCGATGACGGTCACACCTGGCAGCCCGGCCACCGCGTGGTCCACATCGCGGGGCAGGCCCAGATCGCAGATGACCAGCTCCTCCGAGCCGGTGTTGGCGGCCAGCGCGCGATGCACGTCCGCCAGCGTCACCACGGTGCCGACCGCGCCGGTACAGGTGACCACCACATCGGCGGCGGCCATCGCCTCGGCCAGCCGGTCCATTTCGATGGCCTCGGCCGGCACGCCGTGCATGGTGGTGGCCGTATTGGCCAGGCGCTGCGCCTTTTCCAGCGTCCGGTTCACCACCAGGATCTTCGCCGCACCGCCGCGCGCCAGCTGCGCCACCGCGAGCCCGCCCATGGCGCCCGCGCCCAGCACCAGCGCGGTGCGGCCCGCCAGCGGACCCAGCACCAGGCGCGCGCGATCCAGCGCCACCGACACCACCGACGCGCCCGCGCGGTCGATCCCGGTCTCGGAGTGCACCCGCTTGCCCACCCGCAGCGCGTGCTGGGCCAGCTCGTGCAGGGTGCGCCCGGCGGCCTGCTGCGCGTCGGAGGCGGCGTAGGCGGCGCGGATCTGGCTCAGCACCTGCTGCTCGCCGACCACCATGGAGTCCAGGCCCGAGGCCACCGCGAACAGGTGCTCGGCCGCGGCCTCCGCGTAGCGCACGTACGCGTGCTTGGTGAGCTCCGGCAGCGGCAGACCCGAATGCTTGGTGAGCAATTCGCCGATCTCGCCCAGCGCCGGGTGGAAGGCGTCGACGACCGCGTAGACCTCGATGCGGTTGCAGGTGGAGACGATCATCGCCTCGGAGACGTGGCTGGAGGCCAGCATCTTGTCGGTCAGCTTGGGCCGGTCGGTCTCCGTGATGGCGATCTTCTCGAGCACCGACACCGGTGCGCTGCGATGCGAGATCCCGACGAGAAGCACACTCATGGCTGGACCACCGCTCCCTTGCTGGTTGTCATCGGTACCCGGGGCATCAGGCTCCCGGCGGCCGCGCTCATCGCTTCCTCTGCGGCCGATTCCGCGCTGCGGGCCCGCTCGAACGACAGCAATTGCATCTCCACCGCGAGATCGACGCGCCGCACCTCGACGGTGGCGGGGGCCTCGAGCGCCAGGGCGGAGAAGCTCAGAATGCACTGCATGCCGGCCTCGACCAGCAGATCGCAGACGTTCTGCGCGGCCGCGTCCGGCACCGCGATGACGGCGATGGTGGGCTCCAGAGTGTCCACGGCATCGGCCAATTCGGCGACATCGCGAACGACCAGTCCGCACACCGTCGTGCCGATCACCGCCGGATCGTTGTCGAACAGCCCGACCATGGCGAACCCGCGGCGGCGGAAACCGCCGTAGCCGACCAGCGCGCGGCCCAGATGACCGGCTCCGACCAGCACCACCCGGTGCCCCTCGGACAGGCCGAGCACATCCTCGATGCGGTCGCGCAGCTTGATCACGTCATAGCCCACGCCGCGAACACCATTGGGCCCCAAGAAGGAAAGATCCTTGCGCAACTTCGCCGAACCGACACCCGCCGCGACAGCCAGTTCCTCACTCGATACGATGGCTACACCGTCGTCGGCGAGTACGGCGAGCACGCGGAGATAGGTGGCCAGCCGGGCCACCGTGGCCTGCGGGATGTCCTTCTGCAGAGCCTTGGAGACGCCAGTCGGCGGCGTCTCGTGCTGCTCTGTCACGTCGCTTGCGCTCCTCGTCCGGCCGGGGGTGAGTGTCCGGGTTCTTTTGTCGACCCGACGCCGGGAGACCGTCGCGGTCCTTGCAGGCGAGGTCGAGTCAGGTTCAGGGGGTCGCTTCCGCTGCCCGAGAAGGCGGGTCGCGTGCCACCACCGTAACCGCTTGTGAAGCCCTGCACAAAGTCGGTGAATTCAGTCACTTTGCGACAGGCTCCGGCCCCGGCTTCATTCAACCCTCATCAGCGCGAACCCGCTACGCAACACACCGGCGGGAAGGGGCCGAGGAGGCCCGCCGTCACGAACCCCCGAAAAGCCCCTATTACGCCTTATTTCGCGAGGTCGGCACGCAGTCGCGGCTCGTCCACGTCGAAATAGCTGTGCTCGCGCCCATCCAGTAGCACGACCGGCAGCCGGTCGCCGTATTCGGCGCGCAGGCCCGGATCGGTGGCGGCGGCCGCGTCCACGTCCACGGTCGCGACCTCGATGCCGAACTCGGCGCAGATCGGCCGCAATTGTTCCAGTGCCGTGTGGCACAGGCCGCAGCCGCTGCGGGTCAACAGAGTCACAGCATGTGTCGAATCGCTCATAGCCACCATCTAACAACTCTCCGATAAGTCGTTCGCCGTCTACGTTGCGGCCACCCCCGGGCGTTACTGTGGACTTGTTCGCGCTAACAGGCGGAGGTACTGGTGCCGGAACGTTCGAAAGAGCAGGGGACGGGCTTCATCGCGGGCCGCTTCGGTGAATTCCCGGCGCGCTGGGGTCAGGGCCTGCAGGACCTGCAGGATCAGTTCACCCGCATCACTCGCAGTCCGTTCGGTCCCAGCGAGGAAGAGGTCCGCGCCAACCTGGCCGGCGAGGCCAGCGCCGACGCCGCCATCGCCCTGCACGACGCCGAACTCGCGCTGCGGGACGACGGCACGCCGCCCCTCGCGGTCCCCCGTGACCTCACCGCCGCCGCCTTCTTCGATGTCGACAACACCATGGTGCAGGGCGCGTCCATCGTGCACTTCGCCCGCGGCCTGGCCGCGCGCAAGTACTTCAAGACCTCCGACCTGGTCGATATGGCCTGGAAGCAGGTCAAATTCCGGGTCACCGGCAAGGAGAGCCACTCGGATATGGCCTCCGGCAAGGAGAAGGCGCTCTCCTTCATCGCCGGCCGCCCGACCGCCGAACTCGCCGCGCTCGGCGAGGAGATCTACGACGAGATCATCGCCGACAAGATCTGGCCGGGCACCCGGGCGCTGGCCCAGATGCATCTCGACGCGGGCCAGCAGGTGTGGCTGGTCACCGCCACGCCGGTGGAGCTGGCGCAGGTCATCGCCAAGCGGCTGGGCCTGACCGGCGCGCTGGGCACGGTCGCCGAGAGCGAGGACGGCGTGTTCACCGGCCGCCTGGTCGGCGACATCCTGCACGGGCTGGGCAAGGCGCACGCGGTGCGCACCCTGGCCATTCGCGAGGGCCTGAACCTCAAGCGCTGCACCGCCTACAGCGACAGCCACAACGACGTGCCGATGCTCTCGCTGGTCGGCACCGCCGTGGCCATCAACCCGGACGCGGACCTGCGCGAGGTCGCCAAGAACCGCGGCTGGGAGATCCGTGATTTCCGCACCGGCCGCAAGGCCGCGAAAGTCGGTGTGCCCACCGCCCTCGCACTCGGCGCGGCGGGCGGCGCGGCGGCGGCCGTGCTCTCGCGTAAGCGGGAAGCCAAAGCGAGCTAGCTCGAGCAGTTTCCCCAGCACATAACACGACCGGCCCGCTCCATTTCGGAGCGGGCCGGTCGCAAATATGTGCGAGAAACCTAGCCGGTGAACGGGTTCCGGCGTTTGATCAGATTCTTGTACAGCGTCCCCTGAATGGTTTCGCGGACCTGATCGGTGACTTCGAACATCGTCATCGGATCATCCGCATCCGCCGGTTCGTATCCGGCGGTCGAAATCGGTTCGCCGAATTCGATGTACCACTTCGACGGGAAGGGAATGGCACCGAGCGGACCCAGATGCGGAAACAGCGGCGTCACCGGGAAATACGGGATACCGAGCAGGCGGGCCAGCGGCTTCAGATCGGCCAGTTTCGGATAGATCTCCTCCGAACCGACAATGGAGCACGGAATGATCGGCACGCCGGTGCGCACCGCCGCCGACACGAAACCGCCACGGCCGAAACGCTGCAGCTTGTACCGGTCCGAATACGGCTTGCCGATGCCCTTGTAGCCCTCGGGGAACACGCCCGCGACTTCGCCCGCGCGCAACAGCCTTTCGGCGTCCGCCGGGCAGGCCAGGGTGTGCCCGGCCTTGCGGGCCAGCCCGCCGACGATCGGCGTCTCGAAGATCAGATCCGCGGCCAGGATGCGCAGCGCCCGCTGCTTGGGGTGCCGGTCGTGCACGGCCAGCTGCAGCATCAGCCCGTCCAGCGGCACCGTGCCCGCGTGATTGGCCACGATGAGCGCCCCGCCCACCTCCGGAATGTTCTCGATGCCCGACACCTCGACCCGGAACCACAGGTCCGACAGCGGGCGCAGCATCGGGAGGATCACCGATTCGAGAAGGTGCTCGTCCAAACCGAATTCGTCGACGTGGTAATCGCCGGTCAGGCGGCGGCGCGCGAAGTCGGCGGTGAAGCGGACCCCGTCCGCGACGGTCCCCCGGATCAGGTCGCCCAGCGACTTGGGCTGGCGCGCTTCGGCGTCGGCGAGCCGATCGGTCAGCGAGGTTACCGGGGTGAGTGCCGGTTCCCCCACCGGCCACGCCCGGGACGGCCGGCTGTGCCGCGTCTCGAAATCCACGTCGTGAAGTCGAATCACCTTCGCTACATCACTCATTGGTGTGCTCCCGTCCCGGCCCCGAGCAGGCCGAGAAGTTTGTTTTCTGCGGCGTCGATCCACGTGGGATCGATCACGGGCCGCAACGCTGCGCCCCCTATGAAGTCGTCGAACGCCTGCACCGTGGTCCAGCGCGGCTGGAAGCCCAGTTCGGTGCGCATCCGGGTGGTGTCGAGACCACACCCGAAATGGAAGTAGTCGATCTGCTCCGCGGTGAACTCCCGCATGACCGGGCCCATCACGGTCCGCCCGACGGTGCGGAAAACCGCGTACGGAACCGGCAATTCGACCCGCCCGGCCCGGCGGATCGCCTGCGACAGCGCCATCGCGCCGTCACCGGCCACATTGAAGGTCCCGCCCGGAGCCGTCATGGCCCCGTGGACGAGGGCGGCGATGCCGTCCTCCTCGTGCAGCAGCTGCATGCGCGGATCACGCCCGAGGATGGTCGGGGTGATCGGCGAACGGAAGTACTGCACACCGCGTTTGGCCAGTTGCGGCCCCACGATCGGTGGAAAGCGCAGAATGGCCGCCGAGATATCCGGCCGCCGCCGGGCCAGCCCGCGGACGAAGCCCTCCACCTCGATCATGTCCCGGGCGAACCAGCCGCGCGGCGGTGTGCGCGCGCTCATCTCCTCGGTGAATTTCACCGGGTCCTTGGCACTGCACCCGTAGACGGCGGAGGAGGACCGCACCACCACCCGCCGCACACTGGAAGCCTTGCGGCACACCGCGAACAACTGCATGGCGCCCAGGACGTTCATGTCCTTCATGGCGGCCCGGCCGCCGCCCGAGGGCGGGCGCGACAGTGCCGCGGGATGCACCACCGTATCCACCTGATTTCCGTCGATAACCTTGCGGATCAACGGATTACGAATATCGGCGCGCACGAATTCGGCGCGGCCCATACGGCGCAGCAGCTCCCGGCTGGGCTGTTTGGCGTCCACGGCGATGACGCGTTCGACAGCCGGGTCGGCCGCCAGCCGGGCCACCACATTGCCGCCGAAGAACCGGCTCGCACCGGTCACCATCACCACCCTGGGCGCCTGCCCGTCCCGAGTCCCTGCCACTCCGGATCCCACTCGCAGCCCCCATGTCTTGAATATCGCCGCTGTGTTATTCCCGCGCTCCCAGAGTAACCGGCGAGTAGGGACCATCCGAAGGGTATTAACCAGGATCTAACGATGACTTCAATCACCTGTGAAAAACGAAAGCCCGTCACCTGAGGTGACGGGCTTCCAGCTACGACGCAGCGGCTTACTTGCCGAGTTTGCGCCGCTGAACACGCGTGCGGCGAAGCAGCTTGCGGTGCTTCTTCTTCGACATGCGCTTGCGGCGCTTCTTGATCACAGAACCCATAGGGTTGTTCCTCGCGTTCTCTCGGGTCATCCCCGCTTCCGCGGGGTGCACACTGTCTGACCCTGCACAGTCCCTACCCGATACGGGCCGAATGGACCCGGCGGCACCACCGGCACGTACAGGATGCCGGTCCATGCTACCGGGCCACTCTCCGGCGAACGAAACGGGTGGCCGATCGGTTATCCGGGTGTACTACCCCGCGTCGAAGTAGGACGTCTCCAGATAGTCGTGCACCGCCTTGGCGTGTACCCGGAAGGAACGCCCCACCCGCACCGCGGGCAGCTCTCCCGAATGCACCAACCGGTACACCGTCATTTTGGATACCCGCATCAGATTCGCGACCTCGGCGACGGTGAGGAACTGAGTTCCGCCGCCGATGACGGATCCTGCATTGATTGGGCTGTTTCCGGACCTCGCTTGGCTGTTTCCAGACATCATTGCGCCACTGACCTCCGGCACGTCCGCGCCGCCGGCTTCCCCACCGGCGGAACAGACACGCACGTGCTCCTTGAAGCTTAGCGGGACCAGTGGGATTGCTGCGACGGGTGTGAGAAATCAGCCTTTGCTATGGCGAGTCGGCCTTCGGCAGCAAACTAGCAACCGAGCAGTATTGGAATGCGGGGAGCGCACTCGCCGCACCTTCAACGTTAGTCCGCGATCGCGCCGAGTTCGGCGGAACGGCGTTTTGCGGCGTCCAATGCATCGTGGAAAGCCGAGCGCACCGCACCCCGCTCCAGCGCCCGCAGGCCCGCCGCGGTGGTGCCCGCGGGCGAGGTGACGGCCGCACGCAATTCCGGAGCAGACTGCCCCGACTCCTCGAGCAGGGCCGCCGAACCGAGCATCGTCTGCGTCACCAGCTGGGCGGCCACATCGCGGCTCAGACCCAGGCCCACCGAGGCGTCGATCATGGCCTCGACGATCAGGAAGAAGTACGCCGGACCCGAACCGGACACCGCGGTGACGGCATCCATCTGCGACTCGGCGACCGTCACCACCTTGCCCACCGACTCCAGCATCTCGGTGACCAGGACCAGCTGCTCCTTGCGGGCGTAGCGGCCGGGCGCGATGGCGCTCATGCCCTGGCCCACCAGCATCGGCGTGTTCGACATGACCCGCACGACCGGGAAGCCGGCGGGCAGCCGGGACTCCATGCGCGCGGTCGGCACGCCGGCGGCCAGCGACACCAGCACCTGATCGTGGTCGTCGCCCAGTTCGGCCTTGCCCAGTTCGGCGACCACGGCGTCCACATCGTTCGGCTTCACCGCGATCACGATGAGGTCCGCGGACTTGGCGGCATCGGCGATGTCGTCGGTGGCGCGAATCCCGAACCGGTCGGCCAGCATTTCGGCCCGCGCCGGCACCGGCTCCACGACAACCAGATCCTTGTTCGCCCGCCCGGACTCGAGCAGACCGGCGATCAACGCCTCCCCGATCCGACCCCCACCGATAACCGCAATCCTCGTCATGGAAGTCAAGGCTAGCTGTCCCGCCTCTCCGAGCCTTCAGCGCACAGCCGGGGGCCGAAGGCCACCGAGCGCGGCGGGCGGGGTCAGCGGGGTTGGGGAATGAGGGCCAGTTGGCGACTCTGGGCGACGATGGCGCCCGTCGAGTCGATGACGAGCTGGTCCTCGTCGAACATGCGGTTGCCGACCTCGCGGCTGTGGGCGATGACGCGGAGCCAGCCGGGGGCCGGGCGGCGGCGCAGGTAGGTGGTGAGCTGAACCGTGGGGGCCCAGCCGAAGTGGCCGAGGTTCATGGGGACCGGGGGGCTCATGTCGGCGGCCATCAGGGCGAAGAAGGCGGCGACGTCGGGGTCCTGCTCGTCGCCCTCGAAGGGGCGGATCCAGAGACGCAGGCGCGGTTCGGATTTCTCGCCGGCGAGGAAGCGGGCCCAGGCCGGGTCGATGGCGACCGAGGAGCCCTGGGCGACATGGACGATCTTGCCCATGGGGTTGCGCTCGTCATAGGCGAGGGCGTCGGCGGGCGGTTCCGCGGGCATGTCGCCGGCGTGGTCGGCGGCGTACTGCGGGACGGCGTCGTCGAGGTGGCCGAAGGTGAAGGCGGTGTGCACCAGGGTGCGGCCGTCCTGGATCAGGCCGGCGTCGATGAGGGCGATCTGGCGGCCCAGCTTGCGGGTGCGGACCTCGTACTCGACCTCGCCGGGGACGGGCGCGCCGAGGAAGTCGGTGCTGGCCGAGATGGGGAACATGGCGGCCTGCGCGGGCGCGGTGCGGCGCAGCCATTCGGTGGCGGCGGCCGCGCTGCCGGCGACCATGGTGCCGCCGTGCAGTTTGTCGCCGATGGTCCAGGTGGGTTCGATCAGGCCCGCGTAGCGGCCGAGCCCGGGAGTCTCCGTCTCGACCTCGGTCAGCGCGCAGACGCGACTGAACGGCGCGTTCGCCAGTTCGCTCGCCGATTCGAGATCGACGGTCAACTCCGTTGTCATCCGCTGTCCTTCCACTGTCGCGGTTTGTACAGCGTAAACGGACCGTCTGGTCATTCCGGCCCAGCGGTGGGATGAATCACGCAACCCTCGCCGAGGCTCTCAGCCGCGGTGGGCGACGGTCGGCTCGGGGGTGGGGGCGGGGGTGAAGGGGTTGAGGTGGGTGCGGGCGAAGGTGAGCGCCCGGTTGAGCATGGCGGCCCGGTCCATGGTGGTGCGGGCCATCTGGGTGTTCACCTCGATGACGGCCTGGCCGTCGAAACCGTTGTGCACCAGCATGTCGCAGAGTTCGGCCACCGGCTGGGTGCCCTCGCCCGGGATCAGGTGCTCGTCGGTGGCGGCGCCGCGGCCGTCGGCCAGGTGCAGGTGGGTGAGGCCGGCGCCCATGCGGCCCGCCAGGATGCGCGGATCCACGCCCGCGGTGGCGGTGTGGGAGGTGTCGAGGGTGTAGTGCCGGAAACCGACGTCGGTGGGGTCGAAGGAGGGGCTGAAGGTGGTGATGGAGGGGCCGGGGCCGCCGCGGCGCTGCAGCCGCTCGATCGAGCTGCCGCGGAACAGGGTGTCGGCGCGCATCGGGAACATGTTCTCCACGGCCACCGCGACCGGGCTCGAATCCTCCAGTTCGGCAACCTGTTTCGCGAAGCCGTCGGCGTAGCGGCGCTGCCAGCGGAAGGGCGGGTGCACCACCACGGTGGCCGCGCCCAGCGCCTCGGCGGTGTGCACGCTGCGGGTGAGTTTCGCGATCGGGTCCGACCCCCACACCCGTTGCGAGATCAGCAGGCACGGCGCGTGCACCGCCAGCACCGGCACGTCGTATTTGTGCGCGAGATGCTGCACGGTCGAAATGGACTGGCTGGCGGGCTCGGCCCACACCATGAGTTCCACGCCGTCGTATCCGAGTTCGGCCGCGTAACGGAAGGCGGCCTCGGTGTTCTCCGGATACACCGATGCGGTCGAGAGCCCGACCCGGACTTCCTTTCGCCCCGCCCGGTCCTCGGTGCTCGCCCCCTGCGCTTGCACGATGTTCCCCACTGCTGCTCCCTGCTCAGTTCGTACTGAGTAGAAAGGCTAGCGGTCCGAGCGTCACGAAGACGCCTACGACGACGGCAATCACAGTGCTGAAGATGTCATCGGTGCGGCGCAGTACCCGCACCAGCGCGACCAGGCCGAGAATCACGATCATGGCCAGGGCCAGAGCCACCCACGGGAGCATTTCCCACATGCGTTCGAAGCCCTTGAACAGCAACATGCCCGCGACCGCGGCGCCCACACTCTGGCCCGCGATCATCAGCCATTGCCGGCGATGCTCATCGTCGTCGGAGCGGGCCGCGGCGCGCGAGCGGGCCGGGGCGCCGCGGGTGCTCCTGCTCTTGCTCTTGCGGGCGAAGGAGCCGGCCTTCTGCGTGAGCGCGGAAAGCCGTCCGCCCAGCGACGTCTCGGGCTCGTCGTCGTCATAGTCGTCGTAGTCGTCGAACGGCTCGTAGAAATCGGTGAGGTGGTCGTCGGGCTCCGGCTCGGGCGCCACCGCACGGCCGCGCCCGCCGCCGGGACGTTTGCCGGCATTTCGCGAATTCCGTTCCGCGCGTTGATCGTCGCGCTGCTGGGCGTCGCGGAGCAGATCACCCGCCACCGATTCCCCGGAGAGCAGCTGCTGATCGGAGGCGGCCAGCGACGACCACGCGGCGGTCGGCACCGCGGCCTGATCCTGGCGGTCGCGGACGGGATCGGCGTCGGGTCGTCGGTGCGCGGACCATTCCGGAAGCCCGTTGGCCGCGCCGTGGTCGACGCCGCCGCGGCGGTCGACGGCCGGGCCCTGGGGGGCATTCTGGACCTGCGATTCCGCGTGCCGGCGCGCCGAGCGCGACATGGGCGGCGCGGCGGGCGCGGCCTGCGGCGGCTCGAAGTGCGGCCGATCCTGCCCGGGGGTGCGCGGTAGCGGTTCGGGTCCCGGCACCGGCGACCACGCGGGGGCGGCCGGCTGGAACTGGGTGCGGGCCGGGTCGCCGAAGGGCGGCTGGTCCTCGTACGGCGGCCGGTCGTCGAAGGGCTCGCGGACCGCGGGGTTGAACTGGGTGCGTGCGCCCCCGTCGGCGGGCCGGCCGGTGTCGCCGCGGAACGGACGCACCTCGTCGGTGTTCTCGTCGTCCGGGTCGTAGCGGCGCCGGCGACCGCCCTCGCGCGGCGCGGCGGGCGGGGCGGGAGATTCGATGTCCGGCAACCGGCCCAGCGCGACATCGGAGTCCAGCGGGTCCGGCTTGCGGCGGCGGCCGCCGCTCGGGCGGGCCTCCGGTAGCGGGTTCTCGGTCGGCGGCCAGTCCAGACCGGCGGACCAGTCCTGGGACGGCTCCGGTAGGGACGGTGGCTGCGGGGCGGGGGCCAGCGGGTCGTAGTACGAGATCGGCCCGGAGAGCGGCGAATACGCGGGGTCCGGATCGGGTACCGCGTCGTACTGTGAATAGTCCGGCTTGCCCGATGCGGCGGCTACCAGGTCCGAATAATCCGGAAAGCTTGAATAATCAGGATGATTCGAGAAGTTCGAAGAGTTTGAATAGTCCGATTCGATCGGGGCGGGCTCGGCCACGTCCTCGTCGGGCGCGGCGTGCGAGGACGATCCCGCGCTCACCACCGGGATATCGCCGGTCAGTTCCGCGACGGAAATGCCACGGCCGCTTCGACGTCTGCGCCCGCCGCCGCCGGCGGGGGCCCCACTCTGCTGGCCGTTCCGCGCCAGCAGCTCGGCGACGGACAGCTGGCTTGAATCCTCGGTCATCGAGACACCGTTTCGATCGGGCCCGACAGGCCGTTGTCGGGGCCGCCGGTAATCGGTTCGCTATCCAGGTCGGTATCCAGTTTGCGCAAGATCAATCCCTCTCGCAGTGCCCAGGGACAGATTTCGAGCGTGTCCAGGGACAGAGCCCGCATACTCGCCTCCGCGACCAGCGCACCGGCCACCAGTTGCTGTGACCGATCAGAACTTACGCCTTCCAATTCTGCCCGGTCGGCGGCCGTCATTCTCGATATGAACGCAATCAGCTGCCGCAGGCCGGAACTGGTGAGAGTACGCCGCACCCGGGGTCCCGCAACAGAGGGGGCGGCGCCGGTCAGCCGGGCCAGCGAGCGGAAGGTCTTGGAGGTGCCCACCGCCAGATCCGGGCGGCCCACCTCGAGCAGCTGCTTGCTGGGCAGCACGAGCTCGGCGTCGAGCCAGTCGCGCAGCACCGCGACCCGCCGCTTGCCCGGCGGATCGTGGCGCAGCCAGTCGCGGGTCAGCCGGCCGGCGCCCAGTTGCAGCGACAGCGCCACGTCCGGCACCTCGTCCGCACCGTTGCTCATCTCGAGCGAGCCGCCGCCGATGTCCAGATTCAGCATCCGCCCGGCGCTCCAGCCGTACCAGCGCCGCACCGCGAGGAAGGTGTGTCTAGCCTCATCGACACCGGTGAGCACCTTCAGATTGACTCCGGTCTCGCGCCGCACCCGGGCCAGCACCTCGTCGGAGTTGGTGGCCTCGCGGACCGCGGAGGTGGCGAACGCCATCAGCTCCACACAGCCGGAAGTCTTTGCGATACTTGCGAATTCGGCTACCGTCGCGGTGAGCCGCGCCGCGCCCGCGGAGGTGATCCGGCCCTGGTCGTCCATGTTCTCGGACAGCCGCAGGGCCGACTTCGTCGAACTCATAGGCATCGGGTGTCCACCACGATGCGCGTCCACCACGAGCAGGTGGACGGTATTGCTTCCCACATCGAGTACACCGAGCCGCACAAGAACACGGTACTGGGTGCGTCCGGACTTCTGGCCAGGCGACTGAGCTGTTAGCGTTCCGCATTGTGACAGCAGGTGCATCGGCGAGCGGACCGACCGGGCTGCGACCAGCGGCGAAGATCGACCCGGCGCCCGAAGTTGAACTCGACTTCCCGCGGGAGTGGATCGAATTCGTCGATCCAGCAAATGATGAGCATTTGATCGCGGCCGATCTGACCTGGCTGCTCTCGCGCTGGACCTGCGTTTTCGGCACTCCGGCGTGTCAGGGCATCATCGACGGCCGGGAGAACGACGGCTGCTGCTCGCACGGCGCGTTCCTCTCCGACGAGGAGGACGGCAAGAAGCTGCACCAGGCTGTGAAAATGCTCACACCCGAGGACTGGCAGCTGATGGACAAGGCCGTCGACGAGAAGGGCCGGGTCCGCAAGAAGATGTATCTGGAAGAGGACGACCTCGACGACGAACCCGCTCTGCGCACCCGGCGGGTGGACGGCGCCTGCATCTTCCTCAACCGGCCCGGCTTCGCCGGGGGCATCGGCTGCGCGCTGCACACCATGGCGCTGCGCAAGGGCCTGGAGCCGCTCACCGTGAAGCCGGAAGTGTGCTGGCAGCTGCCCATCCGCCGCACCCAGGAATGGGTGGACCGGCCGGACGGGGTGGAGATCCTGCGCACCGTGATCACCGAGTACGACCGCCGCGGCTGGGGTCCCGGCGGCCTGGATCTGAACTGGTACTGCACCGGTTCGCCGGATGCGCACGTCGGCACCCGCCCGGTGTGGGAGGCTTACGCGCCCGAGCTGATCGAGCTGATCGGCAAGCCGGCCTACGACGAGCTGGCGCGGCACTGCAAGCGCCGTCAGGGCCTGGGCATCGTGGCGGTGCATCCGGCCACGGCCATCGCGGAGGAGAAGGCCGCCGAGGCCGCGAAGCGGGAGGCCACGTCCGCGAAGAAGGCGGCCCGCAAGGCTAAGTCCGCGCAGCAATAGCGGAGAACTAGCCAGTAATTTTCTGAAATCACACAATTTCACATTGCCGCTCCCTTACTGTGCGACGGACCCCTATCCACATGGGTCGCAGCACAGGAGTACGCATAGTGAGCAAAATCCCCTTGGGCGGCCGCCATCTCGGCATCGGTCTCGCCGGGCTGGCCATCGCGACGGGCGCAGTCACCGTTCTGGCCACACACGAAGCCCCCGCCGCCCACGCCTCGGTCGACTCGGTTTCCATCTCGGGATCGAACTGGACCGTCGGCACCAGCTATACCCTCAGCGCCAACCTCTCCGGCGCCTCCGTCGGCCTGCTCGTCTACTGGAGCGACAACGGCAGCAGCCTCACCCCCGTCGGCAAGGTCCCGTGGCCCCCCGGCCATGCCAGCCTCGACTGGACCCCCAAAACCCCAGGGCAGCACGTCATCACCTGCTCGCAGGGCAGCACCACCCAGACCCTGATCGTGAACGTCGGCGACGGCACCACCACCACGACCGTCCCGCCGACCACCACCACGACGGTCCCGCCGACCACCACGACCACGGTCCCGCCGACCACCACCACGGTGCCACCGACCACGACCACCACGGTCCCGCCCACGACCACCACTGAACCGCCGACCACCACAACAGTGCCGCCGACGACCACCACGGTGCCGCCGACGACCACCACCGAACCGCCGACGACCACAACGGTGCCGCCGACGACGACCACCGAACCGCCCACCACCACAACGGTTCCCCCGACCACCACCGTGCCGCCGACCACCACGACCGAACCGCCCACCACCACAACGGTTCCGCCGACGACGACCACGGCACCGCCGACCACCACCACTGAACCGCCCACCACCACAACGGTTCCCCCGACCACCACGACCACCCCCGGCGGCGGTGGCGGCGGTGGCACCGGCAGCGCCAACGGGCTGCCCTTCGGTCTCTGATCGAGACCAATTCCCCTGAAATCCAGGAGTTTTCATGAGAATTACCCCCATGGGGCGCGGCCTCGGCGCGGGTCTGGCCGGGCTGGCCATCGCGACCGGTGCGGTCACCGTCCTGACCACGCACGAGGCTCCGGCCGCGCACGCCAGCGTCGACTCGGTGTCCATCTCGGGATCGAACTGGACCGTCGGCACCAGCTATACCCTCAGCGCCAACCTCTCCGGCGCGTCGGTCGGCCTGCTCGTCTACTGGAGTGACAACGGCAGCAGCCTGACCCCGGTCGGCAAGGTCCCGTGGCCCCCCGGCCACGCCAGCCTGGACTGGACCCCGAGCACCCCGGGCCAGCACATCATCACCTGTTCGCAGGGCAGCACCACCCAGACCCTGATCGTGAACGTCGGCGACGGCACCACCACCACGACCGTGCCGCCGACCACCACGACCACGGTCCCGCCGACCACGACCACGACGGTGCCGCCCACCACTACGACCACGGTGCCGCCGACCACCACCACCACGGTGCCGCCCACCACGACCACCACGGTCCCGCCCACGACCACCACCACGGTCCCGCCGACCACCACGACGTCGCCGGGCAACGGCGGCACCGGCAGCAGCGGCGGCGGCACCGGCAGCGCCAATGGCCTGCCCTTCGGGCTCTGACCCGATTCCCATCCCAATTCCCTTGGGGCACACCATGAGAAGCACAGGAGTACCCATGCGCAGCAAACCTTCGGGCCGCGTGGTCGGGGCCGGACTGGCCGGCGTCACGGTCGCGGCTGCCGCCGCGGTCGCGGTGGTCATGTCGCCGACCGCGAGCGCGACCGTCGACGTGATCACCATTTCCAGCGCCACGCCCACCGTCGGCGGCGACTACACCCTGCACGCGTCCCTGTCGGGCGCGTCGGTCGGCCTGCTCGTCTACTGGAGCGACAACGGCGCCAGCCTGACTCCGGTCGGCAAGGTCCCGTGGCCCCCGGGTGAGGCCAGCCTGGACTGGTCGCCGTCCACCCCCGGCCAGCACATCATCACGGCCTCGCAGGGCAACAGCACCCAGACCCTGGTCGTGAATGTCGGCACCGGTTCCGGCGGGACGACCACGACCACGCCGCCGACCACGACCACCACCACGCCGCCCACCAGTAACCCGACCACCACCACGCCGGGCAGCGGCGGCACGGGCAGCAATGGCACGGGCAGCGCGAGCGGCAGCGCGGGCACCCTGGTCGGCGGACTGCTGCGCGGGCTGTTCGGCAGCAGCTAGCAACCACCCGATTCGGGTACGGCGTGACGGGTTTTCCGGTGGGGCCCGTCACGCCCACCAGCACCAAGCGGACGCTTGCTTGATTATTTTTTCGAAATAGCCACGCTTCACACATCCGGTCCCTTAGGGTGCGGAAGCCCGCACATCTCCCCGTGGGGCAGCACAGGAGAGCAACACATGCGCAACACACCACCGAGAATCAGCGCGCGCCGAGCCGGCGTGGGGATCACCGGCTTCGCCGCCCTCGCCGCCGCGGCCGTGGTCGCGGCCCCCGCGTCCCTGGCCGCGGTCGACACGGTCAGCATCGACCAGTCGAACCCGGTG
Organism: Nocardia sp. NPDC059228; assembly: GCF_042754245.1. NCBI lineage: Bacteria > Bacillati > Actinomycetota > Actinomycetes > Mycobacteriales > Nocardiaceae > Nocardia > Nocardia sp. NPDC059228. Next base: position 47,741 of record NZ_JBHZAL010000029.1, on the reverse strand, counting down.
GTCGACAAGGCATACACCATCTCGGCCACCCTCAGCGGCGCCTCGATCGGCCTGCTCGTGTACTTCAGTGACAACGGCAACGAGATCGGCCCGCCCAAGATCCCGTCCCCGCCCGGACACGCCTCGATCAGCTGGCGGCCCACCACCAGCGGACAGCACATCATCACCGCGTCCCAGGGCCCCAACAGCCAGTCGATCGTCGTGCAGGTGGCCGACGCACCGCTCGGCTCGGGCTCCAGCAGCACCGGCAGCGGCTTCGGGCCCGCCGGCCCGCTCGGCAGCGGCAGCAGCGGCACCACGCCGAACTAGCAAGCGAGACAGGACTTTCCGCATGAGCACCATTCGTGCATCGAAATCAGCCCGCCGGATCGGCGCGGGCGTCGCGGGTCTCGTGACCACCGCCGCCGTCGCCGTACTGGCCGCGCCGCAGGCCGCCGCCACGGTCGACTCGGTCGCTATCTCCGGCAGCGCCCCGTACACCATCAACACCGGCTACACCCTCACCGCCAACCTCAGCGGCGCGGGCATCGGCCTGCTCGTCTACTGGTCGGACAACGGCGCCAGCCTCACCCCGGCCGGCAAGGTGCCGTGGCCGATCGGCTACTCCAGCATCGACTGGAAGCCCACCACCGCGGGCCAGCACATGATCACCGCCTCGCAGGGCGGCAACACCAAGACCATCATCGTGAACGTGACCGATCCGTCCCAGCCGGGCGGTGGCGGTGGCACCGGCGCTGGCGGCGGGACCGGCAGCGCGGGTTCGGCGCTGGGCGGCCTGCTCGGCGGGCTGACCGGCAGCGCCGGCTCGTAGCGCACCGGTTTCGTGCCCGCCGTCACATCGCGGCGGGCGCGACTGTCCCGAGCCCGGCCCGCGTCGTTATGTGACGCGATCGCGGGTGGCCGGGAGGTGAACAGCCGATGCGGCCGGGCGACAAACGAATCAGGCTGCGCAGAAGTATATTTCGCATCCCACCCGGTCCGATGACCTCGGGAAGTGAATAGCCCGAAGTATGCGCGACATCGTTCCGCTATTGCGAATTCACCGGAGCGTGTTAGACATCCTGGCCATGATCAAGAAAACTCTCGCCGTCACTGCGCTGGCCGCAGGTGCCGTTCTCGCCATCGCGCCGCAGGCGTTCGCCGACAACGCCGACCCCAATGTGTACAGCGATCGCACCGCCGACTTCGTCGCGTACAACGATCCCGCCGTCTTGAGCGCCAAGGATGCCGGCAAGCAGATCATCGTCAGCCCGTACGGCACCAGCCACACCATCGCGTGCAAGGGCAATGGCGCCGACGTGCCGTGGTACGGCTGCATGCAGCAGGACAACCCGGGCCTGGGCTGGATCATTCTGGACAAGCAGGAGCTGCCGGGCCTCGGCCCCGCGTGGGTCGACAGCATGAAGAACGACCCCAACGCCTGAGCACCGAAGACTGCCGGGGGGCGTTCGAAGGACTTGGTCGGGAGTAAGCCGAACCCGCCCGCTTCGCGAATTCGAAGCGGGCGGGTTCTTTGTCGTCCGGGTGGGCTACGCCTCGAGCTTGTAGCCCAGGCCGCGCACGGTGACCAGGTGTTCCGGCTTGGCCGGGTCGGCCTCGATCTTCGAGCGCAGGCGCTTGACGTGCACGTCGAGGGTCTTGGTGTCGCCGACGTAGTCGGCGCCCCAGACGCGGTCGATGAGCTGTCCGCGGGTGAGCACGCGACCCGAATTGCGCAGCAGGTATTCGAGCAGGTCGAACTCCTTGAGCGGCAGGGTCACCGCCTTGCCGTTCACCTGGACGGTGTGGCGGTCCACGTCCATGCGCACCGGGCCGGCCTCCAGCACGCTGGTCTCGCTGCCGTTGTCGGGTTCCTCGCCGGCGCCGCGGCGCAGCACGGCCCGGATGCGGGCGATCAGCTCGCGCGAGGAATAGGGCTTGGTGACGTAGTCATCGGCGCCCAGTTCCAGGCCGACCACCTTGTCGATCTCGCTGTCGCGCGCGGTCACCATGATCACCGGGACACTGCCGCGAGCGCGCAGTTGCTTGCACACGTCGGTGCCGCTCATGCCGGGGAGCATGAGATCGAGCAGGACGATGTCCGCGCCGGAACGGTCGAACTCGGCCAGGGCGGCCGGGCCGTCACCCACCACGGTGACCTCGAACCCCTCCTTGCGCAGCAGGAACGCGAGCGGATCGGCCAGCGACTCCTCGTCCTCGACGATCAGCACACTCGTCATCGGGTTGCCTCCACACCGTTGGTTCTGGCCCGCCCGAGGGGGCGCGAGCCGTTTTCCTTCTTGGCCACCGGAACACCGGTGGCAAGTCTCTTGTCGACCTGCCCGTTGGAATCGGCAGGGTGGGCCGGGATACGCAGGGTGAACGTCGATCCGGTGCCCAGTTTGCTCCACAGGGTGATCTCACCGTTGTGGTTGGCGGCCACATGCTTGACGATAGCCAGCCCGAGGCCGGTACCGCCGGTGGCACGCGAGCGCGCCTTGTCGGCCCGGAAGAAACGCTCGAAGACGCGCTCCTGGTCCTCCTTGGAGATGCCGATGCCGCGATCGGTGACCGCGATATTGACGTAGCCGCCGCGCAGCGCCCGGCTCACCGACACGTGCGAGCCGCGCGGGGAGTAGGCGATGGCGTTCTCGACCAGGTTGGACAGGGCGGTCACCAGCAGGGTCTGGTCGCCGAGCACCTCGAGGCCGCTGGTGGCGTCGGTGGAGACGGTGATGCCCGCGGCCTCGGCCACGTTGCGGGAGCGCTCGATGGCCTGGGTGACGACGGTGTCGACGTCGACGGCTTCCAGTTCCGGCAGCCGTTCCGCGCCCTGCAGGCGGGACAGTGCGATGAGCTCGGTCACCATCTTGCCCATGCGGCGGGCCTCGCCGTGCAGGCGTTCCCCGAAGTGCCGCACCGAGTCCGGATCGTCGGCGGATTCCAGCAACGCCTCGGCCAACAGGCTCATGGCGCCGACCGGGGTCTTGAGCTCATGGCTCACATTGGCGACGAAGTCGCGGCGGGTGGCCTCCATGCGGGCCTGCTCGGAGTCGTCGTCCGCGAACAGGACCACGAAGTTCGTGTTCTCCTGCGAGAGCGGCCGAGCAACTCCTCGGACAGCGAGGCGGGCGCGGCCCGGCATGGGGATCTTGGCGGTGAGTTCGAAATCGACATCCTGGCCGCCGGCCAGCACCTGTTCCACCGCTGCCCAGGCACGCTCGTCGAGCAGGCGGTCGTGGACGACGCCCAGCTCCTCGGCGCGCGGGTTCACCAGCACCACGTCCCGGTACTGGTCCACCACGGCGATGCCGGACTCGGAGGCGAGCACGATCAGGTCCAGGACCTGGGACATGGTCAGCCCGGTGTCGGTGGCGGCGCGCAGGCGCTCCTGGCGAGCGTTCACATACGGAATGAGCAGTCCTCCGACGGCCAGTCCGACTACGGCCGCCAGGACTGCCAAAAGCACGGCCTGTGGAACGCTCACACTTTGAATCGTACGGTCGCCGACGCGGGGTCAAACCCCGGGTGCTGGAAGTTTCACGCAGGTCATGGGCACTTCCATCCTCGTTAGCCCGGCGTTTACGCAATGTTCGGTCAGCGTGTCTCGACCGCTGAGCGCCCTTGCGGCAACCACTTTCGCGATCGCGGATCAGTCCTCGGCGTCGCCGTAGAGGGCGGTGCGGACGGTGTCCCCGTGGCGGTCCGCCCACTCTCCCAGCGCGAAGATGGGGATGAGCAGATCCGCGCCCGCCGGAGTCAGCGAATACTCCACGCGCGGTGGGGATTCCGCATATCGGCGACGTTCCAGCAATCCCATCCGCTCCATGCGCCGCAGCGTCTGGGTGAGCATCTTCTGACTGATGCCGCCGATCGCCCGCCGCAATTCCACCGGCCGCATCGGGCCCTCGCGGAGTGTGTAAACGATCACAGTCAGCCACGAATTGCCGAACACGTCCACGGCCAGCCGCGCGGGGCAATCGGATTCGAGCCCGCCGTACTCCGCGAATTCCACCGGTTCGATGATCTCGGCCGTCATGCATCCAGCCTGCCACCGTCATTGGGCACCCGGGAGTGCGCATCGGAATCCCTAGCGTCGATTGCGCAAGCCAGACCAAGGAGTTCACATGCGAATCGGAATCATCGGAGCCGGACAGATGGCCCGCGCCCTCGGCGGCGGCTGGGCCGCGGCCGGACACGAAATCGCGCTCGGTGCACGCACTTCGGCCCGCGCCGACGAGGCAGTCGCTGTCATCGGCCACGGCGCACGAGCCACCACCATCACCGACGCCGCTCGCTTCGGCGACATCACACTGCTGGCCGTCCCGGTCGACGCCCTCGCCGAGGTGCTCGCCGCGGCGAACTCGGAGGACGCGACAGGGGTGGGTGCGGCGGACGGAACCGACGGACGGCATGCCCTGGCGGGCCGCACGCTGATCGACTGCACGAATGCCTTCGCTCCCGACAGCGGAGGGTTCACCCTCTCCGAACCCGCTGTCGCGGAACGGATCGCGGACACTGTGCCCGGAGCACGTGTGGTGAAGGCGTTCAATCTGCTTGCGGCCGAGGTCTGGGCGGGCCCCCACCGCGAGTTCGAGGGCCGCCCCCTGACCGTTCCGCTGTGCGGCGACGACCCGAACGCCATGGCGACGGTGGCCGCCCTGGCCACAGACCTGAAGCTGCATCCGGTCCACGCGGGCGGCCTCGCCCAGGCCCGATACCTCGAAGCGACTTCGGCTTTCGTCGTCGGCCTCTGGTTCGCGGGCCATGACGCCCGAGCCATGTTCCCGCCCTTGGAGTCCGCCTTCGCCGCTGCCGATTAGGCCGGTGGGCTTGCGGGAAAACGGAGAGTGAGTGTACGGTCACTCACATGAACAGGCGCGGGATCGCACTCTCGACTTCGGACATTCGGCGGGAAGCCGTGCTGGACGCGGCCATCACCGAATTCGCCAAGACCGGATTCCATGGGACCCCGATCAACACCGTCGCCGCGACGGCCGGGATCTCCCCCGCGTACGTGTTCAAACTGTTCCCCAGCAAGGTGGAGTTGTTCGTCGCCGCGCTGGACCGGTGTTTCGAGCGGGTCGAGGGGGCACTGGCCACTGGAGCCGCCCGGACACCGGGCGGCGATCCGGAGCGGGTGCTGCACGAAATGGGCGGGGCCTACGCCGAATTGATCGCGGACAAGAGCCTGCTCATGCTGCAGGTGCACGCCCTGTCCGCGGCCGATACGCCCGATATCGCCGCGGCCCTGCGCCGCGGCCTCCAGCGCATTACCGACTTCGCCGAAACCCGTTCCGGCGCAACGGGTGAGCAGGTGCAGCACTTCATGGCCCACGGACAGCTGTGCCACCTGATCACCACTCTCGGCCTGGATGCCGGCGAGGGCGCCTGGGCCGCCACCCTGACCGCGGGAATCCGCCACTTCAACTGACCTTCACACGCCCTCCGACGAGGGCGTTTTCTTTCAACCACAGAGTGATTGACCAATCACACACCTGAGAGGGACAGGCCGATGTCGAACATCATCGCCACCGAGGTAGTGCTGCCGGGACGCGTCGAGCCGGAGGGACTGACCGTCACCGACCGCGAATTGCCGCCGCCGGGCAGCGGCGAGGCGCTGGTCCGCATGGAGGCGACGGGCGTGTCCTTCGCCGAACAGCAGATGCGGCGCGGCAAGTACTACGACCAGCCGGCGTTTCCATTCGTGCCCGGCTACGACATCGTCGGCGAGGTGATCGCGGTCGGAGCCGGGGTCGATCCGGCCCTGGTCGGCCGCCGGGTCGCTGCGCTGACCAAGATCGGCGGCTGGAGCAGTCACCTCACGGTGCCCGCGGGCGATCTGGTGCCGGTACCCGACGGACTGGCGGCGGACGTGGCGGAAACCTTCGTCGTCAATGGCATCACCGCCTGGCAGATGCTGCACCGGAAGGCGAAAGCCCGTGCGGGGCAGACGATTCTGGTGCACGGCGCGAACGGCGGTGTCGGCTCGACGCTGGTGCAGCTGGCGCGCGCCGCCGGGATCCGGGTGATCGGGACGGCGTCGGCACGCAATGCGGACGCGGTGGCCGCGCTCGGCGCACTGCCGGTGGACTATCGCGGGGACGTGGCGGCCCAGGTGCGGGCGCTCGCGCCGAACGGGGTGGATGCCGTCTTCGATCATCTCGGCGGTCCCGGCATCGTGGACTCCTTCGCATTGCTGGCGCCCGGCGGCACCCTCGTCTCCTACGGCAGCGCGGCCACCAAGAACGAGGAGGGCGATTCCCGGCTGCCGGTGCTGAAGCTGTTCGCCCGGCTGCTGTGGTGGAACGCGCTGCCCAACGGGCGGAATGCGTCCTTCTACAACATCTGGGCCGGACGCCGCCGGCTCGCCCGGTTCCGGGCCCAGCTCGCCGCCGACCTCGGCGCGGTGCTCGATCTCGCGGAGCGCGGCGTGCTGCACCCCCAGATCGCGGCCCGAATCCCGTTGCGGGAGGCCGCACGGGCGCTCACCCTCGCCGAATCCGGCACCGTCACCGGCAAAGTCGTCATCGTCGGCGAAGCCTGAACCTCGGCACCGATGCGGGCGAAAAGCAAAACCCCGGGTGTGCACGCCGTTGTGCGCACCCGGGGCTTCGATCCCGGAGGGACGGATTCACCAGCCGGTGTTACCGCGGACCGGGATGTTCACGAAGCTCGGACGGTCGGGGTCGAGCTGGAGGTGTTCGGGCTTCAGACCGGTGTCGATGAGCATCGGCAGGATGGGCAGGCCCTTGGGGAAGTTGCCGGCGAAGACGTCGACGCGCAGGCGGTGGCCCGGCTGCAGGACGGCCTGGGTGCCGCCGAGGGCGATGTCGAGGGTGGTGGCCTCGCCGGGGACGGTCTCCTCGCGCTTGTCCAGGGAGGTGAAGGCGCGCGGGTCGGTGTAGTCGCCGTTGGCGGAGCGACTGCTGTTGGCCTCGTCGACCTGGCGCAGCGAGGCCATGAGCTCGCCGGAGGTCAGCACGGTCGACTGGCCGTCGGGGGCGACGTCGTTGACGGTGACGGTCCAGTAGCCGTCGGCGGCGTCCTGAACGGTGTTGAGGTGCACCGCGATCGGGCCCGAGACAATGGTGGCCTCGACCACCGGCGCGCTGGTGAAGGTGAGCGCGTTGGTCTCGGCGATGCGGGAGTCCTTGGCGCAGGCGTCGACCAGGTTCAGGATGCCCGCGGTGGCCTGGGCCGCGTCATTGGAGCAGACGGTGGACAGGCCGGGCGCGACGGTGAGCCGGTCGGTGTCGCCATTGGCGTCCGCGGTGAGCGAGCCGTCGTAGCGGCTGTTCGCGGTGCCGGAGCGCTGCGACGAGAGGTACATGCGGCGGTAGTCGGCGGCCTCGGAAACCGGTGCGGTCGGCCCGAATCCGCCCTGGGTGGTCCAGCCGCCACCCTGCTGCTTCAGGGTCACCGGACCGTACTGATCGATGCCGTTGTCGATGCCCTTGAGCCACTTGTCGAACCAGGCGCGCTGCAGCACGTCCAGTCGCGGCGGCGCCCCGACCCGGTTGACATCCGCACCCGAGGTGACGTGGTAGGTGTTGCCCATGAGCAGCTGCTTCTGGCCGGGCGGCAGCGGAATCTGGTTGTAGATCTTGGATTCCGAGTAGGTGAACAGATCGTGCCAGCCGCCGGTCACGAAGGTCGGCACCTGGATCTTGGCCGGGTCGCCCAGCCACTCCTGGCGTTCCTGGCTGAAGCCGTTGAGCATGTCCTTGACGCGCGGGTCGATGCTGTTCATGTCCGTGCTGGTGTAGGCCGACATGAGCACGTCGAGGTAGCCGAACGGATCGTTGACGCGATCCTGCAGCCATGTGAAGTCGAAGGCGCCGTGGGCGATCGAGGCCAGGTCCGGCACCCACTTGAGGCCGTTGACGGCGCTCAGCCACAACGGAATGAAGTTGAAGCCGAAGCCGCCGCCGGGCGCGAGCACGTCGTCGATGAGGTCGCTGCCGGGCACGATGGGGAAGATGGCCTTCAGCGCGGGCGGCTGCTTCTCGGCGGCCTGCACCTGGTTGATGGCCGAGTAGGACAGGCCGTTCATGCCGATGCGGCCATTACTGAAGCCCTGTTTGGACGCCCAGTCGATGACCTCGACGGTGTCCTGCTGTTCGCGGCCGCGCAGCATGTCCCACTCACCCTGCGAGAAGCCGGTGCCGCGCACGTCCACGACGACCTGCGTGTACCCGGACCTGATGAGCTGGCGGTCGACGGAGAAGTTGCGGAGTTCGCCGTTGCCCGCCGCGTTCAGCAGTTCACCGAAGCCGGTGAGCGGAGTGCCGTCGAGGTGGATGTTGCGGAAGACGTCGAGGAGCGCGTCGGACAGGCCGGGGATGGAGAAGGCGCTGTCGGCGACGTTCGACACCAGCTTGGTGTAGGGCGTCATATTGACGACGGTCGGCGTCGGGCTGTCGATGGGATGACCGGCGGCGTCGGCCGGGTGGTAGACATTGGCCTTCAGGACGGTGCCGTCACTCATGGTGATCGGGACGTCCCAGTCGATGAAGACGTTGGGGTACTGCTGCTGCCCGTCCTCGGTGGTGGTCCATTCGGCGCCCGCGGCACCGCCGTCGGGGCCGGTGGGGATGGCGGCATCGGCGGTGATGCCGGCAACAGGCAGGAGCAGAGCGGCCGCGGCGGCCGAGACCGTGGCCCGTAGCGCGTGCTTCATCGAACGTGATCTACCTCTCGCAAATGGTCGAACGCCCAGCAGCATATCTACTGCGAAGTAAGTTGCAAACCCCGGTTACAGACACCTATTTAAACTGGCAACGCTTCGGCAAATTCCTTTGCGAGACAGGGAAATACCCTACGCTCACGTAGTGAGACGCGGATCACAGTAGCGGATAAGACATTCCGATCGAGGCTTCGACGCGAAAACCTCGCCGGAAATGAAAAACGCGCCGTGACCGGATAATCCCGGTCACAGCGCGAGTTTCGTTTCGAATTACTTGCCGCCCTGGCTGGTTACTTGCCGCCCTGGCTGGTTACTTGCCGCCCTGGCTGGTTACTTGCCGCCCTGGCTGGTTACTTGCCGCCCTGGCCGGCCACGGCGGCGGCGCCCGCCGCGGCGGCCTCGGGGTCGAGGTATTCGCCCTTGCCGATCGGCCGCAGGTTCTCGTCCAGCTCGTACTTGAGCGGGATACCGGTGGGGATGTTCAGCTCGGAAATCTCCTCGTCCGAGATGTTCTCCAGGTGCTTCACCAGGGCGCGCAGCGAATTACCGTGCGCGGCAACGAGAACCGTCTTGCCCGAGCGCACATCGGCCGCGATGGTGTCCTCCCAGTAGGGAACCATGCGGGCCACGACGTCCTTGAGGCACTCGGTGCGCGGCACCTCGATGCCGGCGTAGCGCGGGTCGCCGTCCTGGCTGTACTCGCTGTCCACCTCGATCGGCGGCGGCGGAGTGTCGTAGCTGCGGCGCCACAGCATGAACTGGTCGTTGCCGTACTGCTCCTTGATCTCCGCCTTGTTCTTGCCCTGCAGCGCGCCGTAATGGCGCTCGTTCAGGCGCCAGTCGCGGACCACCGGAATCCAGTGCCGGTCGCAGGCGTCGAGGGCATTGTTGGCGGTGCTGATGGCACGGCGCAGCAACGAGGTGTAGACGATATCCGGCAGAATCCCGTGCTCGGCGAGCAATTCACCGGCACGCTTGCCTTCCGCGACACCCTTGTCGGTGAGACGAACGTCCACCCAACCGGTGAACAGGTTCAGGGCATTCCATTCGCTCTCGCCGTGGCGCAGCAACACGAGGGTGTACGTCATGGGCTCATCCTCCCACGCGGGGTTTCGCCTGCATTCGCGGCCCCGAGCGCGAGAATCGCGGCACCCTGCAGGGTGGCCTGATCGGTCAATTCGGACGGCACCACGCGCAGTCCGCGCAGGAACTTCAGTCGCGCGTGCGCCGCGGCGGCGGTCCGCAGCGGACCCCACAGCGGTTCGCCGGATTGCGCGAAACCGCCCCCGATGACCACCAGATCGGTGTCGAGCAAAGCGGCGGCCGAGGCGACAGCCGTCCCGATCGCGGTGCCCGCCCGCTCGAGGGCGGCCACCGCGATCGGCTCCCCCGCGTGCGCCGCGGCCGCGAGCTCCACCCCGGTCGTTCCGGTCCAGCCCTGCCGCCGCGCCCAGCGCACCGAGGATTTGCCACTCGCCACGGCTTCCACACAACCGAATCCACCGCACGCGCAGGGCTCGTCCTGACCGGGCACGACAATATGACCGACGTGCCCGCCATTTCCGGTGCGTCCCATGACAACCCGGTCATCGGAGATGATGCCGCCACCAATCCCTGACGAAACGGTCATGGCGAGCATATTCGGCACCCCGCGCGCAGCCCCGAACCGCTGCTCGGCCAGCACCAGGCACACACCGTCGATGGCGAACCGAATCTCGGCCTCCGGAAACAGTTTCCGCACCGCATCCACGATCGGAAATCCCTCGGCCCACTCCGGAATATTGAGCGGCCCGCAAACTCCGGCACCCACATCCACCGGCCCGGCCGACCCGATACCGACCGCACTGATTCGGGCATCCCCGGCAACATCGGTCAGCAATGCCCGGCAGGCGTCCCACACCCCGGATTCCGGCACCGCGATCCGCCGCGGATCCCCGGCCACCCCATCCGAATCCACGGTCGCCGCAGCGAATTTGGTCGCTCCGATATCCAGCGCTAATACCGTCATCGCCGACCGCCTCCTGTGCGCTTCCGTGTTCCGATGGCCCGGCCGATTGTCGCGCACGGAGCTCGTTCTCCGTATGCCGAGGTGACGACTGATTTCGTAACGGTCGGGGTGACTCGTCGGGACGTCCAAAATCGGTTCGGCTCCCAGCCTCCGGCACGCGTTCCCGACGCCGACAGCTCTCAGCCGCGCACTGAAGTCCCGGGGAGGCGGGTCAATCTATCAAGTGTTCGAAGGCGCGGAGGTTCTTGAGGGATTCGCCGCGGGCGACCCGCCATTTCCATTCCTTGCGAATGGATTCGGCGAAGCCGAGTTCGAGGAGGGTGTTGAAGTCGGCGTCGACGGCCTCGAGGATCTGGCCGAGCCAGCGGTCGAGTTCGTCGGGGGTGACGCGGTCGTTGGACATCCGGCCGACCAGGTAGATGTCGCCGACGCGGTCGATGGTGTAGGCCACGCCGTAGAGGCGGCGGTTGCGGCGGAGCAGGAATTTGTAGACGCCCTCGAAGTTCTCGTCGGGCTTGCGGCAGACGAAGGACTCCATGCGGACGCCGTGCTTGCCGACGCTGACGCCGATGACGGTCTTGAGCTTGCGCTCACCGGGCAGCACCACCACGAACAGGTCGGGGGCGTCGCGGGTGTACTCGATCTCGCGTTCGCGGAGCGTCTCGTCGATGAGTTGCGCGGTGGCACGGGCGGTTTCGTCGTTCAGGCCGCCGGTGCTGGCATGCGGGCGGGGCGTCCACTCCTCGGTGCGGTCGGCCTCGCTCATCTGCGTACTGCTCCCATCCGACGCCGCCACAGCGCCAGCGATCTGGCGTGATTGCTGTCGATGTGCAGGTTACCGCTGTGCGGCCGGACGGCCGGCGCCTGGGCGAGCGCGGCGGCATAGCTGTCGAGCAGCGCCTCGGCCGTGTGCGCCCAGGAGAAGTTGGCGGCGTGCCCGACCGCGGCCCGGCCCATGTCCTCGAGCTTGCCCGGATCGTCGAGCAGTGAATGCAGGGCGGCGGCCCAGTCGCCGGTCTGGTGGCCGGGGACCAGCAGGCCGGAAACACCGTCGTGGACGGCGGTGCTCAGCCCGCCCACATCGGCGGCGAGCACGGGGGTCCCGCTGGCCTGCGCCTCGATGGCGACCAGGCCGAAGGATTCGTTGTAGCTGGGCACGGCCACCAGGTCGGCGGCCCGGTAGACCTGCACCAGCCGGTGCGCGGGCTGGGGTGGCAGGAAGGTGACCCGGTCCGAAATACCCAGGGCCGCAGCCAGTTCGATCAGGGCCTCGGGCTTCTTCAGTCCGCTGCCGGACGGGCCGCCCACGATCACCACGCGCAGCGGGCGTTGCGGCGGGATCGGCAGGGCGGCCTCCTCGGCCAGCACCTGCGCGGCCGCGCGCACCAGCACGTCGGGGGCCTTGAGCGGCTGGATGCGCCCGATGAAGGCGACGATGCGCTCGTGCGCGGGCAGACCGAGCTCGCGGCGGGCGGCGAGCTTGTCGCCGGGCTGGTAGCGGGTCAGGTCGGCGCCGGGCAGGGCCACATCGATGTGGTCGGGGTCCGCGCCGTACAGCTCGATCAGCTGCCGGGCCTCGTCGGCGGTATTGGCCACCAGCCGGTCGGCCTCGGCGACGATCTGCTTCTCGCCGATCTCGCGGACCGCGGGCTCGGGGCAGTCGCCCTCGGCGAGGTAGGCGTTCTTGACCGCGGCCAGGGTGTGGGCGGTGTGCACCATCGGCACCCGCCAGCGGTCGCGGGCCAGCCAGCCGACCTGACCGGAGAGCCAGTAGTGCGAGTGGATGAGGTCGTAGTGGCCGGGCAGATTGCGGGCCTCGGTGCGCAGCACCTCGGCGGCGAAGGGGCACAGCTGGGTGGGCAGATCGTGCTTGTCGAGCCCCTCGAAGGGCCCGGCGGCCACCGTGCGGACCAGCACGCCCGGCGCGGCCTCGACCACCGGTTCGTCATTGGAGGAGGTTGCCCGGGTGAAGATCTCGACCTCGGTGCCCCGACGAGCCAGTTCGATGGCGGTCTGCAGCACGTAGACGTTCATGCCGCCCGCGTCGCCGGTCCCGGGCTGGGCGAGTGGTGAGGTATGCACCGATAACACGGCAATCCGATTGGGCCGTAGGTCCAGGCGCTGACTCACCACTCCAGTGTGCACGGGGGTAGTAACACCCCATGCACGGGTTACCTTCCCAAGTGAGGTCGGTCACAACTCGCGTAGGCCGCACGAGGACTCCGTCCCCGATCTCCCGCGACGCGCGATTACCCCAGCGCCTCAACGAAATTGGTGATCTCCGTCACGAACCGGCTGGGATCCTCGATGAAGAGGCCGTGCTGCGCACCCTCCCAGTAGGAGGTCCGCACCTCCGGCGCGGCGCCGGCGATGTAGCGGCCGTTCTCGATCGGCACGACCGGGTCGGCGGTGCCGTGCAGCACCAGCACCGGCACGTCCAGGCCGCGCAGGGTCTCGGTGTTGTCGACGGTGCGATAGAACAGGGCCTTGCGCACCCGGGGCAGGGTGGCGATGCTGCCGCCGAACAGGCGCTGGGCGTCCACGCCCTTGTCGCGGCCGGGTCCGGTATTGGCATTGCCGAACGCGGCGAAACCGCGCATGGCCTTGCCCGCGCTCTCGTCGAAGACGTCGGGGATGGCCTTGCTCATGCCCGGACCGGTCTCCGCGCCCTGGACGCCGCGGCCGATATTGGCCTGTGAACCGGTGTAGACGACGCCCGCGATCGCGCCGGTCCCGTAGGCGGTCAGGTAGTCGGACAGCACGATGCCGCCGTAGGACCAGCCCAGCAGGATCGCGCCGGAGGAGATGTCCTCGGCGGCGAGCACCGCGGCGATATCGGCCGCCCAGTTCTTCGGGTCGTCGTATCCGGCCTCGGGAGCGTCGGAGTAGCCGTGGCCGCGCAGGTCGACCGCGATCACGCGAAATTGCTCGGCGAGCAGGTCGGCGGCCTGCCCCCAGCAGCGCAGGTTTCCGGACCAGCCGTGCAGGAGCACGAGCGGCCGGGCCCCCTCCGGACCGGTCACCCGGTAAACGATGGTCGTGCCGTCCGCGCTCGCTACTTCCCGAATTGCCATAGGAGTGAGGCTAACCACCCGCGACGCACCGGCGACACGCCCTGCCTAAGCTCAGGGACATGAGCACTCGTACCGCTGTGGTGACCGGAGCCAGTTCGGGTATCGGCGAGGCAACCGCCCGCGAACTCGCCAAGCAGGGGTACCACGTGTACGTCGGCGCCCGCCGGGTCGATCGGCTGGAGCAGCTGGCCGCGGAGATCGGCGGGACCGCGCTGCCGCTGGACGTGACCGACGAGGAGTCGGTGCACGCCTTCACCGAAGCCGTCGAGCGCTGCGATGTGCTGGTCAACAATGCCGGCGGCGCGAAGGGCCTGGCCCCGGTGCTCGAGGCGGATCTGGACGACTGGCGCTGGATGTGGGAGACCAATGTGCTGGGCACGCTGCGGCTCACGAAGTCGTTGCTGCCCAAGCTGATCGCCTCCGGTGACGGCCTGATCGTCACCATCACCTCGGTGGCCGCGTTCTCCACCTACGACAACGGCTCCGGCTACACCTCGGCCAAGCACGCGCAGGCCGTGCTGCACCGGACGCTGCGGGGCGAGCTGCTGGGTCAGCCGGTGCGGCTGACCGAGATCGCGCCGGGCGCGGTGGAGACCGAATTCTCGCTGGTGCGCTTCGGTGGCGACGCCGAGCGTGCGGCGAGCGTGTACCAGGGCATCGATCCGCTGGTCGCGCAGGACATCGCGGAGATCGTGGGCTTCGTGGCCTCGCGCCCGCCGCACGTCAATCTGGACACCATTGTCGTCAAGCCGCGCGATCAGGCCGAGGCCGGACGTTTCGCCCGCCGCTTGTGAAGTCGGCTGCGGGGTAGGTCAAATGGCGTTGTGCCGCAATGTAGTTCACCTCACATGATCTGAATCATAGATTTTTCAAAACCGAAATACCGGCACTGCTAGCGTCGCCCGCAACCGAGGGCTGCTGGGAGTGAACATGGTGAGATCACGAATCGAGGCGGTCGGGTCCTATCTGCCCGACACCGAGATATCGACCGCGGAGTTGCTGGCCCAGCTGGCCATCGACTCCCCCATCGACCTGGAGCGCATCAGCGGCGTGCGGCACCGCCGCCGCTGCGCCGAGAACGAGGATTCCCTGAGCGTCGCCCTGGCCGCGGCGCGGACCGCACTGGACAATTCGTCCTATGACGCGGCCGATCTGGATATCGTCATCTCCTGCTCCATCACCCGCATTCGCGACGGCGAATTCTGCGTGGAGCCGTCCTTCGCGCTCATGATCCGCAATGAACTCGGCGCGACCGGGGCCATCCACTTCGACGTCTCCAATGCCTGCGCGGGGATGATGAGCGGAGTTCTCGTGCTGGATCGCATGATTCGTGCGGGCATGGTGAAACGCGGGCTGGTGGTTTCCGGGGAGTACATCACGCCCATCTCCGACACCGCCGTGCGTGAGATGTCCGAGAAATATGATCCGCAGTTCGCCTCGCTGACGGTCGGCGACGGTGCGGCCGCCGTCATTCTGGACAGCGAGGGCAGTGCCGACGAGGGTATCGACTACATCGAACTCAATACCAGCGCCGGTTTCGCACAGTTGTGCCTGGGCATGCCCAGCGATCGCAGTTCCGGCATCGCGCTGTACACCGACAACCGGGCGATGCACAATGAATCCCGTTATCTGCTGTGGACGACCCGGCAGCGGGATTTCCTGCGCGAGAACGGCAGCAGTTTCGCGGCGGAGGGCTACGACCACGTGATCCATCATCAATTCAGCGCACCCGCGGTGGAATTGGTATCGAAGATCGCCGAACGCGAATTCGACGCCCCGGTGCCGCCCGCGCTCATGGTCCTGGACCGCTATGGCAACACCGCGTCCACGTCGCATTTCGTGGTATTGCACGACGCGCTCAAACAACAGCGGATAGCGTCCGGGGCGAAAGTACTGATGGTGCCCGCGGCTTCCGGCGTCGTGGCCGGGTTCCTGTCGGTGACGCTCGGCGACCTTCGGGTGTGATGCAGCATGGGAATCGTCATTTCTTCCGTAACCACCGAAATCGGCGGCGGCAGCTCCATCGAGCAGGCGGCGGCCGCGGCGCGCCGGGCCATCGCGGAGGCCGGCGCCACGCCGGAGCAGATCGACGCGCTGATCAATACCGGCGTCTATCGCGACTCGAACATGGTGGAACCCGCCATGTCCGCGCTGATTCAACAGCAGGCCGGCATCGGGCTGGAATATCGCAGCGGCGATGTGCCGTGCCTGTCCTTCGACCTGATGAACGGCGCCTGCGGCATGCTCAATGCCATCCAGGTCAGCCAGGCGCTGCTGGAGGCCCCGACCGTGCACCGGGTGCTGCTGGTCTCCGGTGACGCGCATCCGTCGAAATCCCCCGACCCGCAGCCGGGCTTCCCGATCAAGCCGGTGGGCGCGGCCATGCTGCTGGAAAAGCGGCCGGGCACAGCCGGATTCGGGGCGCTGCACATCAGCGCCACCGACGGGCGGCCCGCGGCGGAGGGCTTCGTGCGACTGTCGGAGATGGGCTCGACCGGCCGGTCCTCGATCACCGTGAACCGCACCGGTGATGTGGAAGAGCTGCTGCACCACGCGGTTTCGGCAGCGTCCGAGGCGCTCGACGTGGCCGACGCTCCCCCCGCGCGGACGGTGCTCATCTGCGGGCGGCCCACCGCCGGATTCCCCGCGCTGCTGGCCGAGCGCCTGGGTATCGCGCCGGAGGCGGTCAGCGCCGACGACACCGAGCGCTCCGACTCCCCGCGCTTCGACGCACACACCTCGGCACTCCCGGTGGCGTATCTGGCGGCCCGCGACAGCGGCAAGCTCGATCGGGCCGACGTAGCCTTGTTCGTGGCCGCCGGGGCCGGGCCTTCGGCCGCGGCCATCGCCTACCGCCTGCCGAAACCGTAAGCCGGGGCGAGGAATCCGCCGGGAAGGGCCATGAACGAACTGTGGGTGATCGTGCCCGCCTACAACGAGGAGCACGGCATCGCCGGCACGCTGTCCGCCCTGGCCGGGCAGCAGGACCGGGACTTCACGCTGCTGGTGGTGGACAACAACTCCACCGACGCCACCGTCAAGGTGGTGCGCGATTTCGCGGACACCCATCCGGGCCTGCACGTCGAGGTGATCACCGAGCTGCGCAAAGGCACCGGCGCGGCCGCCGACACCGGCATGCGGCACGCCATCGCGGCCGGTGCGACCCGGCTGGCCCGCACCGATGCCGACTGCCTGCCCACCCCCGACTGGACCGCGCGCATCCGGGCCGCCTTCGATTCGGGGCTGCGGCTGATCAGCGGGCAGCTGATCCCGCGCACCGACGAGGGCGTGCGGCTGCGTGATCGCACCATCATCCTGGTCGCGCTGGAGGTGGCCTCCCTGTTCGGGAAATTCCGGCCCGGCAACCGCGATCCGCGCTACCTGGGCCCGTATGTCATGACGCCCGGCTGCAATATGGCCATCACCGCCGAACTGTACGAGGCCGCGGGCGGATTCCCGCGCACCGCCATCGAGGAGCTGCACGAGGATCGGGCGCTGGTGAACGCCGTGCGCATGCTCACCACCGACTACGGGCTGCGCCGGGACGTGCGGGTGTACGGCTCCAACCGGCGCGTGCGAGCCTGGGGTGTGCGCAAGACTCTCGCCTGGTACGCCGACCACCGCTACAAACCGGAGCTGGTGGACATCCGGTGAGCGCTGGATACCCCTCGGCGGGTGAGGATTTCACCGCGCTGCTCCGCGAGCAGGTACTGCGCACCCCCGACGCGCCCGCGCTGGGCATGATCGGCGAACCGCCGCTCAGCTTCGCCGAACTCGACGCCCGTGTCCGGCTGGTCGTGAAACGCCTGCACGGCATGGGCTTCCGGCCCGGCGACCGCATGCTGTTCTCCATCCGGCCCTGCGTGGACGCCGTGGTCATGGTGTTCGGGACCATCGCGGCGGGTGGCGCCATCGTGTTCGTGGACCCGGGCGTCGGACCCGAATTGTTCGCGCGCCGCGTCGAATTGGTGCGGCCGAGCTGGGCCGCGACGGAATCGCTGCTGTACCTGCTGAGCGGGCCGCTGCGCGGGTTCGGCCGCCGATTCGGCCTGTCGCTGCCGGAGTTCGGGCAGCTGCCGGTGCGGCACATCCGCTGCGGGCCATGGCTACCGGGCACGCCGCGTGGGGCCCTCCCGCTGCGGCAGCTGGTGGGTTCCGAGCCCGGTTGGCAGGGTCCCGGGACCACATCGACCTTCGACGCGCCCGTGGAGGACCCCGACGCCGAGGCGCTCATCGTCTTCACCTCCGGCACCACCGCCGACCCGAAAGCCGTTGTGCACACCCGCGGTTCGCTGGGCGCGGGCCTGGCGGCCATGGCGGGCTGCACCAGCCTCATGCCCGGTTCGCACCTGCACACCGAGCAGCTGATGATGGGGCTGCCCGCGGTGCTGGAGGGCGCACGCTGGTCCATGCCGCGGTACCCGCGCTTCGGCACCCACATCGACCCGATCGGCTTCGCGCGCACCCTCGGCACGGCGACGCACGCCTTCTTCACGCCCGCCGACCTGGCGGTGGTGCTGGACGCCATCGAGGCCGGACGACTGGTCGCGCCGACGCACCTGGAGGAGATCTCGCTGGGCGGCGCGCCGGTCACCACCGCGCTGCTGCGCCGCGCCCGCGCCGCCCTCCCGGACACCGAATTGCTGGCCGTCTACGGCATGACCGAGATCCTGCCGGTGGCCATCACCTCCGGCGCGGACAAGCTGGCCTTCGAGGGACCCGGTGACCCGCTCGGCCCGCCGGTCGAGGGCGTGGACGCGCGTGTGGCCGACGACGGCGAGCTCATCCTCTCCGGCCCCAATCTGTGCCGCGGCTACCTCGGGGAACCATCGCTGAAGGAGATCGCCACCGGCGACCTGGCCCGGTTCGAGGGCGGCACCCTGGTGCTCATGGGCCGCAAGAAGGACATGATGATCCGCGGTAAGACCAATATCTATCCGGGTCTGTACGAACCGGCCATCGCGGGCGTCGAGGGCGTGCGGCAGGCCATCATGGTCGGCATTCCCGACGAGATCGGCGACGAGCGCATCGTGCTGGCCGTGGTGCCGGACCCGGACGCCTCCGATATCGAGGACCGGCTACGCCGCGAATTACCCTCCCTGATCGATGTTTCCGCGCTGCCGGACGATATCGTGCTGGTCGCGGAGATCCCGGTCGGCGGGCGCACCAGCAAACCCGACCGGGCCGCGCTACGCGCCCGGCTGGCGCAGCGGCTCGGCTGAGGGATCCGGGCGCTCGCGCAGCGCGGTCAGCATCGCGTCCGCGAAATCCGCCGCCCGCCGCTCGGACAGGACCGGTTCCGCGTAGCAGAACCCGAGGCGCATTTCCCCGTGCGCGGTCGCGACCGCCACCGTCAGGACGCTCACACAGGAATTCGACGCGGCCAGCGTCAGCCCCGAAAGCCGCCATGCCCCGGCCGTTTCCGGGAATTCGACCCGCCCCAGATTGGTGACCGACACATTCCACGGCGCCCGCCGATCCACCAGGTCCGCCAGGCGCCGGCCGGATTCCAGCGCCCGCGGCGTCCCGAATCGCATGCCCGCCACCGTCGCCAGATGCCGCCGCTGCCGCACCCCGCGCTCGAGTTGGCGCTTCACCGACCGGGCCGCGGTCCACAGCGGAACTCCGAACGGCACGAATCCGACCAGCACCGGCGCATAGATCCCCAGCTCATCGTCGGCCGGACGCGGGGAGAGCAATTCCCGGAAATCCACGGGCGACGCGATCCCCGCGATTCCGCTCCCCCCGGAATTCGAGGCGCCGATCGCGGACGCCGCCGCGGCGGCCAGCGCCCCGTGGACGGTGACTCCGGCGCGCCGGCAGTCGGTTACCAACGCCGCCAGCGCTTCCCGATCGAGTACCCGGTGCACGACCCGGGTTCGCCGCTCCGGTAGCGCCGCCCGCGCACCGGCCACGCGCTGCGGCCGCTGCCCGAGCGCCGCCACCTGATCGAACAGCGTCGTATACACCCACCGCCACACCCCGCGCGCCCCAGCGGGAATCAGATAATCCGCGGCCGGAACCTCCGCACGCTCTGCCACCCCGGCACTCGCCCCCGCCGCATGCCCGATCAGCTTCTGCAGCAACGCCATCAGCGACCGGCCGTCCATGATGAGATGCGAGATCGTGAGCACGATGTCATGGGACTCGCCCGTGGTCCCCGCCTCGACCGCGATATCGACAATGCGCGCCAACCCCTTCGCGGTATCGAAGGGATCAGCCATCTCGGCATCGATTTCCCGCACCCACGCCTCGGAATCATGCGACTCCATGCGCCGCACCGGAATTCGCGGATCGGCCAAGTCCCGGAACCACGGATCCCGGCCCGCCTCGGCCACTACCCCTACCCGCAGGAGCGGATACTCCGCCACCAGCGCAGCGGCCGCCTCCTCCAGCCGCCGCGCCGCAACCCGCCCGTGAACCCGCACGCGCCCAGTGCAATTCGACGGCGAGATCCGGTCGATGATCCAGAACCACCGCTCCGAGGGACTCAGGGCGCGCATGTCGCGGAAGGGTTCTCAGCGGCCGCCGACGGGCTGGGGCGGGAGCGGGGAGGCCGAGATCTGGTTCTTCGGCTCGCCCTGCAGTGCCGAGAGACCCTTCCAGGTCTCCCAGTCGATGGTCCAGTCGTAGATGTCGCCGTCCGCCGCGGACAGCTGGATGCGGGTGCCGGTGACCTCGACCGGGTCGCCGTAGAGGGCGGTCGGGAAGTAGGCCTGGGCGTCGGTCGGGTTGAGGTTGATGCAGCCGTTGGTGACGTTCGAATTGCCCTGGGCGGACACCGATTCCGGATTGGCGTGAATGAACTCGCCATTGTTGGAGATGCGCACGGCCCAGCGTTCCCGCACGTTCGTGTAGAACGGCGGGTTGGACATCATGAAGTCCTCGTACTTCTCGGTCACCACGTGGATGCCGGAGCGGGTGACATTGCGGTCCTGGTTGCCTTCGCCGTAGCTGCAGGCGAAGTCGAAGACGGTCTGCCCGTCGCGGACCACCTGGACGCGGTGGGTGGGGGCGGCGGCCTTCACGATCTGGGCGCGGCCGATGCGGAAGTCGGAGGTCAGGTCGGAGTCGCCGAACAGCCCGCTGCCCATGTCCAGGCCGTACAGCTTGGCGCCGACGTGCACGGTGGTGCCCGGCTGCCAGTACTCGCGGGGCCGCCAGTGCACCCGGGAGCCGCCGTTTTCGTCCTGCAGCCACGCCCACGAGCCCTCGGTCTCCGGGGTGGCGGTGACGACGAGCGCCTTCTCGACCGCGGCCTTGTTCTCGACGTGCCCCTTGAACTGGAGCATGATCGGCGCCGCGATGCCGACCTCCTGGCCGTCACCGATATTGATGGTGGCGGGCGCGGTGTTCTTGGGGCTGATGGTGGTGAACTTGCCATCGATGGCCACCGGCTTGTTGTCGGTGCCGATGGCGGTGCCGGACCAGGTGTAGGTGGCGCCGTAGCCGAGCGGTTCGTTCACCGTGAATTTGCTGTGAGTGGCATCGAAGGTGCCGGTTACCTGCTTGCCATTGGAATTGGTCAGCGCCAGCTGATCGATGCGGCCATTGCTGACCGTCGCCGACACCGCGGTGGTCGGGTTGACATTGTCGGTGCCGCTACCCGGCTCCAGCTTGACGGACGCGATCGGAGCGGCCGGCTGCGCGGGGCCGCCACCACCCTTGTTCGACGACGAACACGCCGCCGCGATCACTGCCGTCGACGCCACCAGAGCGGCCCGCATGGCCGCCCGGCGGGACAGTCCTCGATTACTCACTCGCTCGACCCTACCCCCGCAAACCGTGTATTCCGGACGCTGAATTGGTGGCGAAAGCCACTCGCTACAGGCTGACTCCCACGGTCACAGGTTCCGGATCCAGATGAATGCCGAAGCGCTCAGCAACCCCCTCGCGAACCGTGCGGGCGAGGGTCACCAGATCGGTCGCGGTAGCCGCGCCCCGATTGGTCAGCGCCAGCGTGTGTTTGGTCGACAACCGCGCTGGAGACCCGTCGCCCGGAAAGCCCTTGGCGAAGCCGGCGCGCTCGATGAGCCAGCCCGCCGAGAACTTTACCCCGCCGTCCGCGGGATAGGTGGGCACGGCCACGTCCGCCCCCAGATGTGACGTGATCGCCGCGCGCACCGCGGCCACCTGCGCATCCGGAATTACGGGATTGGTGAAAAACGATCCCGCACTCCAGGTGTCGTGATCCGCCGGATCCAGCACCATGCCCTTGCCCGCCCGCAAACGCAGCACCGCGGCGCGCACCTCCGCCGCGGGCCGGGACTCGCCTTCGGTCGCACCGAGCGCGTTGGCCAGTTCGCGGTAGGCGAGCGGCGCGCTGGAACCGTCAGCACGCAGGGCGAATTCGACCGCCAGCACCACGGCGGCGTCACTGTGCTTGAGAACCGAAGTGCGATAACCGAATCCGAGCTCCTCCGGCCCGGCCCAGCGAATCTCGCCGGTCGCGCGGTCCAGCAACCGCACCCGGCGCAGCAAACTCGCCACCTCGACACCGTAGGCGCCGACATTCTGGACCGGTGTGGCACCGGCCGAACCGGGAATTCCGGACAGGCATTCGAGACCGCCCAAACCGGCTGCCACGGTCGCGGCCACCACCGCGTCCCAGTTCGCGCCCGCCTCGGCGATCACCGTGTCACCGGTGATCTCGACGTCCTCGGTCGCGATCCGCACGACAACCCCGTCGAACCCGTCATCGCCGATGAGCAGGTTGGAGCCACCCGCGATGAGCAGCACCGGAACCCCGGCCGCGTCCAGTTCGCGCACGGTCGCCACCAGGGCGTCGGTGGTCGCGCAGTCGGCGACCGTGGCCGGACCGCCGACCCGCAGGGTCGTCAGCTCCGCCAACGGGACCGCGGCACGCGGCCGCGCACCGGTCGCCGTCAGCCGGTCCCGCAGGTCGTCGAACGACACCACCCGAGAAGTACGCACAGGCACAGACGGTAGCCTGTCCGACCATGGCGACACCTCTGGCCTTCACTGCGCACTCGACACATCCCATGGCCGCGGTGCGCGCGGCGTTCGCCGACGAGCAGTACTGGAAGGACCGCATCGAGGCGGTCGGCGGTCCCAATGCCCGCATCGAGAACCTCCTCATCACCGGTGACCAGGTGCGCGTCGACATGGTGCAGACGATTCCGGCCGAAGAGCTGCCCGCGCAGATCACCGCGATCAAGCCCGACGGCCTGACCATTCCGCGCACCGAGACCTGGCACGGCAGCGGCGGCACCGTCGAGGCCCGCGTGGACGGCGCGCCCGCCACCGTGAACGGCACCCTGACCGTCACCGACAACGGCTCCGGCTCCACCTTCGTGGTGGACGGCTCCATCGACGTGAAGATCCCGCTGTTCGGCAAGAAGATCGAGGCCGCCATCCAGCAGCACCTCACCGAGCTGCTGGAGCGCGAGGCCGAGTTCACCGACACGTGGCTGAGTTCGCATTGAGCACCCCGGTTCACAGCCGGCGACCCGCCCCAAGGTCGCGCTGACCGGGGTCGCCCGGCAGTAACCTGACCGATCGTGGTACGCCGACTCGACTACTCCGCGCGGTATCCGCTGCACACCACCCGAGAGGTGTACGCCGCGATGATGAACCGCGAGCACTGGGATGCCCGCATCGAGGAACTGCGCAAGCACTCCCCGAACGACATCGTCAGCCTGGACTCCGGGGACCATGGCATCACGATCGAACTGCGGCACGTGCTACCCCGCGACACCCTGCCCGAGATGGCGCAGATGGTGGTGCACAGGGACATGGTGATCACCCGCCGGGAAACCTACGGCCCCTACGGACCCGAGGTGACCGGCGAGTACACCGCCGAAATCCCCAACAGCCCAGGCACTCTCGGCGGCACCATGCGTTTGTTCCGCACCGAGACCGGTTGCACGCTGCGCACCTCCTCGCGAGCCCAGGTCCACCTTCCGTTCTTCGGGCGCAGGCTCGAACAGCTCATGCTGGTCAACCTGGTGGACCTGTTCCGCGCCGAAGCCGAGGTGACGAAGGTTTGGCTGGATCAGCAGCACCCCGTCGCCTGACCAAGCCGATCGGCACGATCACCCGCGGCACCACCGGCATCAACCGGCTGCGCCGCGGCGATCGCTGGATGGCGCACGACTCCCTCGTCGCCGGGCGATTGCTGGATGCCGAGGATCCGCTCGTGGTGGATCTCGGATACGGCGCCAGCCCCGTCACCACCCTGGAAATGGCGGCCCGGCTGCGGACCGTCCGGTCGGACCTGCGGGTGGTCGGCCTGGAGATCGATCCGGAGCGCGTGGTTCCCGGCCGGGACGGGGTGGTGTTCGCGCGCGGCGGTTTCGAACTCGCGGGGCTGCGCCCGAGCCTGGTTCGGGCCTTCAACGTACTGCGGCAATACCCGGAATCCGCTGTCCCCGAAGCCTGGTCGACCATCCAGTCCGGTCTGGCTCCGGACGGCCTCCTCCTCGACGGCACCTGCGACGAACTGGGCCGCCGCTGCGCCTGGATCCTCCTCGACCGCACCGCACCCCTCTCCCTGACCCTCGCCTGGGATCCCTTCACCGTCGGCACCCCCTCCGACATCGCCGAACGCCTCCCCAAGGCCCTCATCCACCGCAATGTCCCCGGCGAACCCATCCACACCCTGCTCACCGCCGCCGACCGCGCCTGGGCCGTCGCCGCGCCCCTGGCCCCCTACGGCCCCCGGGTCCGCTGGCGGCACGCCTCGAACCTCCTGCGCGAGCAGGGTTTTCCGCTCCGCCCCTACCGCCGCCGCCTGCGCGACAATCTGCTCACCGTCCCCTGGTCCGCCGTCGCACCCCTGTCCTGAGCGGATACGCCGCCGCACGCGGATCAGGGGAGCTTGTGGCGCAGCTCCTGGATCGTGCCGGAGATCGCGGCCGGGGCCAGCAAGGAGCGCGGGGCGAAGGGCTGCCGCCAGAGGCCGCCGTGGGCAGCGCCGGCGGCGAAGAGGGCCTCCGGGTTGGCATTCCGGGGTTCGTCGTCCGCGAACAGATCCGCCACCAGCTTGGCGGCGAGCAGGGTGCGGGCGGTGCCGGGGTCGAAGACCTCGATGCCGAAGCGTGAGGCGGCACGGTATGCCGCAGTGCGCCAGGGGTATTCGCGGGCGACGCTGCGGGTCCACGCGGGCGGGGCGACCGTGAAGGACACGGTGCGCTCCGCCGCCCGGGCCAGGACAGCTCGCCAGCGCGGAAGACGTTGAGCCAGGGCGTAATCCGGTCCGGTCAGGGCGGGCAGATTGTCGAACAGACCCCAGGCCCCGCCCTCGGAGTCGAAGATCGGGCGCGTGTAGTTGAGGCGATAGAGCGAGTGCGGGGCCACGCGATGCAGGAGATCCTGGGCGCTGCCACGGATACCGCGCTCGGCCAAGCGATCCCGGGCCGCCGCCACCACGGAGGCGGGCACGGCGTAGGTGTCGGTCGGCGAGCCGAGCAGCGCCAGAGCGGCATCGGAATGATGCCGCAGCAGGGTCTCGGCGAGCACGTCGGACGCGGCGGCGAGCCGGACACCGGCCGCCCCGGGCAGCCCGGCATACAACCCGAGCACCGGCCGGGCGTCACTGTGCGCGGTGATCCACTTGGCCAGAGCCGGAAAACTCCGGGAGATGTCCACGCCCGGTTCGCCGTCCGCGACCGGGAACCGCATGACCCCCGCCCCGGCCTTCGCGACCGCCCGCAACCGCTCCCATCGCACCCGGCCCGGCCGATCCACCGCGAGCACGTCCGCGCCCCACCCCAGCAGCGGCCGCAGCGGTCCGAGCTCGGCGTCCGCACCGGTCACGGTCACCCGGAAACCGGGCAGCCGCAACCATTCCGGATGATCGACAACCCGCTCGATCGCCGCCACGAAGTCGGCTTCCAGAATCCCGCGGGTCTGCCACTCGGCCAGGCGCAACCGCAGCGCGTCCTCGGCCAGCAGCAGCCCGCGCCACGGCACCTCGAGGCGTTTCACGGCGGGGGCCGCGCCCGGGACCTCAGCGGTCTCCAGAACCGTCGCGCCGGCCTCGGCGTCCACATCGACGGTGTCCAGCGCCGCCACCGTGCGCCCGACCGTGAACCGCAGCATGTGGCGCACCGCGCCCAGCCCCGCCTCGGCCATGCCGATCGAAACCTCCGGCGCGCCGATGGCCAGCGCCGTCATGCCCCGGAAAACCCGGTGGTAGCCGCGCCGCCAGTCCCGGCAGGTCTCCACCGACTGCGCCAGATCGGCGTCGTAGGGCCGGATCGCGTCGGCGACCACGGCCGCCGAGAACATGTCCGCGATCCGCTCGGGCGGGCCCGGCGGAAACACCAGATCCCACACGTCAGCACCGACCGTCCCCATGAACAGTCACCCTGCCATGAAATGAGCCGCCGCAAAACTCGACCACCACACCGCGAAAACCCCGGGCGGCCCCTAACGCGGGTCCTCCTGGGCGCGGGTCAGGGCCCGGTGCAGCCGGGCCGCCGTGGCCGGATCCAGAGCGGTACTGGCGGAACGAATTTCGGCGCGGGCGCAGCGGTGGATGGCGACGGCGTCGGCCACCACCTCGTCCAGCGCGGCCTGCCCGATCCCGGCTTCGGCCAGATCCAGCACGGTCCGCAGCGGTGTGGTCACCAGGAAGGCCCCCGCCGACTCCACATCCTTGCGGGCGAAGCTGCGCCGCAGCACCACCAGCCGCGGCGACAGCGGGAACCGCCCGACCCGCGCCGACAGGTGCACGAACCGCGGCCGCAACCGTCCCAGCCCGTGCAGTTCGGCGGCGCTGTGGTGCGAGACCGCCGCGGCCCCGTCGAACCAGGCCGACCACATGGCGTACTCGTCGAGCGGCCCGTCCGGCCAGTCGGCCATCCGCAGCAACCCGACCCCCGAACGCAGGATGCTGCCGTCCCGCAACCCGTCGCGAATCCGGACCTCACAGCCGGTGCGCAGCACCTGACGGGTGGTGAAATACCCCGCGTGCCGCGCGGCCTGCTCCCGCAACGCGTGCCATCCGTACTCCGGATCGGGCTCCGGTGCCGCGTTCCCAGCCATGACATTCAGGATAAGCGGCACTCATGTGCGTTATGTCACAATCCACGCGTGTGAGCCGACACCTCACAGGATGCACAGAGCTCACTCAGAAAGCTCGGGAAGAATCGCCTCCATGAATTCGGAACCCACCTCGGACGACGCGACCAAGCGCGACGCCACCGTCGCGCAGCCGGACAACCCTGCCGCGCAGGCGGTCGAATTCGGCAAGCCGGACAGCACGCCCACCGAAGTCCTGGGTGCGGAGCACGACTCGCCCACCGAGGTGCTCAACGGCCAGGGCGCCACCACCGACTGGTGGAACGACCCCACCGCCCAGCACGGCGCCCAGCCCACCCAGGCCCTCCACCCGGGCGAGGCGGCCTACGCTCCCGGCGCCACCGCCGGTCCGGGCCACTCGACCGGTACCGCGCCGACCACGGCGCTGCCGGTCGGCACCGACACCTCCGGTTCGATTCCGCAGCCCGGCGGCACGCAGCTGCCGCCCGGCACGCCACCGCCCCCGGTGTACGGCGGTGGCGGGCAGGGCGGCTCGTCCGGCAAGCGACGAAATCGCAAGCGGACCCTGCTCATCGTGGGCCTGGTGTCGACGCTGCTGGTGGCGGGCGGCCTGGCGGGCGGTGAGGCCTACGCCCGCAACAAGGTCGAGAAGTGCATCAGCTCGCAGTTCCAGGCACAGATGGGCTCCAAGATCGATGTGTCGTTCGGCTGGAAACCACTGCTGCTCACCATGTTCGACCACAAGGTCGGCTCGGTGACGGTGAACAGCGACGACTCCAAGTTCGGCCCGGCGCAGGGCATGGTCGTGCACGCCACCTTCAAAAACCTCGAAATGTCCGATGGCGGCCAGCAGGCCACCGTCGACAGCTCCACCGCCGATGTCACCTGGAGCACCGACGGCATCACGAAGACGCTGGGCGGCATGGTCTCCGGCACCACCGCCGATCCCGGCTCCGGCACGCTGAGCTTCGCGGTGCTGGGCGGCCTGGCCCAATTGCAGGTCAAGCCAAAGATTATCGGCGACAAGATCGAGGTCGACACCCTCCAGGCCTCACTGCTCGGCTTCGGCCTGCCCACCGATCTGGTCTCGGGCATCGTGGATCTCATGACGCAGAGCCTGCAGAGCTACCCGCTGGGCCTGCAGCCCACCAAGGTCGAGGTCACCAAGGACGGCCTGCACGTCGCACTGCAGGGCGGCCACACCGAGCTGAAGGCGGATCCGAACCAGCAGCAGCAATCGATCGACTGCTAGTCCGTAAACCCTTCCAGCACTTCACGAGACCGCGACAGTCCCAGCCGCGTGGCGCCGGCGGCGATCAGTTCCGCCGCCTGCGCCGCGCTCCGGATACCGCCGCTGGCCTTCACTCCGAGCCGCCCCCCGACGGTCTCCGCCATCAACCGCACGGCATGCGCGCTCGCACCGCCCGCGGGATGGAATCCGGTGGAGGTCTTCACGAAATCCGCGCCCGCCCGCTCGGCGGTCCGGCACACCTCGGCAATGGCTTCGTCGGTGAGCGCGGCGGATTCGATGATCACCTTGAGCAGCGCCCGATCCCCGATCGCCTCGCGCACCGTGACGATGTCCGCCAGCACCGCGTTGTAATCGCCGGCCCGCGCCGCGCCGACGTCGATCACCATGTCCACCTCGGCCGCGCCCTGGTCCACCGCCAGCCGCGCCTCGGCCCCCTTCACCAGCGAATGATGTTTGCCGGAAGGGAAACCCGCGACCGTGGCCACCACCAGACCCGGCGCACGCACCGGCAGCATGGATGGCGATACGCAGATCGCGAACACGCCCAGTTCGCGCGCTTCGTCCACCAGCGCGGCCACCTCGGCGGGTGTGGCATCGGGCGACAGCAGGGTGTGATCGATCATCGCCGCCACGTCACGACGGGAAATCTGTGCCATGAGCACCGAGTTTGGCACACGCCCGGCGAATTTCGTTGCGGGCCGCCACCGTTGTCGCGCAGACTTGTAGGCGTGCTGATCCGTCGTGAACGTACCGGCGATGCCGCCGCGATCGACGCGGTGCACCGCAGCGCCTTCGATCGCTCCGCGGATGCCGACGGTGATACCCCCGCTTCCGAGCCGATCGGCGACCCCGTCGAAGTCGGTCTGGTCCATCTCCTCCGCGACGACGGATCCGCCTGGATCCCGACCCTGTCGCTGGTGGCGGAGTTCCACGATCAGATCGTCGGGCACGTCTGCCTCACCCGGGCCGGCATCGGCCCGTTCCCGGTGCTGGCGCTGGGCCCGATCGGCGTCCGCGCCGACCATCAGGGCCAAGGGATCGGCTCGGCTCTCATGCACGCGGCCCTCGGCGCCGCCGACGCGCTCGACGAACCACTGGTGGGCCTGCTCGGCAGCCTCGAGTACTACCCGCGCTTCGGTTTCGTCCCGGGCAGCCGGCTGGGCATCGTCCCCGACCAGCCGGAGTGGGCCACCCACTTCCAGGTCCGCCCGCTCACCGCCTACGAACTCGAGATCAAGGGCGAATTCCGCTACGCCGACGCCTTCTACATGCTGTGAGCGGTGCCCGGCATGCGGTGAGCGGCAGCACTGAATCACCCCTTTGATCCGGTGCCCGGCGGTTGCTGGGAGGATGTGCGGTATGAGTTCCACCCTGGACGACCGTCGTTACGTGCTCACCCTGGGCTGCCCGGATCGTCCCGGCATCATCGCCCGCATCACCTCGTTCATCGCCGATTTCGGCGGGTCGATCGTGGAGGCGGGTTATCACTCCGACCTGGAAACCGGGTGGTTCTTCACCCGGCAGGCGCTCGAGGCCGCCACCGTGCCGTTCGATCTGGACGAGCTGCGCAGCCGCTTCACCGCCGTCGCCGCCGACCTCGGCCCGGAGACCGACTGGCAGGTGCACGATTCCGGTGAACGCCGCCGCGCGGTGCTGCTGGTCTCCAAGGACGGCCACTGCCTGCACGACCTGCTCGGCCGGGCCACCAGCGGCGAGCTGCCCGCCACCATCGAGGCCGTCATCGGCAATCACCCGGACCTGGCCGGCATGACCGAGGCGCACGGCATCAAGTTCCACTACGTGCCCTTCCCCAAGGACCCGGCCGAACGCGGCCCGGCCTTCGAACAGGTGCGCGACCTGGTCGACGCGCACGACCCGCACGCCGTGGTGCTGGCCCGGTTCATGCAGGTGCTGCCGTCGGAGCTGTGCGAGCACTGGGCGGGCAAGGCCATCAATATCCATCACAGCTTCCTGCCGTCCTTCGTCGGCGCGCGTCCCTACCACCAGGCCTTCGCCCGCGGCGTCAAGCTGATCGGCGCGACCTGCCACTACGTCACCGCCGAGCTGGACGCGGGCCCGATCATCGAGCAGGACGTCACCCGCATCGACCACTCCGACACCGTGCGCGACATGGTCCGCCAGGGCCGCGATATCGAGCGGGTGGTGCTGGCCCGCGGCCTGCGCTGGCATCTCGAGGGCCGGGTGCTGGTACACGGCCGCCGCACCGTCGTCTTCGAATAGGACCCGAAAAGCCAACGCCCGCCCCGGTTTTCCCAGGGCGGGCGTTGTCGTCTCCGAGGTCAGCCGGCGACGGCGACCGGGGCGCGGCGCGACCGGCGGATCACCCGGTGCAGCTCCACATTGAACGCCTTCTCGGCCTCGATGTTCACCAGATGCCCGGTGGGCAGAATGGTGTACCGGTCGAGATGTCCGGCGGCGGCGAGGGTGTCGGCGATCTCGCGCGAATGCACCTCCGGCAGCAGCCGATCGTGCGAGCCCGCGATCACCGTGGTCGGGACCGTCAAATGCGCTGCGGCACCGTGCAGATCGAGTTCGAGCAGGCCCCGGGCCACGGCCGCGCGCACCGACGGGCGGCAGGAACGGACGATCGAGGTGCCGAAGAGGATCTGGTCCCGGGTGGCGGCCGGAGTCATCAGCCGATGCTTGGCGATCAGGTTGACCGCGGGACCGCCGGGCAGCGGCACCGGCGTGCCGAACAGCGCCAGCGCCAGCCAGTCCGGGCCCGGGATCACATCATTGAGCAGCGGAATCACGGTGGCGCGGTTGGGAATCTGACGCGCGGCGGTGGTAGCCAGCAGCACTGCCGAGGCCCGATGCTGGACCTGGTGCGGATAGCGGTCGGCCCACGCCTGAATGGTCATGCCGCCCATGCTGTGCCCAACCAGCACCGCCCGCCGGCCCGGGCGCAACACCGCGTCGAGCACATCGGACAGATCGTCCGCGAGCTGATGAGCGCTGAAAGTGCGCTTGCCACTTTCGCTTTCGCCGTGGCCGCGCTGATCGAACGCGACCACGCGGTATTCGCCGGCGAAGGCATTGATCTGCGGGTTCCAGTATTCGATGGCACAGGACCAGCCGTGCGCCAGCACGATGACCTCACCGTCGGCCGGACCGTAGGCGTGCACGCGCAGCTTCGCGCCGTCACGCGTGGTAACGGGGATGACCTCGGTGGGCCGCGGGGTATTGAGCGATGCGGTCCGGTAGTTCCGGGACCGCAGCCCGGAGCGGAAGGGCGCGGTCAGCGCGTCGGCGCCGACACCGGCCTCTGGCAGTTTCACCAGCATGAGCACTCCTTTGTGTTCCAGACCACCGTAGCGCGCTAACCAAGGTGCTTGCAATAGCAAGCAGGGGTATATCTTCTTGCTCTACAACTATGTTCGTTGTGACTGCCGTCTCCGTTAAGGAACCTCAGGGGTGGGGCGGACCCACCCCTCAGGCGCCCACCACCCGCGCGGGGATTCCGAACGCGGACTTGGCGATCCGGTCGAGTTCGGCATTGAACTCCCGGTACGCCTCCACATTCCCCAGGTGACCGGTCGGCAGAATTCGGTACCCGTCCAGGCTGCCGGTCGCGGTGAGCATCTCGACGATCCGCTCCGAGTGCACCGGCGGGGTCATATCGTCGGCCGACCCGGCGATGACGGTGGTCGGCACGGTCAGTTTGGCCGCGCCGCGCCCGACATCCAGGTAGGACAGCAGGGTCCCGAACCGGCCGCGCACCCGCGCCGGGCACGAGCGCACGATGTTCAGGCCGAAGGCGGCGAGATCGCCGACCGCGGCCAGGCTCATGATCTGCCGCCGGAACACCCACGTCACCGGCAAGATCGGCGGGAAGAGAATCGGGGCGCTCAGCCCGAGCAGGCCGACCAGGAACGGCAGCTTCGCGATGCCCCGATTGAAGAACGGGACCACGGTGGTCTCGGCGATCAGGTCGCCGGCCGCGGTATTGGTGAGCAGCACCGCGAGCAGCTGCCGCCGCACCCGCTGCGGATACCGGCCCGCCCAGGCCTGAATCGTCATGCCGCCCAGGCTGTGCCCCACCAGCACCGCACGCCGGCCCGGCTGCAGCACGGCGTCCAGCACATCGGCGAGATCGTCCGCGAGCTGGTCGATGGTGAGCGGGGCGGTGCCCTCGTCGCTCTCGCCGTGGCCGCGCACGTCGTAGGCGATGACGCGGTATTCGCCGGCGAAGGCGTTGATCTGGGGGTTCCAGTATTCGAGGCAGCAGGTCCAGCCGTGCACGAGAACGATCACGTCGCCGTCTGCCGGGCCGTAGGCGTGCACCCGGAGCCGGGCGCCATCGGAGGCGGTGACCAGGACGACCTCGTAGGGACCGGCCGGCGGATTCAGATCCGCATTGCCGTAGGTCCGGGTGCGCAGGTCCGCCCGATGCTCGCGCACCAGGTCACGGACCTTCCGGCTGAGGTTCGCCCGGTGAGGCAGCATTGCCCGCATTGGACACTCCTTTGTGTTACTGCTAGATACAGTAACCCGTGCCGGCCCGTGCTTGCTAGTGCAAGCACCCGAAAGTTCCCGAGACGGAACCCACCTCACCCCGGCCAGCGCATTGATGTGAACAAAAAATGACCGCCACCCGGATGCTCCGGAGTGGCGGCCGAGTGTCTCGAACGCGGGTTTACCAGCGCGGCCCGCGCTGGATCTCATCCACCTTCGGCCGGACATCGGCGAGGTAGACGCCGGTGGCCACGATCGCCGCGATACCCAGAATCCCCACCGGGGTCTGCGCCAGCAGCAGGGCGCCCAGCGATGCCAGCAGAATCGCGATCCACACCGGCTTGGTCAGCTTGTCGACGGCCGTGAAGGCATCCGGGCGCTGGCGAATCGCGTGCACGAGCGCGAACACCGTCATGCCGAGGGCACACAGCTGCAACACTGTCAAGATCAAGCTGGGGATTCCCATCACCTCACCCATCATACGGGTGAAGCCCTGCCCACCAGGGCTTCTCACCACGACACGGGTTGCGGAACTCCGATGCTCACGCCGCCCGGTGGCATCGCATCCTCGGAGGCCGGCTGCGTTCCCCCGAAACGCGGCCGCCCTCGCACACGTGAGTGTGCGAGGGCGACAAGCTTTTTCGCGAAGTGCGAGATCTACTTCTTGGCGGGGGCAGCCTTCTTGGCGGGGGCAGCCTTCTTGGCCGGAGCCTTCTTGGCGGCAGCCTTCTTGACCGGGGCCTCGTCCTCGACCGGAGCGGTCTCGGTGGTCACGTCCACGACCTCGGCGTCGACGGCCTCCTCGGCCTCGGCCTCTTCCTTGCCGGCGAGCCCGATGTAGGGGCCGACCTGGTCGGTCACCTTGCCGATGATGTCCTGGGTCTGCGACAGCAGGTCGTTGTAGCGGGTCTCGACCTGCTCGAAGCGCTCCTCGAAAGCCGGGTTGCTGCGCAGCTTCTCGACGGTCTCCTCGCCGCGGGCGGCCAGGTCGGCGTACAGGTCCAGCAGCTGGTGGTAGTACTGGTCGACCAGCTTGCGCAGCTCCTCGGCGGTGGCCTTCTCGCGCAGCTCGGCCAGGTCCTCGGGCAGCTCGGACGGCAGCGCCTGCACGCGCTGGCGCAGGGTCTCGGCCTGCTCCTGCAGGTCGGCCGGGAGGTTGGCGACGCGCTCGCGGGCCTCGTCGATGCGGCCCTGGACGTCGGCGGAGGTGGCGCGCTCGCGGATCTGCGAGACGGCGTCGAGCACGGCGGCGTAGATGGCGTCACCCGCGCCGACCGTGGCGTAGATGGGCTTGGTCACGGTCGCGGTCAGGTTCGATTCGGTCATGATGGTTCGCTCTCCTGGCGTGGCGGAACTTCGGTTGTGCGGTGCGGAACCTCGTTGTCCCTGTCTCCCCCGGGAACGCCCCCCATTAGGTCCGTTGCGTCCCCTCTGTCCTCGTTCGCCTGGTTTTCCCGGCAGAACGATTCATAGATGTCCAGGAGGACCTGCTTCTGACGTTCGGTCAGGCCGGTATCGGCCAGCAGGGCATCCCGGACAGGGCCGTGCGGCCTCTGCTCGAGGTACCCGGCCCGCATGTACAAGACCTCCGAGGAGACCCGCAGACCCTTCGCGATCTGGGCGAGTACCTCGGCGGACGGGTTGCGCAGCCCGCGCTCGATCTGACTCAAGTACGGATTGCTCACCCCCGCCAGCTGTGCGAGCTGACGCAGCGAGACCTGGGCGGCCTCGCGTTGCGCCCGGATGAAGCCCCCGATGTCGTGAGCCGCGTTGGCTACGCGACCCGTCCGATCTCCGGCGGCGGACGTCTCCGCGCTGTCGCCCTCGATCGGTTCGGGAACCTCGGGATCGTGCTTCATCACTCACCTTCCGGCGGTTGTGCGGTCAATTCTAGGACGGGGTGCTAGCTCTTGCAAGCGCTCTGCTAGCGCAGTTCACCGAATGGCGCGCGGCAAACAGCCGGCGCTCCGCCCGCGGCGCTTATTGGTCAAATGTTCAGCCATTGAACAGCAAATGAGAGATGGCATAGATGACCAGGCCCGCCAGCGAACCGATCACCGTGCCGTTGATGCGAATGAATTGCAGATCCTTGCCCGCCGCCAATTCGATCTTGCGGCTGGCCTCCTCCGCGTCCCAGCGGGCAACGGTGTCGCTGACCAGCGACGCGAACTCGGCGCCGTAGTTCGTGACCAGGTACCGGACGCCGCGCTCGAGCCAGCCGTCCACCTTGTCCCGCATGGCGGCGTCGGTCGAGAGCCGCTCGCCCAGCTGCTGCACATTGTCGGCCACCTTGCGGCGCAGCGTGGAATTCGGATCATCGGCCGACTCCAGGATCATGCGCTTGGCCGCCCGCCAGGTGGCCTGCGCCATCCCGGTGACCTCGCGCCGGCCCATGAGCTCGGTCTTGATCTTTTCCGCCTTTTCGATCATGGCGTCGTCGAATTGCAGATCGTGGGCGAAATCCTCGAGGAAGCGATTCGCCGCCAGCCGCACCTCGTGATCGGGCTGGGTGCGCACCTTCCAGGTGAATTCCACCAGCTCCCGATAAATGCGCTCGGCCAGCAGCGAATTCACGAATTTCGGGGCCCAGGACGGCGCGTCCCGGTTCACGATGCGGTCCAGCGTCTCCTGCGAGTCCAGCGCCCACTGGTGCGCGCGCTCGGCCAGCAGGTCCAGCAGCGGAGCCTGCCGGTTGTCCGCGATCAGCTCCTTGAGCACCTTGCCGATGGGCGGACCCCACAGCGGCTCGGCGATCCGCTTGACGATGGTGTTGTCGATGATCTGCTCGACATCCTCGTCGCGCAGCACGCCGATGACCGCGCGCAAGATGGTCGCGCTCTCGTCGGAGATGCGTTCCGCGTGCTCCGGCTCGGCCATCCAGCGGCCGAACCGGAGCGGGATCTGCGCGGAATTCACCTTGACGGTGACGGCATCCGGCGACAGGAAATTGGTGCGCACGAATTCGCCGAGTCCGGCGCCCACCTGATCCTTCTTCTTGCGGATGATCGCGGTGTGCGGAATCGGCAGGCCCAGCGGATGCCGGAACAGCGCGGTGACGGCGAACCAGTCGGCCAGCGCACCGACCATGCCGGCCTCGGAGGCGGCCTTCACATAGCCGACCCACTCGCCGCCCGCGCCGAGCGAACTCATCCAGGCGCAGACGATGTAGATGATCGTGGCCGCGGCGAGAAAGCCGGTGGCAATGCCTTTCATGCGCCACAGCTCGCGCTTCTTGCCCTCTTCGTCCAGGAGATCGGCGAACGCTCCGCCGCCGTTGGGTGTGGTCTTCATCGGCTTCGGCTCGGTCGTGTCGAGTACCCCGGCACCGCCGGCAGGTTGCTCCATATCGTCCATTCTGGCGCGTGGTGTGACGAACTCCCCGCCACCGGGCCCTTCCCGATCGGCGACGATCCACAGCATGGGAGGCTTAAGCTGAATAGGCCCAGGCCCAGGACGCGAACAAGGAGCCAACGCAGCGTGACCACCAAAGGCAGCGTGAGTGCCGCCGTGGAGGCGGCCACCGGTCCACGCGGTGGTCGTGTCGACGGCCGCAAACGCCGCTGGCAACAGCACAAGATCGACCGGCGCGAGGAGCTGGTGGACGGCACCCTCGCCGCCATCCGCAAGCGCGGCGGCGACGCCGGCATGGATGAGATCGCCGCCGAGATCGGCGTCTCGAAAACCGTGCTCTACCGGTATTTCTCGGACAAGCAGGACCTGACCCGCGCCACCATGGAGCGCTTCATCGAGACCACGCTGATGCCGCGCATCTACGAGGCCATCAGCGACGACCTCGACGAGTATCAGCTGGTCCGCAATACCTTGGCGGCCTATGTGCACACGGTCGACTCGGACACCGATGTCTACCGGTTCATCATGGGCAACGGCTCGGCCACCGACACCTCCACCCTCGCCGATTTCGAGAAGCTCTTCGCGCAGGTGGTCTCGGCGGTCATCATCGACAAGTCCTTCGACCGCGGCATCCAGACCGAAGGCGCGATGCTGTGGTCCTACGTGCTGGTCGGTGGCGTACAGCTGGCCACCGACTGGTGGATCTCCAACCGCACCATGTCCAGCGAGGAAATGCTCGACTACCTCACGATGATGGCGTGGAGCGCCATCGAGGGCATGGTCCGCGCGGGCGGCGACCGGCACTACTTCAACGCGCGCCCGCACGTGCTGCCGGACCCGGAAAACCGCGAAGACAGTGCTAGCTGACGGCTAGCACTCGAGTTCGCAGTGTGGTTAGGCTGAACCCGGCGGACCACACCACGGGGTATCCGCCGTGTCGGCACCAACGGGGGTGTTGGCTCCCATGGAGGGTCACTATGGCGAAAGAGCTGCCCACATCCAGGCTTGCGCGGGGGACGAAGCTGGGAATTGCCGTCGCCGGTAATGCCTTGCGCGCCCAGAAGACTCGACGATCCATGCGCGGCCGCTCGGAGGCCGTGCGGGCGCGGATGGCCGAGGAGTCCATGATCCGGGCCACCGAGCAGATGGTCATGGTGCTGGGCACCATGAAGGGTGTGGCCATGAAGCTCGGGCAGATGCTGTCCGTACTGGACCTGGATCTGGTGCCGCCGGAGCATCGGGATCGGTTCCAGCGCCGGCTGGCGGTACTGCGCGACAGCGCGCCCACGGTGTCGTTCGAGGTGATGCGGGCGGTCATCGAGGAGGACTTCGGGCAGCCGCTGGAGGCCGTTTTCGCCGAATTCGATCCGGAACCCGTGGCCGCGGCCTCGATCGGGCAGGTCTACAAGGCGACGCTGCACGACGGCCGCGAGGTCGCGGTGAAGGTGCAGTACCCGGGCATCGACGTCGCGGTGCGCGCGGATCTGAAGAACCTGGCCATGTTCCGGCGCATCCTGCAGTCGGCCATGCCGTGGGTGACCCCGGCCGTGCTGGACGAACTGCGCCTGAATCTGGAGAGCGAACTCGACTACGTCGCGGAAGCCACTACCCAGAAACAGATTTCGGAGTTGTTCACCGGGCACCCGTTCATCGTGGTGCCGACCACCTACCCGGAACTGTCCACCACCCGCGTGCTGGTGAGCGAGTACTTCCCGGGCCGCGGCTTCGACGAGATCCGGGAACTGCCAGCGGCGGAACGCAATCGGATCGGCGAGATCATCTACCGCTTCTATGTGGGCTCGCTGTTCACCTTCAACGAGTTCTGCGGCGACCCGCATCCGGGCAATCTGCTGCTGGGCCCGGACGGCCGGGTGGCGTTCCTGGACTTCGGGCTCTTCAACCGGATGGATCCCGAGCACGTGCAGTTCGAGGCCATCTGTATTCGCGCCGCGGCCGAGGAGCGGGCCGAGGATCTGCGCGATCTCATGGTCGAGCGCGGGGTCATCGATTCGCCGGAGGAGATCACGCCCGAGGAGTGCCTGGAATACGTGCTGGCGGCCTGTGAATGGGCGCTGGTGGACGAGGATCTCACCATCACTCCCGAATTGGCCTCCGGCGCTTTCGTTCTGGCGGTGGATCCGCGGGCCAGCGAGTTCACCGGGATGAAGCAGCAGAATCTGCCGCCCGAGCACCTGTTCTCCCGGCGGGCCGACTTCCTCACCTTCGGCATGCTGGGGCAGCTGGAGGCGACCGGCAATTGGCATCGCATCGCGCGCGAGTGGCTCTACGGGGACGAGCCGGTCACCGAACTCGGCCGCGCCCATCACGACTGGCTGGCGAGCCGCCCGGCTCCGGCGCCGACCACCGGGGGGCCGACCAAGAAGACCCGTAAGCGCGCCGCCAAGGCGTGAAACCTCACCGACGGGAAAGAGAGCCATGGCCAACAGGGAATTCGACATCGTCCTATTCGGGGCGACCGGCTTCGTAGGCACGCTGACCGCGCAGTATCTCGCCGAGGCGGCACCGGCCGGTGCGCGCATCGCGCTGGCCGGGCGGTCGCCGGAGAAGCTGGCCGCCGTGCGCGCGGAACTCGGGGCCGCGGCGGCGGAATGGCCGCTGGTGCAGGCGGATTCCACCGATCAGGCCAGCCTGGACGCGCTGGCGGCGCGCACCTCGGTGGTGGTCACCACCGTGGGCCCGTACCTGCGCTACGGGTTGCCGCTGGTGCAGGCGTGTGCCGAGAAGGGTACGCACTACGCCGATCTCACCGGTGAGCCGCTGTTCATCCGGGAGTGCATCGACCACTTCGGCGAGCGGGCCGCCGAGACCGGCGCGAAGATCGTGAATTCCTGTGGCTACGACTCGATTCCGTCGGATCTGAGCGTGTATCAGCTGTACAAGCGCAGTGTCGCGGACAACGCCGGCGAGCTCACCGACGTCACCCTGGTGGCCTGGCTCAAGGGTGGCGCCAGCGGCGGCACCATCGATTCCGGGCGGGCCATGATGGAGGCCATCGCGGAGGATCCGAGCAAGGCGTCGGTGATGTCGCACCCGTATTCGCTGAGCCCCGACAAGGCCATGGAGCCCGATGTCGGCCGCCAGAGCGATCAGGCGCTCTCGCGGGCCTCGGCCATCGATCCGAGCCTGGACGGCTGGGTGGCGACCTTCGTCATGGGCGCGCACAACACCAAGATCGTGCGCCGCTCCAATGGCCTGCTGGGCTGGCCGTACGGCAAGAACTTCCGCTACCGGGAGGTCATGAGCGCGGGCTCCTCGGCCACCGCGCCGCTGGTCGCCGCGGGCATCGCGGGCGGGATCGTGGCCACCATGGCGGCGGGCGCGGTGCTCTCGCGAGTGGCCGTGGGCCGCAGGCTGATCGACCGCATCGTGCCCAAGCCGGGCACCGGGCCGAGCGAGCAGGCCCGGCGCAGCGGCTGGTTCACCATGCGCACCTTCGCGCACACCACCTCGGGCGCGAAGTACGAGTGCACCTTCGCCGGCAAGGGTGACCCGGGCTATCAGGCCACCTCGGTCATGCTGGGCCAGTCCGGCCTGTGCCTGGCGTTCGACAGCCTGCCGGAGCTGGCGGGCATTCTCACCCCGGCCTCGGCCATGGGTGACGCGCTGACCGAGCGGTTGCGCGCGGCGGGCATCACCATCGAGGTCGCGCCCGTCTGACGCGCCGCGGCGATCACGTCCGGCGCGCCTCGGCGATCACATCCGGCGCGCCACGGCGATCACGTCCGGCGCGCCACGGCGATCACGCCGGAGTGCTGTATTCCGCGATGAGCTCGCGGTAGCGATCGAAGGCGGGCTTCGGCGTGTAATCCGAACGCAGGAGCCCGAATTCGAGGTTCATATCGCCCTGATCGCTGTAGGAGTCGCGCAGGCCGAAGTGCTCGTAGGTGGTGATGTTGAGCTCGCCGGCCAAGCCGTCGACGAGGCGCACCACGGTCCCGAGCATCTCGGCCTGCCGCGCACAGGACCGGTCCGGCCCGGTGGCCCAGCCGTTTTCGGTGATGTGGATGGGGGTGGTGGCCGGAATGCCTGCGGCGGACAGGCTTTCGCGGCGGAAGGCGGTCACCACCGCGGTGATGGCGGCTTCCAGGCTCTCGGCGGCGATCGGGCGAAAGACGTCGGGGAAGAAATCCAGGCCGACATAGTCGAGCGCGGCGGCGAATTCGCGCCCGCCCCGCCGGCCCAGATCGGTCCAGAACTCCTGTGCCGGATCGAAGATCGGTGTCGCGTTGCAGCCGATGCGGACCGCGAGGCCGAGCCGGTCGACCTCCGCGCGGGCGGCGCGCACCCCCTCGATGATGGCCTGCCGGACCTGCGGGTAGCCGCCGTTGCCGCCGGGTCCGGCATGGTTGGGCTCCTCCGCGATCTGCAGTGAGCAGAGCACCGGTCCGTAGTCACGAATCTGCTTGCGCAGGAACGCGAGCCAGCCGGTGAGGTCGTCGCCGGGTTCGTGGAAGCACACCACCAGATCGAGTTTCCGGTGCGCCGTGGCGTACTGCCAGGGCTGCGGCGGGGCCTGCTGGAATCCGCCGCGCGCGTCGCTGTAGAGGACGTAGCCGCGCACCACGAACGGATGCTCGCCGTGCAGTTCGTCCAGGGCCGCCGTGATGCGGTCGGCCTGTTCCGGTGGGCCGGGGGTGACATTGCCGAACTGATCGCCGGCCAGTCCGCCGGCGTAGATGCCGAATCTGAGCGTCATGGGTCCGACCGTATCTCAAATTTTGGTGTCGCACCAATTTTAGTGTCACACCTATACTGCTCCGCGACAGGAAGGAGTGGTCGTTGGCACTGCGCGAGGAGAAGAAGCGCGCCACCCGGACCGCGCTGGCCGACGCCGCCATGGCGTTGTTCGTGGAGAAGGGCTTCGACAAGGTGACCGTCGCCGAGGTGGCGCGCGCCGCGAACGTGTCGGTCAACACGGCGTTCAACTACTTCCCGACCAAGGAGGACCTGTTCTTCGACCGTCAGGACGAGGTCGCGAACCGGCTCGCCACCGCGGTGCGCGACCGGGTACCGGGCGAGTCGGCGGCCGCGGCCGTGCGGCGGGCCTTCCTCGACCGGGTGCGGCGCGAGGATCCCACCCTCGGCCTCTCCCCCGGCGCCACCACCTTCTGGCGCCTGATCGACGACAGTCCCGCCCTGCAGGCCCGATTGCGCCGGCTCGGCGAGCAGACCGAGACCGCGCTGGCCGAGGCGCTCGCCGAGGCCACCGGCACCGGCCCGGACGACCCCACCGCGCGGCTCGTCGCGGCCGCCCTGGCGGGCCTGGATCGCGCGCTGCACGCGGAGATCCGCCGGGCCACGCTGGCCGGCGCGGACCCGGAGACGGTGCGCGCCACCGTGATCCGAGCGGCGACCGACGGATTCGACACGGCGGTAGCGGGACTCGCCGATTTCGCCACCCGGCGATAGCAACCCGCCGAAGGAGTGCGGCAGGTCACAGATTGCGCGTGCCGGTGACAGGCAGCACCCGCAGAATCTCTCCGGTAGGGTCGCGGACGGGACGGAGGTGGTACCCAAGAAAGGGGGGTCGGCCACGTGAAATGGATCCTGACCCCGGACGAGTTCGCGATGATCTGGACCCGCGAAACCGATCTGGAACGCCGTCCCTATCCACTCGACACGACTCCGGCGGCACCCGAG
This sequence comes from Nocardia sp. NPDC059228, assembly GCF_042754245.1. Lineage (NCBI taxonomy): Bacteria > Bacillati > Actinomycetota > Actinomycetes > Mycobacteriales > Nocardiaceae > Nocardia > Nocardia sp. NPDC059228. The sequence goes on along the minus strand of NZ_JBHZAL010000029.1, from coordinate 6,243 downwards.
AACCCCGGCGACGCATCGCAATTCGGGCCGAATACCCCGGGCGGAGCGCCGGCGCGCTTCCTGCGCCGCACCGATCCCGACCTGGCCGCGGCATTGACCCTGTGCGCCCGCACCGACACCACCACCGTCACCCTGTACGGCGAGCGCACCGCGGGCCCGGAGGCCCGGCGCATTCTCGCCTTCGCGGCGGTGGCACAGCAGCGGGTGGGCATTCTGGTCTCACTGCCGGACGCGGTGACGGTATCGCTGTGTCCCGCTGAGCAATTGGGGCGGGAACTGGTGGAGGTCATCGGATCGGCGCCGCCGGGACGGCTGGAGCCGCTGCGCGAACCGCAGCAGGCGGTGCTGTATCCCGACGCCGCCGGCACCGGCGCGGAGGCCGACCGCTTCCGCCGCAAACTGCGGGATCCGGTGGACGGGCGCGGATTCATCACCGTCACGGTCGAACCGGCGAATCCGCTGTCGCCGCCGACCCGGCATCGCACCTGGCTGGACTTCTCCGGCGACGGCCGCTATCTGCTGACCACGGCCGCCGACCTCACCCTGACCCCGGTCACCGATGAGGAATTGGCCGCCCACCTGGTGCGGCTGGCCCGGGTGTGAGTGCGGGCACCGGTCGGAGTTCGGCGCGGTTGCCTGCGGGAAACCACGCCCCCGTGCTAGGCATGATGAATGGCGAAGGCGACATCCTGGTCGAAACCGGTCACCAAGGCGCTACGCGCCGATGGCGTCAGGGTGAAGGATCTGAATACATCCGCGACTCCGGGTTTCAAGGGCGACAAGCGCGCCGGCGAGGCCCTGCTCGAGGAACGCCGCGCGGTGTTGTCGGATCTGCAGGAAAAGCTCTATGCCAACGGCCGTTCCGGTGACACCCGCAGCGTGCTGCTGGTGCTGCAGGGCATGGACACCGCGGGCAAGGGCGGCATCGTCCGGCACGTGATCGGTTCGGTGGACCCGCAGGGCGTGGACCACGCGGCCTTCGGGGTGCCGACGCCGGAGGAACAGAAGCACCACTACCTGTGGCGCATTCGCAAGAAGCTGCCGCGCGGCGGGCAGCTCGGCGTGTTCGACCGCTCGCACTATGAGGACGTGCTGGTAGTGCGGGTGCACGATCTGGTCGCGCCGGAGGTGTGGGGCAAGCGCTACGACGAGATCAACAAGTTCGAGCGCAAGCTGGTGGACGACGGCACCACCGTGGTGAAGGTGGCCATGTTCGTCTCGCTGGACGAACAGAAGAAGCGGCTCATGCAGCGGCTGGACCGGCCCGACAAGTACTGGAAGTTCAACCCGGGCGATATCGATGAGCGCGCGTACTGGCCGCAGTACCAGGAGGCGTACCAGGCGGTGCTGGATCGCACCAATACCGACTACGCGCCCTGGTACGTGCTGCCCTGCGATTCCAAGTGGTACGCACGGCTGGCCGTCACCGAACTGCTCATCGACGCCCTGCAGGGCCTGAAGCTGGACTGGCCGCCCGCGGAGTTCGATATCGCCGAACAGAAAAAACGTCTCATCCAGGGGTGATAAACACCGCTACCGGGTGAATTCTCGCCGCTGACCACGGAAAATCGCTCGTCGCCGCGGACCGGGCGCGACTCGGCACGCGCACATGCAGGAATCTCTCAGGTTCTCGGGTGAAGATGGGCGCGCACGTGTCGTGACAACGGAAGGCGTGGTGAGCACAGAGGTGAGCACTAAACCGGGTGACCGTAAAAATCCGCTCGCGAAAGCGGCGCGGGCCGAACGCAACCGCAAGATCTTCATCCAGGTCGGCGTGGCCGCGGTCCTGGTCGGTCTGGTGGCGGCCATCGGCATCGGTCTGGCGATCCGCAAGCACGACGACAACAAGGGCGCGCCGGCCGCGTCGTCGGCGTCGTTCGCCCCGGCCGTCACCCACGATCCGAGCTCGGGCGCGACTCCGCCGAACGTCACCCCCGGCGGCGCCATCCGCATCGGCAATCCGGACGCCAAGGCGAAGATCCAGATCGTCGCCGACTTGCAGTGCCCGGCCTGCAAGATGTTCGAGGGCTACAACTCCGACGTGCTGGCCAAGGCGGTCCAGAACGGTTCCGCCACCATCGATTACAACATCATCTCCTTCCTGGACCGGGCCTCCAACGGCAACCAGTACTCGACCCGCGCGGCCAATGCCGCCTATGTGGTCGCGGCCGCGGACCCGTCGAAGTTCCAGGCCTGGCTGGGCACCATGTTCGGCAAGCAGCCGCCGGAGAACGGCAACGGCATGACCGATGACCAGCTCGTCCAGATCGCGGCCGACGCCGGATACACCGATCCGCAGGTGGCACAGGACATTCGGGACGGCAAGTACATCCAGTTCGTGAAGGACGAGACCAAGGCGGTCTTCGCCACCGGTCTGCAGTCCACCCCGACCGTGTACGTGAACGGCAGCCAGGTGCAGGATGCCAAGACGCTCATGAGCCCGGGCGGCATGACCTCGGCGATCGAGAACGCGAGCAAGTGATGATCGCGGCAGGTCCCCGCTCGGCCTGGCCGCTGCTGCTGGGTGCATTGATCGGCTGGGCGGCGTCGGTGACGCTGCTGGTGGAGAAGTTCAAGTCGCTGACCGAGCCCGGCTACAAGCCGATCTGTTCCATCGATCAGACCCTCTCGTGCTCGACGGTCATGGAATCGCCGACCGCGTCGATGTTCGGATTCCCCAATCCGATCATCGGCGTGGTGGGGTTCTCGGTCTTCGTCACCGTCGGCGTGCTGCTGGTGTGCGGAATCGCCCTGCCGCGCTGGTTCTTCGGCGCCATGTGGTTCGGCCTGCTGCTCGGCGTGGCGTCCATCTGCTACCTGGTGTGGGACGCGGTGTTCAAGATTCACGCGCTGTGCCCGTGGTGCATGGTGGTGTGGGCGGTGACGCCGGCGCTGCTGGCCATCGTGACCAATGTGCTGTGGGGACGCTCGCGGGGACTGCTGCAGATCCTGGTGGAGTGGCGGTGGACGCTGGTCGCCGTCTTCTACGCGGTGGTCATCCTGATCGTGTACCTCCAGTTCCAGTCGTACTGGAACAGCAAGTTCTAGTTGGGCGGGCCGACGGTGAGCGTCACGTTCACCGTCCGGTGCCCGCCGTTCGGGTCGCTGACCTCGAGCCGCACCACATCGTCCGGTCTGTGGGCGTTGAGTGCGGCTTTCAGCATTTGTGAGCTGGTGACCGGGCGGTCGTCGAGGGCGGTGATGACCTCGCCGTCGGTGAGTCCGGCCTCGTAGGCGGGCAGTCCGTAGATGGACACGTCGATGCGCGCGCCGGCCGGCTGCGCGTCGGAGGTGAGGATGCCCAGGGTGGCGGTCGGGCCGATGTGCACGGTGTCGGTCGGTGTGCCGGAACGGATCTGGCGGACCACATTCATGGCGGTGTCGATGGGCACGGCATAACCGTTGGGGCCCTTGCCCGTTGCCTTCTGCATGTCGCCCGAGGCGGCGGTGATGACGCCGATGACCGAGCCGTAGCGGTCCACCAGCGCGCCGCCGGACTGCCCGGCGGCCACCGCGGCCGCGACCTCGATCATGCCGTGCAGCGATTTCCGCGACAGGTCGGCGGCATTGCGCGCCACGATGGCCGAATCCAGATTGGTGATGGGCCCGCCCACCGCGGTCGGTGAGCCGGTGCCGCCCGCATTGCCGATGGCCAGCACGGCGTCGCCCAGGTGCAGTGGGGCGGAGTTGCCGATATGGGCGACCGGGAGCCCGCCGGCGCCGTTCAGATCCAGCACGGCGATATCGGCGCCGGAGTCGTAGCCGGCGACGGTGGCGGTGTAGGTCGCGCCGGTGCCGACATCCGAAACCGTCACGGTGTCAGCGCCTTTGATGACGTGGTGACTGGTGAGCACCTCGCCCTCGGCGGTCAGCACGATGCCGGAGCCGGCCGCGCCCAGGCCGTAGGGCCGGATGCCGGCGGTGATGTTCACCAGCGCTGGTTCGGCCACCCGTGAGACCAGATCGACATCCAGCGGCGGCAGCGACGGGCCGGCCAGCTCAGCCGTGGTGGCATCGTCGCGGAACGGCCAGCGCGGCAGTTCGCCGCGGTAGCCCAGGAATCCGGTGATGCCGAGGACGGCGGCGACGACCAGTGCCAGGGTGCGCCCGCCCCGCCCGGGCCGACGGCCCCGGACCGGGTAGGGGCCGGTAGCGCCGCCCGCCGGATCAACCCCGCGCGTGTCGCTGTCCACGGACCCTCCCGATTGCGGTTCGCCCGCCGGCTCGAGCATGTCTGTCTATTGGTGTACCAGTATTTCAATGGCTCAGTGCCGCAACAGCCAACATGGCCAGCACCCCGGCCAGGGTGCACAGCAGCGGTCCCCGGGCGGGTTTGCCCGCATGTGCCTCGGGCAGGATATCGGCCGTGGCGAGATAGAGCAGGAAGCCCGCGAAATAGCCGAGATACAAGCCGACGAGTTCGGCGGGCACCCGCACCAGCGTGCCGATGATCGCGCCGGCCACCGGGGCGACGGCATCCAGCCCCAGCATGATCAGGCCGCGTGTGCGGGCATTGCCGTACAGCGTGGTCAGGGTGAAAGTGTTGAATCCGTCGGCGAAGTCGTGGCAGATGACCGCGATGGCCACCGCCACGCCGACCGCCGCGCCGGCCTGGAAACCGAAGCCGATGCTGAGGCCGTCGAGGGTGGAGTGGAACACCAGGCCCGCGCCCGCGAGCAGGCCCAGCGAGGAGAAGTCGTGATTGTGCCGGTGCGCGACGAATTCGTCCTCGTAGCCGGTGTGCAGGGCCATCGAGCGCTCGATCACGTGCACGGTGAAGAAACCGACCACCGCGGCCAGCAGCGGCACCGGCACGCCGAGCGCGATGCGGCCGTCCTGCTCCAACGCGTCGGGCATCAGGTCGAAGGCCACCACGCCCAGCATGACGCCCGCGGCCAGGCCGAGCACCAGCCGCTTGCGATCACCGATGTGCACCGCCAGCAGCCCGCCGATCAGGGTCGCGCACATGGAGAGCAGGGACAGCAGAATGGCCATTCCGCCAGCATGACGCCGTTGGCGGCCGGAGTGCCAGGCCGCGCCGCGGGTGAGAAATCGAACGATCGCTTGGTCATTGCGGGCATGCGGGAGTAGGCATGACCTCATGAGCACTGCTACCGCCTACGCGGTCTCCGCCCCGGACGCGGCCTTCGAGAAAATCGCCATCGAGCGCCGCGAACTGGGCCCCTACGACGTGCTGATCGACGTCAAGTACGCGGGTATCTGCCACTCCGACATCCACACCGCCCGCAACGAGTGGCGGGGGACCGCCTATCCGTGCGTGCCCGGCCACGAGATCGCCGGCATCGTGGCCGCGGTCGGCTCCGAGGTGACCCGGCACCGGATCGGCGATCGGGTCGGGGTGGGCTGCCTGGTCGGCTCCTGCGGACACTGCGACCCCTGTCTGGCCGGCGAACAGCAGTACTGCGAGAACGGGGCGGTCTGGACCTACAACAGCCCGGTGCCCGCCGAACAGCAGGCGGGCGGGCGCACCCTCGGCGGCTACGCCACGCAGATCGTGGTGACCGAGAGCTTCGTGCTGGCCATTCCGGAGGGCATCGGGCTGGATGTGGCCGCGCCGCTGCTGTGTGCGGGCATCACCCTGTTCTCGCCGCTGCGGCACTGGCACGCCGGACCCGGCAAGCGGGTCGCCATCATCGGTATGGGCGGGCTCGGGCACATCGGCGTGAAGATCGCCGCGGCCATGGGCGCGGAGGTCACCGTGCTCAGCCACTCGCTGTCCAAGCAGGAGGACGGCCTGCGGTTCGGGGCGCACCACTACTACGCCACCGGTGACCGCGACACCTTCAAGAAGCTGCGCGGATCCTTCGACCTCATCATCAATACCGTCTCCGCCGACCTGCCGATCGAGGACTACCTCAAACTGCTGCGGCTGGACGGCAGCCTGGTGGCGCTCGGGCTACCCGAGCAGCCCTACAGCGTGCGGGCTTCCGCGCTGGCGGGCCTCCGCCGTTCGCTGTCCGGCTCGATGATCGGCGGCATTCCGCAGACCCAGGAGATGCTGGACTTCTGCGCCGAGCACGGCATCGGCGCGGAGATCGAGGTGATCGCCGCCGACCGCATCGACGAGGCCTACGAGCGAGTGATCGCCTCCGACGTGCGCTACCGCTTCGTCATCGACGCCGCCACCATGTGAGGCCGCGGTCGGGGGTGGGGGGGGGGGGGCGCGCCGCCCGCCGCCCCCCCCGGGCGCGCCGCGCGCGACGCCGAGCACGCCCCGGCGGG